>SSFP01000066.1 GCA_008015455.1 Polynucleobacter sp. | reverse complement strand
GCCATCAGCGGGAAGATATGACCTGGCATCACAATGTCACGAGGTTTCGCATCAGGTGCTACAGCGACTTTGACAGTGTGTGAACGATCAGCAGCTGAAATGCCAGTTGTGACACCTTCAGCAGCTTCAATCGATACCGTGAAATTAGTTCCTAAGGCAGCGGTGTTATCACGCACCATGAGAGGAAGATTGAGTTGTTCGCAACGCTTGCGTGTGAGAGTTAAACAAATTAAGCCACGACCATACTTCGCCATAAAGTTAATAGCTTCTGGTGTGACATGATCAGCCGCTAAGACAAGGTCGCCTTCGTTTTCGCGATCTTCTTCATCGACCAAAATAACCATGCGACCCGCACGCATTTCGGCGATGATTTCTTCAACACTGGCTAAGGAATAAGGAGCGCTTGACATAGACCCGTGATTTTAAAGCTTTTTTAGGGCTAATCGGGCTTTTCCTGAGTTTTTGAGGGCTTCTGCTACTTATTTAGGGCAACTTAACATGCGCTCGACATATCTAGCGATCAAATCGACCTCTAAATTGACCAGACTTCCTGCGCGCAGATACTGCAAGGTAGTATTGGCCAAAGTATGAGGAATGAGGTTGATATGCATGAGGCAGCCTCCTGTGACATCTTCGATTTGATTCACAGTTAAAGAGGTGCCATTGACCACAATGGAGCCTTTATAAGCCAAGTACTTTGAAAGTGCTAAAGGTGCTTTGATCACAAGATGCCATGAACTTTCGTCCGGATTTTTGGCAGCAACTTGCTCAAAAAGTGTCACTTCACCGATGCCATCGACATGACCGCTCACTAAATGACCCCCTAATCGATCATTGAAGCGAAGAGCCTTTTCTAAGTTAATAAAACCAGGCTCGTTTAGCCCTGTCGTTTTACTGATGGATTCAGCAGAAATATCGATTGAGAAATGGGTGGTACTCATTTCAACAACAGTCATGCATGCACCTTGAAGTGCAATGCTGTCGCCTAATTGAACATCACTCATATCAAGACCACCAGCGTGGATCTTGAGGCGATAGCCATCCCCCAGTTTTTCAACCGTTTCAATTTTCCCAATCGCTTGAATGATTCCAGTAAACATAATTTTCTTTTGCGGGTTATGAGTAGAGAGATGATTCTTTGATGAAGCGCATACGTAAATCTGAACCGATAGACAGATGGTCTATCAAGTTCCAATCATAAGTATCTTCCAAAGATTCAATTTCTGGAAGGTTGGTAATCCCCATTCCAGACCCAATTAAGCGTGGAGCCATGTACACCAATAATTCATCCACACAATTTTCTCGAATTAAAGAACCATTCAGTTTGAAGCCCGCTTCTACATGGACTTCATTGATATGCAGTTTCTCTGCTAGGTATCTAAAAGCTTCTGGAAGATTTACTTTCCCTTTGCTGCATTCGCTTTTATCTGGGATTTGCACGATCGTGACATTTTTTTCACGAAGCAAGAGAGAGGTTCTTTCGAGGTGATCAGGTTCGACTTGTCCGCAGATGATGATGGTATGCCCACCAAGATCCTCGTTCAAAATCTTGGCATCAAAAGGAACTTCTAAAAAAGAGTCAATCAAAACACGCAGAGGTTGTCGAGGTGTCTCTACATCCCGAACATTGAGTTGCGGGTTGTCTTCTTTGACGGTACCTATGCCTGTCATGATGCAACAAGCTTGGGCGCGCCAACGGTGACCATCATGCCTGGCTTCTGAGCCTGTGATCCATTGGCTTGTACCGTTGTTCAGAGCAGTTTTGCCATCTAGGCTAGAGGCTACTTTTAAACGTACCCAAGGTAAACCTTGAGTCATGCGTTTAATAAAACCAAGATTAAGATCTTTAGCTTCATTTTCTAGTAAACCGCAACGTACGGCGATACCAGCTTGACGCAATTGTTCTAATCCTTGTCCAGCAACGAGTGGGTTAGGATCTTCCATCGCCACCACTACCATGCCTACCTTAGCTTCGATCAAGCTTTGAGTGCAGGGTCGGGTCCGCCCATGATGGCAGCATGGTTCTAATGTCACGTAAACCGTTGCCCCCGAAACATCATACCCATTTTGGCGAGCATCCTTGAGTGCAACAATTTCAGCATGATCACCGCCCACTATTTGGGTATGTCCTCGACCAATGAGGATGTCATTTTTGACAATGACGCAACCCACCCGAGGATTGGGGTTGCTAATGAATAGAGCTCGCTTAGCTTCTACTAAGGCTGCATTCATAAAGTCATGGTCTTTGGGGCTATACATAGTTCCATTTTAATTAATGGTTTATACAGGCTTGATTATCCTCTTTTGGGTTGCAAATGCGCCAGCGCCCACCAGGACCCAGAATGATATGCCTGATCAAGTCTGGGTAATGCTGATGTTGCCAAATAATTCTGTTGGCTACAAAGCCTCCGTTATGTAATACGGCAATTTGTCCTCGATTAAAGCTGATATGCCTTGTCTTGCGAGGGGTGCTCATATCTGTAAATTGTTGGCTTGGCTTTAATTGATCCTCTGCCACCTGAATATGACTTGTTAAAGTCTCAGCATGAAATGCATATTGTTTAAGTACTCTAACGCCTTGCTCTTTGCTCAAATCCCCCACCTGAATTTGCCAGCCATGATTCCACTGATTCGAGGAAAGCGGTCGCATGGAAATGAATGTAGAAAGTTCTCTGGAGTACTGACGGGTCAATTGAGCATCTGCAATAAATGCATGAACGACTCTTTGTAATTGCAACAGAGCTCTTTGCCTTTGGAAGAGATGAGTGGAAAAGCCTAACAAGATCGAAAAAATCATTAAACATATCATCACTTCTATGAGGGAAAAACCTGAACTCGATGATTGCCTCAATGTTTTGATGTCAATCATGCAAGACTTCCCATTGCAATCTTTGCATTGATCTTTGGGGTGGCTTATCTTTCTTTTTATCTTGATGAGCTTCATCAATTCGAAGAGTCGACCTTAGTTGAATCGAATGA
Source organism: Polynucleobacter sp. (assembly GCA_008015455.1). Taxonomy (GTDB): domain Bacteria; phylum Pseudomonadota; class Gammaproteobacteria; order Burkholderiales; family Burkholderiaceae; genus Polynucleobacter. The sequence goes on along the minus strand of SSFP01000066.1, from coordinate 25,554 downwards.
TTTGTATGCGGATGAGGTGTGCTGACCTGGATCTTGTAATGTCGAGTCTGTATGCCTTTGCTTGATCTAAAGTATTTAGGTTGAAACGGTTCAATCTGTATGAGAGGGTCTGAAGGTATTGATATGCCATGAGCTAATTGATTTTCAATTTCCAGAAACTTGATTTCAGAGGCATGAATCATTTTTAAATATTGTTGTTCACTGTTTAAAAATTGAAGATGAGTGCTAGCTGCCTGGAGTGCGATGGTGGTCGCCAGACTAGTCAGCGCAATTAGACTTAAAACCATTGGCAAGACATAACCATTAGCTTGCTCGAATAGTGAAGATTTTTTCAAGTTCAAGTTGATGGGGTCCTTTTCGAAGCGTTAAAAATATTTTGATGAGTCTGACTTGTTTCCAATGCACCTGTCTCTTTGAGCTGCGCTCTTGTATTTGGTAGGGATCAAACCATTGAATGGACCCATTTTGAATAAGGCCTACTTTGATTTGAAGGGATGTCACATGACCGATCAACGCATCATTTTGTAGATGACCATTTTTATTTTTGGTTTGTAGATAGAGGGCCCCCTCTCGTTGGTGATGGTGCCCATGCAATTGGATGAAAAATGCTTGATACACCTGATCGCTATTCGCATGCTGCGTATAGAAGGCATCTGAACCATCCATACTGCTAAGACCTTTGCGGATCTGAAACTGAGCCATGTGTTGGTTGCTCATGCTGGCGCTATCTTTAGCCATGAATCTAAATCCTTGTTTATCTTTAGCTAAGTGAGCTCCCTGAATAGCTTGACCCATCATTTGCAATGCCTGCAACCCTTCACTTTGAAGCATGCTCATCGTTTGTTGTTTTTGTAATGATTGATAAATATTTTGAGTTGAGTGCGTCACACCTAATATCAGACTGCTGCTGATCAAGGTTGAGATCATGAGCTCGCTAATCGTCATGCAGAGTTATTTAGCGTCATGGAATAGAAGCGCCAACATGATTTCGTGTTGGTCACTGATTTGAAGCATCTCTTTGAGATTGCGCTCTTGCCGCAAAACGCTTGCACTTAACCATTGTTGTGAAGTAAAGATAACTAGGTAAGAGCTACTGATGAGTGCTTGCGCCAGTAAAACTTCTACCAATGCGAAGCCTAAGTGTGATTGATTGCTTGAGAGGTGTTGATCATTCATTACTCAATGATCAACAAACTTAGAAAATTTAGATATCAGATGGGGCTGATTAGTCTGTAAGAATGTTCAGACTTTATCGGGCGCTATTTCAACTCTTTAAGGGCGCTTTCAAAGGATTCGATATCAGCAAAGCTCTTGTAGACAGAAGCAAATCGAATATAGGCTACTTTGTCGAGGCGTTTGAGTTCACGCATTACTAGTTCACCAACACGGTCACTGGCAATTTCTTTTTCGCCAGTTGCTTGAAGACGCTCTTCGATGTTTCGGATAGCTTCTTCAACAGCTTCAGCCGATACAGGGCGTTTACGAAGTGCAATACCCATCGAGTCAACAATCTTGCTACGGTTGTACTCCACACGACTGCCATTCTTTTTAACAATGGCAGGTAAGGCTAATTCGGCACGCTCATAGGTTGTAAAACGCTTATCGCATTTTTCACAGCGACGACGACGCTTGATGAGGTCCCCTTCTTCAGATACTCGAGTATCAAGAACCTGAGTATCTGAGTGTTTGCAGAAGGGGCAATGCATCGTTCTTCCTAAGGGCTATTAGTTGCTGTAAACAGGGAAGCGCTTTGTTAAAGCAGCCACTTGTTCACGAACGCGTGCAATATTGGCAGCATCGTTAGGATTGTCTAAAACATCAGCAATCCAGTTGGCTACTTGAATAGCTTCTGCTTCTTTAAAGCCACGAGTCGTCATGGCTGGTGAGCCTAAGCGAATACCGCTTGTAACAAAAGGTTTTTCTGGATCGTTAGGGATCGCATTTTTGTTACATGTGATGTGTGCTTCACCTAAAACACGCTCAGCTTCTTTACCAGTGATGTTTTTGGCGCGAAGGTCAACCAACATCACGTGAGATTGTGTGCGTGAAGAAACGATACGCAAGCCACGTTGAATCAATGTCTTAGCCATTGCATCAGCGTTAATCAATACTTGCTTTTGGTACTCTTTAAAGCTTGGCTCTAGAGCTTCTTTGAAAGCCACTGCTTTAGCGGCGATCACGTGCATCAAAGGACCACCTTGTAAACCTGGGAAGATGGCTGAGTTAATGGCTTTTTCATGTTCGGCTTTCATCAAGATGATGCCGCCACGAGGACCACGTAAGCTCTTATGAGTTGTAGAAGTCACGATATCAGCATGAGGTACTGGGTTAGGGTACAAGCCAGCAGCAATCAAGCCTGAGTAGTGAGCCATATCCACCATGAAAATCGCACCGACTTCTTTAGCTACTTTGGCAAAACGCGCAAAGTCGATATGCAATGAGTAAGCAGAAGCACCAGCAACAATCAGTTTAGGCTTGTGCTCACGAGCTAAACGCTCCATAGCGTCATAGTCGATTTCTTCTTTCTCGTTTAAGCCGTAAGGAATAGCGTTAAACCACTTACCGCTCATATTAAGCGCCATACCATGGGTTAAATGACCGCCTTCAGCCAAGTTCATACCCAAAATTGTGTCGCCAGGCTTTAAAAATGCCAAGAAAACAGCTTCGTTAGCAGAGGCGCCACAGTGAGGCTGAACGTTAGCGGCTTCAGCGCCATAAATCTGTTTTAAACGGTCAATCGCTAATTGTTCAGCAACGTCTACGAACTCGCAGCCACCGTAATAACGCTTACCTGGGTAGCCTTCAGCGTATTTATTCGTCAATTGTGAGCCTTGAGCCTCTAAAACGGCTGGAGACGTATAGTTTTCGGAGGCGATCAGTTCAATATGCTCTTCTTGACGCTTATTTTCTGCTTGGATGGCATCCCATAATGCGGGATCAGTTTTGGCCAATGTTTGACTACGCTGGAACATGATTAGGGCTTTCTATGATGATCAACTATTTTGGGGCTAGCATACGCTAAACTCTGTAGACCTAAATGATACAAAAAAACATAGAAGGAGACCAAAAATGACTCAATTAACAGTTTTAGTGACTGGAGCTACTGCAGGTTTTGGCCAGGCGATTGCCAAGCGTTATTTGGCTGAAGGTCATCAAGTGATTGCAGCAGGGCGCCGTCAAGACCGCCTAGCAAGCCTCAAAGCTTCTTTGCCAGCTGACCAGCAAGCCAGATTACATACCGTGATTTTGGACGTGACTAATAAAGATGCTGTTTTTGCTCTACCAGCGCAATTACCAGCAGCATTTGCCAATGTGAGTGTTTTGGTTAATAACGCTGGTTTAGCCCTTGGTCTCGAGCCTGCCCATAAGGTTGCTTTAGATGATTGGGAAAAAATGGTGGATACCAATATTAAGGGCTTGATGTACATGACACGTGCATTTTTGCCAGGTATGGTCGAGCGTGGTCGTGGTCATGTTTTCAATCTAGGTTCGATTGCTGGTCGCTATCCTTATCCAGGCGGCAACGTTTATGGTGGCACCAAGGCATTTGTGCGCCAATTCAGCCTTAATTTGAAGTCTGACCTCTTGGGTACTCCAGTGCGCGTTACAGATATCGCTCCAGGCTTATGTTCAGGGACTGAGTTTTCAAATGTGCGTTTCAAAGGCGATGATGAAAAGGCTGCCAAGGTTTATGACGGCGTTCAAGCACTAACAGCTACAGATATCGCTGAATCTGTTTATTGGGCATCGACTTTGCCTGCGCATGTGAATATCAATGTGATTGAAATGATGCCCGCTTGCCAAGCATCTGGTCCCTTAGCTGTTCATCGTGAAGCCAAGTAAAGATCCTTTTCAACCCACTGAAAACTTTTAAAATCACTCGACAACTTTAATTAACAACTGCTAACTCATTACTACGGAAAATTATTGCCATGCATGCAACTCAAGATTTATCAATACTGTCATTAGTTATGAACGCCAGTGTGCTGGTCCAGCTAGTGATGTTGCTATTACTAGGTCTTTCAGTTGCATCATGGACCATTATTTTCAGAAAAGGATTAGCGCTGAAGGCAGTTCGTCAAGATACGGAACGTTTTGAGCGTGACTTCTGGTCAGGTGGTGACCTCAATACACTCTTACAAGGTGCTATGCGTAATAAGGATCAATCGGCATCGCTAGAGCGTATTTTTGAGAGTGGGATGCAAGAGTTTTTAAAAGGTAATGAGATTGATGGTGCTCGTCGCGCGATGAAAGCTGCGTACCAGCGTGAGATGGATACCCTAGAGGCAAATCTTCCTTTCTTGGCATCAGTGGGTTCAGTCTCTCCATACATTGGTTTGTTTGGAACGGTGTGGGGCATCATGAATTCATTCCGTGGTTTAGCGAATGTGCAGCAAGCAACCCTTGCTAGCGTGGCACCTGGTATTGCTGAAGCACTCGTTGCGACAGCGATTGGTTTGTTTGCCGCGATTCCAGCGGTTGTTGCATATAACCGCAATGCGGCGGATATCGATCGCCTATCGATTCGTTTTGAGACATTCATCGAAGAGTTCTCCAATATTCTGCAACGTCAACAGCAAGCTCGTTAAGAGGAAAGAGAACTCATGGCTAGTATCTCTAGAAAATCGAGTGGTCGCCGCAGAGCGATGGCTGACATCAATGTGGTTCCCTATATTGATGTGATGTTGGTCTTATTGGTGATCTTTATGGTCACAACACCCATGGTTAATCCTGGCATCGTGAGCTTACCAACTGTTGGCGGAGCTCAAGTTCAACCATTACCTCCTGTGCTCATTAACATTTCTGCCGAAGAAGTTATTTTGGTTAAAAGCGAAGGCAAGGCTGATAAGACTTTATCTCGTCAAGAGTTAGGTGCTTTTGCTAGAGAGCGTGCAGAGTTAAGTCCTGATCAACCAATGGTAATTGCAGCTGACAAATCAATCAAATATGAAATCGTGATGGATGTGATGTCACGCCTAAAAGAAAATGGCATCAAGCGTGTTGGTTTGGCGGTGAAGAGTAATTGAGCGCTGCGGCATTTCCGATATCTGTTCGTGAACGATTCCAGGCGGAGCCTGGAACAGGTAAAGCTTTTTTATGGGCTTTAGGGATGCATTTGCTATTAATCCTATTTTTAACAGTAGGATTAAATTGGAAGAGTCAGACACCAGCAGGTCTTGAGGCTGAAATCTGGGATAACGTTCCAGTGATTAAAAGTGTTTCACCCGCTGTTGAGCAAAAAATGGATGCTGATGAAAAAGCAGACATTGCGATGAAAAAGAAAAAGGAAACTGAGAAGAAGCAGGATCCTAAAAAAGAACTCGCCAAAAACACCAAAAAAGTTGACCCTAAAGAGCTGAAGAAACAAAAAGCTGAAGAAGAGAAACAGGCAAAATTAAAAGAAGCTAAGCTCAAAGAAGATAAGAAGAAAGCTCAAGATAAAGCTAAAGCAGAGTCTGAGCGTAAAGAAGCGATGGCTCAAGATAAAGCCAGAGCCGATCAATTAGCCCGTTTACGTTCTGCTGCAGGCAAGGAAGGTGCGGCCGGTGGTCGAGGCGGCGTTGTGGGTGATGGTGTGGGAGGTGGCGGTAATGCCAAGCCTGGTTACGCAGATAAGGTTCGTCGGAAGATTTTGCCTTTGATTATTTTTAATCCTTCTTTAGTGGCTGGTAACCCCGCTACTGAGGTGGGCGTTGAATTAGCGCCTGATGGCACTATCATTAGCCGTAAGGTCTTAAAGAGTAGTGGTGATGCAGGGTGGGATCGGGCTGTTCTTCGCGCCATTGATGAGGCGCAAACGCTTCCTAAAGATGATGATGGCAAAGTGCCCAAACAAATTCGTTTAACTTTTAAACCCAAAGATTGATAAAAGATTGGTATTGGTTGGTATGACAACAAAACATTTATTTAAAAAGTTCTCAATAGCGCTCAGTAGCTTGGTTGCGACATGGACGATGATGGTTTTGCCTGCTCAAGCGCAAATGAATATTGAGATCTCTGGGGTGGGGCAATCTCTATTCCCGATCGCTGTGATGCGCTTTACTGGTGAAAACCAATTACCCACCAAGGTGACGGACGTTGTTCGTTCTGACTTGGCAAGAAGTGGTGCGATGCGCAATGTGGAGTCTGGTGGCGCAGAACTAGGCTGGGATGCTAAGCCTGATTACAAATCTTGGGCAGCCCGTGGTGCGGATGCTCTAGCAGTGGGTTCTGTGACTCGTACTTCCGATGGTCGTTATGAGATCCGTTATCGCTTGTATGACATTCGTAAAAATGAAAGTCTTGGTGGTTTAGTCATCACTGTGAGTGCTGATGAATTGCGCTTAGCAGGTCATAAGATTGCTGACGATATTATTCAAAAGATTTTGGGTGAGCGTGGTGTTTTCTCCACCCGTTTATCTTATGTGATTCGTTCAGGTAAAACTCATCGCTTGGTGATTTCTGATTCTGATGGTGAAAATGCAAAACCAGCATTGGCAAGTAATGAGCCCATCATTTCTCCTAGCTGGTCGCCTGATGGTAAAAAAGTAGCTTATGTTTCTTTTGAGTCACGCAAGCCTGTGGTGTATGTCCACGAGTTAGCAACGGGACGTCGTACCGTGTTATCCAACCAAAAGGGTAATAACAGCGCGCCAACCTGGTCTGTTGATGGACGTTATCTAGCTTTGGCATTGTCAAAAGATGGTAATACACAGATTTATAAAATCAATGCTAATGGCACTGGCTTAGTTCGTTTGAGTCGTAGTCAGTCAATTGACACTGAGCCACAATGGTCACCAGACGGACAATCGATTTATTTCACGAGCGATCGCAGTGGTAGCCCGCAAATCTATCGCATGTCAGTTGAAGGTGAGGCTCAGGGTGGAGCGCAACGCATCACATTCAAACATGGTTTTGTGACTAGCCCACGCATCTCGCCTGATGGAAAAAATATCGTTTACATCGCTCGTGTGGGTGGTGCCTATCGATTGCATTTGCAAGATCTCACAACCGGTGAAGTCACTCCATTGAGTGATGGCAATCGAGATGAGACGCCGACTTTTGCTGCCAATGGACGCTATGTTTTGTACGCTGCACGCTCTGGTGGAAAGCCAGTATTGATGGCGGTATCGATTGATGGCAAAAACAAACAAGTTTTAAGTCTTCCAGGCGCTGATGTTCGTGAGCCTGCCTGGGGTCCTTTTATGGATTAATAGGCTTTTAAGGATTTTTCACCTGAATTTGTTACGATATGGGCATCGAACTATTAAAAGCAATTCAATATAGTTAATTAATAAATAGTTAATACATAAAGATAAACATAAACATAGCGAGGGATATCATGGAAAAAAATACAACACATCAATTTTCAGTTGCGCGTCGTGCAGCGATCTTGCTTTCAGTAGCACTATTAACAGCTTGCGCATCTGGTGTGAAATTGGATGATGTTGATGGTAAGGGCGGTAGCGTTGATTACAGCTCACAGCCTTGGAATGATCCTAAGAGCCCATTGTTTAAGCGCAGCATTTATTTTGACTTTGATAGCTATTCTGTTAAGCCACAATACCAAGCAACTTTGCAGGCTCATGCAAACTATTTAAAAGCCAATAAAGATCGCAAGATCAGAATCGAAGGCAATACGGATGAGCGCGGCACGACTGAGTACAACTTGGCATTAGGACAACGTCGTTCAGATGCTGTGCGTAAATCTTTAAATCTTCTAGGTGTATCTGATAGCCAAATTGAAGCAGTGAGCTTTGGTAAAGAGAAGCCTAAAGCAGAGGGTAGTAATGAAGCGGCATGGCAAGAAAATCGCCGCGCTGATATTGCGTACTAATGGATATAGAAAACATGCAAATGAAGACATCACATTATTTGCACAAAACAACAGCGGCGCTTGCCGCTGTTGTTTTTGTTGCTTTAGGAAGTTTTACAACAGCTGCTCATGCATTTCTTGAGGATGGCGAGGCTCGTCGCGCGATTTTAGATTTGCGTGCTCAGTTAAGTGAGAGCCAGAAAGCTCAATTGCAAATGCAAGGTCAAGTTGATGATTTAAACCAAGAAGTTGCTAAGCTAAGAGGCAGAGCTGATCTATTGGAGAAGCAGGTAGAAGAGCTATTGGCGCAACAAAAAAGTTTCTATCAGGACTTGAATAATCGTGTGAAGAATTTTGAGCCACAAACCCTTGAAATCGAGGGTGTGCAGGGCACCGTTCAGCCTGGCGAGAAAGAAGCTTATGAGGCAGCTTTAAAAGCATTTAAAGACGGCAACTTGAAGAAATCAGATGCTGGATTTAGTGCATTTACTAAAAAGTACCCTAATAGCCCTTATTGGCCATTAGCTCAGTTTTGGTTAGGTAACTCTGAATATGCTCAAAAGGACTACAAGTCTGCCATTACAAGCCTTCAGGCAATGATTAAACGTTATCCTTTGCATGCTAGAACCCCAGATGCTTTGCTAACCTTAGCTAATAGTCAAATCGAATCTGGTCAAAAGCCAGCAGGTAAAAAAACGCTAGAGACATTAATTGCCAAACATGCTGGCACTGAAGCGGCTGATTTGGCTAAACAAACTCTGAAACGTTTGAAATAATTGATACTGATGTCGATGGATATTTCATCTATGCGTGCAAGAACGGAGAATGCGCCCGCCGTCGTTTTATTGTCGGGTGGTTTGGATTCTGCTACGGTGCTAGCTCTTGCAAAGACTTTGGGCTATGCGCCTTATGCACTCTCTTTTAGATACGGTCAGCGCCATTCTTCTGAGCTAGATGCTGCTGTGCGTGTGGCTAAATCTTTAGGCGCTGTTCGCCACGAGATTATTGATTTAGATCTTCGTCGCTTTGTGGGTGGATCTGCTTTAACGGATGATGCCTACGCTGTACCCACCAGTCCCGGTCAAAGTGATGAGATTCCGATTACGTATGTGCCTGCGCGTAACACCATTATGTTGTCGGTTGCTTTGGGCTGGGCTGAAGCCTTGGGTGGTCGAGATATTTTCTTTGGCGCTAATGCGGTTGATTACTCAGGTTATCCAGATTGTCGTCCTGCCTATGTCGAATCATTTGAAGCGATGGCTAACTTGGCAACCAAGGTGGGTGTTGAGTCACACGAGAGCAGCACGCGCTTCAGAGTCCATGCGCCGATTATTCACATGAGTAAAGCAGAGATTGTTAAGACAGGTATCAGCTTAGGCATTGATTTCTCTCAAACAGTATCTTGCTATCAGGCTAATCCAGAAGGATTGGCTTGTGGTCAGTGTGAATCTTGTCGTTTGCGTCGTGAAGGTTTTGCAGCTGCGGGTGTAGCTGATCCCACAAAATATCTTCACCCGTAAAATTTAAAAATAAATTCATCAAAAGAAGTTGTAAAAAAAGCCAGCTTCATGAAGCTGGCTTTAGTTTTAGCTTAAACGCTTATGACTGCTAATGACTGCTGATTACTTCAGTGCAGCAAAAACGCTAGTTGTAATCGCTTCAACAGAGCCTGTGCCTGCTACTTTGCGATAGGCTGGAGCTGCTACCTTAGCGCTTGGGTCGCCGTTTTGTGCCCATGAAGAGTAGTAATCAACGAGTGGACGTGTTTGAGCGTCATAAACATCTAAACGCTTTTTCACAGTTTCTTCTTTGTCATCTTCACGCTGAATGAGGTCTTCACCAGTCTCATCATCTTTACCAGCCACTTTAGGTGGGTTGAAAGTCACGTGATAGGTGCGTCCTGATGCAACGTGAACACGACGACCGCTCATACGGTCAATGATGGCATCAAATGGCACATCGATTTCTAAAACATAATCAATCGCTACACCAGCATCCTTCATTGCTTGAGCTTGAGGAATAGTGCGTGGGAAACCGTCAAACAAATAGCCTTTAGCGCAATCTGCTTGAGTTAAACGATCTTTTACTAAACCAATAATGATTTCATCGGAAACTAGACCGCCAGAATCCATCACTTTTTTAGCTTCAATACCCAATGGAGTGCCAGCTTTGACAGCAGCACGAAGCATGTCACCTGTAGAGATTTGTGGAATGCCAAACTTCTCACAAATAAACTTAGCCTGCGTTCCTTTACCGGCACCTGGTGCGCCTAATAGGATCAATCGCATGGTTAACTCCCTTTTTAAAATTTATAGGTATTGCAAATGGTCGAAAAGTGACAAGAGTAGGCTGTTTCTTTGACAGCAAGCTGACTGATCGTCACAAAGGGTTGATTTTCCCATTATTTATGTGGAAAGCCAATTTTTCAGCCTCAGGATTTCCCCTGATGTTTGCCGATACTTTAAGCTGAAATGGCCTTTAGGCTGGGTTCTTAAATACTTGTCTGACGCGCTCAAGATCTTCTGCTGTATCAACGCCTGGGGGCGGTGCTGCATCAGTTATAAGAACTTGTATAGTGTATCCGTACCACATGGCTCTTAATTGCTCTAAGGACTCTGCCTCTTCAATAGGAGCAGGGGCTAGTTTCGAAAATTCTTTCAAAAAGCCAGCTTTATAGGCGTACATGCCAATGTGTCTAAAACACTTGGCATGGTATTTTTGTGGATCACGGCTAAATGGAATAGGGGCTCTTGAAAAGTAAAGTGCTTGCCCACTTTGAGACATGGCGACTTTGACAACATTCGGGTTGTTCACTTCTGCAAGATCTTCAATGGCTAAAGCAGCAGTGGCAATATCAGCGGATGGGTGCTGAGCTAATGTTTCAGCAACTTGTGTAATGAGTTCCGCTGGAATCAATGGTTCGTCGCCTTGTACATTGACAACGATAGTGTCATCACTCAGTTGAAGACGGCTGGCAACTTCGCTAAGACGATCGGTGCCAGTAGGATGTTGATTGCTTGTGAGCATCACATCTAATCCGTGCGCTTGGCAAGCATCAAAGATACTTTGATCATCAACCGCCACCACAACGCGAGAGGCACCTGATAAAAGCGCGCGCTCAGCTACCCTCACCACCATGGGTTTGCCAGCAATATCTGCTAAAGGTTTATTGGGTAGGCGGGTTGAAGCAAGACGAGCTGGAATGACCGCGATAAAAGAGTTGCTCATGCAGCGTCTAAGCTCCTAGCTTCAGCAACGAGCATGACTGGAATACCATCTTTAATAGGAAAGGCTAGTTTGTCGGCTTTACAAATGAGCTCGTTCTTTTCAGCATCATGTTGCAAGCTTGATTTACAAATTGGGCAAACCAAAATATCAAGTAAGCGCTTATCCATTTTTTGCCTTTTTTAGATTTTGACGATTTAGTTCACTACTTATCAAAGTCATCAACAAGGTTGAGGTCTTTTAATGATATCTGCCATTAAATCCATCAAGCTTGCTGGTAATTTAATCTCAATGGGTAGTACCCAAATTCGATGATCATCTTTGTAAGTCTCTAATTGCGAACATTTTACGGCATCCTTTTCTGTGATGAGAATCACATCTGCTGAGGTGCTTGTAAAAGGGTTGTCAATGAAGTTGTAGTGATCTGCAAGAGCTAGTGCATCAAACTCTAAGGCTTGCGCCTTTAAAAGATCAAAGAACTTCTGCGGGTTACCCAAACCGGCTGCCGCCAAGATTTTTTCTGAAGAACTTTGCAATTCAGATAGTGACAGGGTATTGCTAGGGTTTTGTAATTGATAGGCTTTTTTGACTTTGATTTCAACATCAAAGCTGGGCGACCCAGCCAAGTATGGTTCGCCACTTGTGCCCATGTTGATGGTGTAGTCGCGTGGACGAGAAGAAGGTTCTCTTAATGGCCCTGCTGGTAAAAGATATTCGTTACCTTCCCCGCGAGCATCGCGCACCACCAGTTCAATATCGCGACCACCTTCTCTTGCTGGCCAACGCTCTAATGCATAGTGTTGTAAACCATCATCGCTGATGATGACATCGACATTGGGATGAGCTTCTAATAGGGCGCTGGCTGCTAAAAAACGTTGGCGATGAACATAAACAGGAATGTTTAATGGGCTCAGTTGTTGAGCCATATAACAAGGTTCATCACCAATAACGCTCGGTGATGAAGTGGGGCTTACCGCTTCCGCATCTTGATGTTGCCCTTTGTAACCTCGAGAAATAATCCCAGGGTGAAATCCTTTGGCCTGAAGTGCTTTTGCAATGGCTAATACAGTTGGTGTTTTGCCAGTGCCGCCAACTCTGATATTGCCCACAATGATGAGTGGTACCGGTAGGGCGCGACTCTTCAGTATTTTGAATTCGTAAAGATATCGCCGAGCAGTGCTTATAAAACCAAATAGCTTCGACAAGGGCCATAGCAGTCTAGCGAGTAAGCCGCGTTTTTCCCAAAATCGAGGTGCTTGGCGCATATCAGTCCTGTTGCTTACTTAGAAGTCGCCTGCGTTGCAAAAACGACATTGGGTAAGCCTGCATTACGCGCAGCTTCCATCACTTGCATCACGACTTGATGCGGCGCTTTACCATCAGCTGCAATTGTCACAGTCGGAGATTTTTCAGGATTGCTTTGAGCTGAGTTAGGGTTGGCTCTGGTGAGAACATTTGTTAGCTCATCATTTCTAACGCGTTTGCCATCAATGGCAATTCGACCATCAGCAGTAATGGCGATGGCGATATCTTTGGTGTGGCTCTTAGAAGGGGCGCCTTCGGCGCTTGGCAAAGTAATCGATAGCTCTTGATAACGTGTGAACGTTGTTGAGATCATCAAGAAAATTAAGATGACCAATAAAACATCAATAAATGGAATTAAATTGATTTCTGGTGCGCTATTGGATGACCCTGCTGGCTGCTGAGTAAAGATGTGAGGTGAGCTTGGTGAGGAGGATTGTTGCTGAAATAGCATGGTTTATTTCACTAGCTCACGAAGTAATTTTTTAGCTGCTGCTTCACATTCATATTGACGCTTCTCAATAATGGCTTTCAGGATTCTCCAGCCTGTGTATGCAGGAATAGCAATCAATAAACCAAACGCGGTGTTGTAAAGAGCAATAGAAATACCGTGTGCCAATTGTTGAGGGTTAGTGCTAGCCCCTTGTTGGCTACCGAAAATTTCGATCATGCCAATAACGGTTCCGAATAAACCTAATAAAGGAGCAACGGTTGCAATGGTTGCTAGCGCTCCCATATAGCGTTCTAGCAAACGGCTCACTTCTTCAGCTGCTTCTTGCATCGCTTCAACCATTTTTTCTTTTGGAGAGTTTTGAGCTTTTTCAATCAGTGCCGCAGCTAGAATTTTTCCCAAGGGGGCAGCATCAGCCAAAGCTTGAGTCGCTTGTTGTGCGTTAGCAGAGGATAGAGCCCCAGAGTTGGCCAGCTGAATAGCACCTTCGATTAACTGGGGTGGTGTGATGCGCTTGGATTGAAGAAACCAAGTTCTCTCTATCAAGATAGCTACACCCACGATAGAAGTGATTAAAAGAGGCCATACGGGCCAACCGGCAGCGATTAACATGTCATACATATCCTATACTTTAAACGAAGCAATCAGAGCGTCCTGTAAATCGGATATCAAGCTTGTGGATAACTATGTGAAAAACTTTATTTAACATGCGTTCTAAATCATTGATTCTTCGTGAGCGATGTTTTTGAAAGAAATTAATTTTTAGTAAATATTATTTAAATTCAAATACTTGTATAACTTTAATTGGCTTTTCAGGGTATTTATTGACTTGTCCCCTGATCTGGCTTGAGCCTGTGGATAGTTATTAACCTAAAACCCTTATAAATACAAAATCAGCATATAAAAATGACAGAAATAACAAGAGAAATTATCGGTGTTGGCGATCTCAACCGCACCATTGCTGATGTATTGGACAGGAATATCGGTAACGTTTGGGTTCGAGGAGAGGTTTCTAACTTTAAAGCCTATGACAGCGGTCATTGGTACTTCTCTTTAAAGGATGCTGAGGGGCAAATTCGTTGTGTGATGTTCCGTGGCAGAAATGCCCAAGTTGGGTTTATCCCCAAGGAGGGTGATTTAGTTGAAGTTGCTGCTAATGTTGGTATGTATGTCCCAAGAGGGGATCTGCAACTCAATGTGGGGATGCTGCGTCGTGCTGGTCAAGGAGGTTTATATGAAGCCTTCTTAAAGTTAAAAGAAAAGCTTAGTGCAGAGGGTTTATTTGATGAGTCTAGAAAGCGCCCCTTACCGAAGCATCCTCAAGCGATTGCAGTGATCACCTCAGCCCAAGCGGCTGCGTTAAAAGATGTATTAACAACCTTAGGGCGCCGAGCGCCCCATATTCCGGTCACTATCTATCCCACCTTGGTGCAAGGTGTGGATGCCCCTCCAGCTATTACTAAAGCTCTGGAAGCAGCGTACGAGGCTGCTAAAAGAGGAGAGGTAGAAGTGATTCTTTTGGTTCGAGGTGGCGGCAGTATTGAAGATCTTTGGGCTTTTAATGATGAATCCTTAGCTCGCGTGATTGCAACTTCTCCAGTGCCGATTGTTTCTGGTGTGGGGCATGAAACAGATTTCACGATTGCTGATTTTGTGGCTGACTTAAGAGCGCCTACCCCAACTGGGGCTGCTGAACTAGCGACACCTGATCGCCAAGCATTGCTTCAGGATTTGGATGGTTTGTGGCAACGTCTGCAACATCGTGTGGTGCAGCGTTTAGATCGTGAAGCCCAAATGCTAGATCAATTGTCGATTAGGTTGTCTCATGCATTGCCTAACCCCCAGCAAATGCGAGATAAGGCAACTCAATTACAAGCGCGCTTGAATCAGGCATGGCAGTCACAAGTCAATCTTCATAGGCAACGTCATCAGCATTGGGCGATGCAGTTGGAATTACTCAATCCACAAAGAACTCTTGATCGTGGCTATGCTGTGATTTTGGATCATGTGGGGCATGTATTAAAAAACCCCAAGGATTTACAGGTGGGCAGTCGTTTAGAGCTCCGCTTGGCTGAAGGATCCAGTGAAGTGGAGTTAGCAAAAGTGAAGTCTTTAGCAAAAAATGCCTCAAACGAATAGAATGCTTCTTTCTGTCACTTTATGTAATTTTGTATTTATTGATCGAGCTTAACTAGGAGATATTCATGGAACACACATTGCCACAATTGCCTTATGCCTTAGATGCATTGGCACCACATATTTCAAAAGAAACTCTAGAGTTTCACTATGGTAAGCATCATCAAACATATGCAACTAACTTGAACAACTTGATCAAGGGTACAGAGTTTGAAAATATGAGCTTAGAAGATATCGTTAAGAAGTCTTCAGGTGGTGTTTTCAATAACTCCGCTCAAGTTTGGAACCACACTTTCTACTGGATGGGGTTAAAGCCTAATGGTGGTGGTGCTCCAACAGGTGCATTAGCAGATGCTATTAATGCTAAATGGGGTTCTTTTGATAAGTTCAAAGAAGAGTTTACAAAGTGCGCCGTGGGTACATTTGGTTCAGGTTGGGCATGGTTGGTGAAAAAGGCGGATGGTTCATTGGACTTGGTTTCAACGAGCAATGCAGCAACACCTTTAACAACTGATGCGAAGCCATTGCTCACATGCGACGTTTGGGAACACGCTTACTATGTGGACTACCGTAATGCACGTCCTAAGTATGTTGAGGCATTCTGGAACTTAGTGAACTGGGATTTTGTTGCTAAGAACTTTGCTTAATCACTTCCCTTAAGCACTTCCTTAAGTGAGTCAAATAAAAAGCCCCTTAGGGGCTTTTTATTTTTATAACTAGAGGCTTTTTAGTCTCTAAAGTTATTAAAGCCCAGAGGAGCCTCTTCAACATCTTTACGAAGCATCGCCATCACCGCTTGAAGATCGTCGCGCTTAGCGCCTGTTACACGGACTGCATCGCCTTGAATGCTTGCTTGAACTTTGATCTTGCTGTCTTTGATGATGCGAACAATTTTTTTAGCTAGTTCAGTGCTAATGCCTTTTTGAATCTCAACGATTTGCTTCAGCTTATCGCCAGAGATCTTTTCTAACTTGCCATCTTTTAGAAAACGTACATCGACATTTCTTTTGGCTAATTTAGCTAAAAGCACATCTTTAACTTGTCGTAGTTTGAAGTCATCATCGCCAAAAAGAGTGAGTTCCTCACCTTTTTGTTCAATGCGTGCATCTGAACCCTTGAAGTCAAAGCGGGTTGAAATTTCTTTGTTTGATTGCTCCAAAGCATTTTTAACTTCAATCATGTCTGGTTCGCATACAACGTCAAATGAGGGCATATTTCACCTAAAAATCAAATGTAAAGTTAATCACAGTTAAGATTGTGGCATGAAGATCGAATTACACGCTACTTTACGCGAGTGCAATACCTTTGGTTTTGACGTGTCTGCTGATCATTTGGCTTATTTAGACCAAATAGCAGACATACCTTTGTTACTTGAAAAAGCCCACTCAGAAAGCCGTCCTTGGAGAGTCATTGGTGGTGGTAGTAATTTAGTTTTGGCGAGTGATCTGGTAGGTTATACCGGTTTAATGCGCTTAAAAGGTCGCAGCCTGCATAGTCAGACATCGACTCATTGGATTGTTGAAGCTATGGCTGGTGAGAACTGGCATGAATTTGTAGCATGGACGATCGCTCAAGGAATCGGTGGCTTGGAAAATCTAGCTTTGATACCAGGTACTGTTGGCGCAGCGCCGATTCAAAATATTGGTGCGTATGGGCTTGAGTTGGCGCAAGTCATGGATAGTCTGGAAGCCTTTGATACTCAAACGAATGCATTTGTTCGATTAAATGTCAGTGAATGTAACTTTGCCTATCGTCACAGTATTTTTAAAGAAGAGCCACAGCGATGGATTGTGAGTTCCGTGCGTTTTAAATTGTCAAAGAATTGGCAACCCAATCTCAGCTACGCCGAACTTGCCAAAGCTTTTGCTGAAAAAGAAGCTTCTAGCATTGCACCTCAAGAAATCTTTGATAAGGTTTGTGAGATTCGTTCCAATAAATTGCCAGACCCCAAAGTTTTGGGTAACTCTGGAAGTTTCTTTCACAATCCCGTGGTCATTGACTCGGAATATCAAACCCTGAAAGCAAAATTTCCTGATCTAGTGGCTTACCCATCACAGGATCGTTGGAAGTTGGCTGCGGGATGGCTCATTGATCGGTGTGGTTTTAAGGGTTACAAAAAAGGTCACGTTGGAGTCTATGAAAAACAAGCTTTAGTGCTTGTTCATCACGGCGGCGGCACGGGGCAAGAGTTGTTGAGTCTTGCCCAGGAGATTCAGGAGAAAGTGCTACACACCTTTGGTGTGCAACTCTCTATTGAGCCTGTGATTCTAGGGTCTTAAACCAAAGAAAGCCAAATGGGCAGTGTTAGCGAAGCTAACAGTGTCATGACTGAGATGCAAGCTGCAACGAGAGGTCCATCACCCTTCATGCGGTTGGCTAATACGTAGGCACTTGTTGCTGTAGGTAAAGCCCCAAATAAAACCACAATGGTTAATTGTGCTGGTGGTAAATCCATCAAACGCCCAACAGTTAGAGCAATTGCTGGCGCAATCATGAGTTTGACGGTTGTCCAATAGGCAATTAATGCCCCATCCTTTTTATTTTCAATCCACATTAAGCCAGCACCAACGCTCAATAAGCCTAAAGCAATTGAAGCGGCTCCTAAACGTTGCAGACTCATGGCGATGTAATCTGGCATGGTTAAACCGAGTAGGTTGCTACCTAAGCCAAGAACCGTTGCGATGATTAAAGGATTTTTGCCAATTTCTTTTAATAAATGAGTTTCAGAGTGTTTAGCCAGTGCCCAGACTGCGGCTGCATTGGCTATTGGAACTAAGCAACCACTAATGAGTGCCATCAATGCGACGCCTTCTTCGCCGGCTAATCGACCTGCTGCAGCAAAGGCAATATATGAGTTAAAGCGAAATGATGTTTGAAAACCTGATGCCCAACTTTTATGATTGGCTTTGAAGAACCATTGTGAGATATAACCAAGAAACATAGCTGAGAAAAAAGCACTGGCGGCGACTAAAACCATGGTCGATGTGCCGCTCCAATCAAAGCGTGTTTGGTTGATGGAGTTAAATAAAAGGGCAGGGAACAAGAGGTAGTAAACCAGCTTTTCTGCACCCGTCCAAATATCTTTATGAAGAGATGTGTAGCGAACTAATAGAAATCCCAGCAAAATCAGTAAAAAATCAGGAAGTAATAAAAATGCCGAGTTCACGCTACTCTCTTTTAGAATGAAACCTCAATGGTACTCAGAAAAACAATTTCTAGCACGAGCTCAGATGTAACCTTGGAAGACGAGTCTTCCAAGGTTAGCCCCACTTTGATTAGAAGTCTTGAGGCCATTGATACTTTTTGTGATACCTGCTGGCTAGAGGATGGCTTATCCAAGAATAGTTTGTCAGCCTATCGTCGCGACCTATTGCTATTTGCAAAATGGTTAGATGGTGAGCATGGCAAAGGCATTTATGACGTCAATGCGGCTGATGTAATGGCTTATATGGCGCATCGGCGTGCTGATAAAGCAACAACATCTAACCGACGATTAACTGTTTTAAAACGTTTTTATCGTTTAGGGATTCGCAAGCACCTCATTAAAAATGATCCTTGTTTAAATTTAAGGGCGGCTAAACAAGCGCCTAGATTTCCTAAAACATTAAGCGAAGCTCAAGTAGAGGATCTCTTAGCTGCACCTGATACTCAAACGCCATTGGGATTGAGAGATCGCACTATGTTGGAATTAATGTATGCCAGTGGTTTGCGCGTATCTGAGATTGTGAGCTTGAAGACGATTGAGCTTGGTTTGAATGAAGGTATTGTTAGGATTGTGAGTGGTAAGGGTGGTAAAGAGCGTCTTGTGCCTTTTGGTGCAGAAGCGGCAGAGTGGATTAAAAAATATCTAGACGAGGCAAGACCTCAGCTCCTTGATATCAAAGGTCAGCCCAAGAGTAGTCAATCACTTTTTCTAGCGAGACATACTGGCGAAGGCATGACTCGTCAGGCTTTTTGGCACATCATTAAGCGTTACGCCGCTTTAGCTAATATTCATGTGCCACTCTCACCCCATACTCTTAGACATGCATTTGCAACGCATTTACTCAATCATGGTGCTGATTTAAGAGTAGTTCAATTATTATTAGGGCATGCAGATATTTCGACAACGCAGATCTATACCCATGTGGCTCGTGAGCGTTTAAAAAATATCCACCAACAACATCATCCTCGAGCATAACTATGACGCCAAGCGCTTTTTACGCATTACTTATTTTGGGTTCTTATTTGATTGGATCTATTTCTTTTGCTGTTGTTGTTAGTAAAGCGATGCGTTTGCCAGACCCTCATACTTATGGCTCAGGTAACCCAGGCGCTACTAACGTTCTACGTACCGGTAACAAACTAGCCGCTGTGCTCACTCTTTTAGGTGATGCTCTGAAAGGTTATGCAGCTTTATTTTTAGCAAAAGCTCTTATTGGCGTAGAGGTTGATTCTTGGGTATTGCCTGCGGTGGCTGTTGCTGCCTTCTTGGGACACTTATTCCCGGTTTTTCATGGTTTTAAAGGTGGCAAGGGAGTTGCTACTGCCTTGGGTATTCTCTTGGGGATTGATGCTTGGTTGGGGTTGGCCACTTTATCAACTTGGTTAATCGTGGCATTTTTTATGCGCTACTCATCTCTTGCTGCGCTTATCTCTGCTTTATTTGCGCCGCTATATTTTATTTTCTTATTTGGTATGCAGCCGATGGCTTTAGCCATTGCTCTCATGAGTGTTCTTTTGATTCTGCGTCACACAGCTAACATCAAAAAACTCTTGGATGGCACTGAAGGGCGTATTGGCGCAAAGAAGTAAAAACATATCCACCAAAGTAAAAAAGCCGCAGAAGCGGCTTTTTTACTACTTATCTCAATATTCTTGATCTATGTATAGATTATTTAATAATCAATACAGGTTGTTTTGCTTGTGATAAAACTTGGCTTGTAACTGAGCCCATAATCAAACTCATCAATGAGCCACGACCATGTGATCCCATCACAATCATGTCAGCTTTTGAAGTTTTAGCTTCCTCAAGAATTAAATCGGAAACATGACCAATTTTTTGGACAAGCTTGTATTGGATATTGGCTTTATCTAATTTTGCTGTTGCAGCTTTGATAGCTTTTTTACTCTCATCGGCATACCAATCAGCAATTGATTTTTTAGGAATGTATTGTGTCACTTCAGGTGGAATGACGTCTGCTTGAATGTGAAGTACTGTTAAACCAGCACCTTTGCCAGAAAACATATCAGCATGTTTGATTAAATAATCAATTGCTTTGGTGCTGTATTTTGATCCGTCAATCGATACAAGAACTTTCATATCATCCCCTTGGTTTATTAATTATGAATTGTCGATATTTATATATTAAGCCATATTGATACTTGAAGAACTTTTAAAAAGGTTTTTTGAGCCTTTTGTATATCTTTCATTTGTTTTTTTGAGGTGTATCAAAGAAAAAACCACTAAAGCCTGAACTTTAGTGGTTTTTATATTTTTTGGCTGTTAAGCCTTGCAGATGGTGGGTCGGGCGAGACTCGAACTCGCGACCAACGGATTAAAAGAAGTCGTGAGTCTTCAAAAACCTATATAAGATAGGGCTTTGAGCGACCAAAAAATGAGTGTGCGATTGACTGTGCGATTGAAAATCGGATCAAAATTGGTGGTCAGTTTGGAATCATCGGCATCTTGGTTTCAGTTGCTTTGGTTTTAGCTATAGCCGCTTTAGTCAAGCATCTTTTCTTTAATAAGAAATAATCAAGCTATCAGGCGAGTAATCGCCTCATAGTGATTTCATTGGTTGCGACAATTCATTGAGAATGCCGCAATGAGCTGAGACTTGATTGGTTTGGCATAACTCCCTAAGCTCTTTTAGCTGTTTTTCAAGCTGGCGCAACTCTTTTATACGGTTAGCGACTGTTTCTATATGGGCATCAAGCAGTCTATTAACAGAGCCGCAGTTTTCATTAGGCAAGTCCTTAAAGCGAAGTAGTTGCCTAATTTCATTTAATGCCATATCTAATGAGCGGCAATGTCGAATAAAGGTGAGGCGATGTAAATGCTGTTCGCCATAAATCCGAAAGTTGCCTTCAGTTCTAGCAGGTTTTGGCAACAAACCCTCCTGCTCATAAAAACGAATGGCCTCTACTTGAGTATCTGTGGCTTTGGCTAATTCACCAATTTTCATTTGATTTACCCCAACAACATTTGATTTAACTATTTTAAATTCTTGACTCTATAGCTACTATAGGCTTTTTAATGGACAAATGTTAAAAATAGTTAGGTTATTAAAATGAATCGGCACCAATCCTCTTGTGACTGTTCTTCGCCTTCCACATCACAACCATTAACAACGACTGTTGGCGGCAATAAAGCCATCTTCCATATTGAGAATATGGACTGCCCAACGGAAGAGGCGTTAATCCGAAAAAGACTAGCTACCGTTGAAGGCATTGTGGGGTTAGATTTCAACTTGATTCAACGAAAACTTTCAGTAAGTCATAGCCTCGATTCGTTGGACGCAATTCAATCTGCTTTGGTTAGTGTGGGTATGAAAGCTGTTCTTGAGCAAGATAACGCACCTACTAAAAGCTCAAGACATCAAAAGCCAGTCAAAACAAATTGGTGGCCGTTAGCTATCTCTGGTGTGACAGCTGCTTTGGCTGAATTAATTGAGTTATTCCCATTTGAAGTTAACCAACTCAGTAGCCAATATCTTGTGATTGCCTTGGTTTTATTCTCTATTGCTAGTGGCGGCCTAACAACTTATAAAAAGGGTTGGATTGCCTTAAAGAACGGCAATCTAAACATGAACGCACTCATGTCGATTGCTGTGACTGGAGCAATGGCAATTGGTAGTTGGCCTGAAGCCGCCATGGTGATGTTCTTATTTTCAATGGCTGAAGTGATTGAGGCTAAGTCAATTGACCGTGCTCGCAATGCGATTAGAGGCTTATTGGATTTGACGCCAGAGATTGCGACTGTGCTTCAAGCCGATGGCAGTTGGTTGCCAACTTCAGTTACATCAATTGCTTTGGGAGCTATTGTTCAAGTGCGGCCCGGTGAGCGTATCGCCTTAGATGGTGAGGTCATAAGTGGCAACTCGGCGGTCAATCAAGCCCCTATTACAGGTGAGAGTTTGCCAATTGATAAAACGCAGGGCGATACTGTTTTTGCGGGAACGATTAATCAAACGGGCTCTTTTCAGTTTAAGGTGACGGCAACCTCGACGGGTTCTACGCTTGCCCGAATTATTCATGCGGTAGAAGCGGCCCAGGGCAGTAGAGCGCCAACACAGCGATTTGTAGACCAGTTTGCGAAGATTTATACGCCAACTGTTTTTCTTATTGCGGTATTGGTAGCGGTGATTCCTCCGCTGGCTCTAGGTATGTCGTGGCACGACTGGATTTATAAAGCGTTAGTCATGTTAGTGATTGCCTGTCCATGTGCTTTAGTGATTTCCACCCCAGTGACGATTGTTAGTGGATTGGCCGCCGCCGCACGAAAAGGCATCTTAGTTAAGGGAGGCGTCTATCTTGAGATGGGACGCCATATGAAAGTCTTGGCACTGGATAAGACAGGAACGATTACCTATGGCAAGCCCAAGCAAACAGATTTAATTATTTTGAGTGGTGATGCCAAGCATACGCATCAAGTTGCCGCTAGCTTAGCGACTCGTTCAGACCATCCTGTATCTTTAGCGATTGCTAGCAATGCGACGGAAAGCAATCTTTTATTGCTTGAAGTGGATAAGTTCGAGGCTATCTTGGGCAGGGGTGTGAGGGGTACTATTGAGGGTAATGTGTATCAACTGGGCAACCACCGCCTGATTGAGGAGTTGAGCTTATGCTCCCCCGAGATTGAAGGCCAATTACTTCCATTAGAAAAACAAGGTAAAACGGTAGTGATGCTTGCGAATTCATCGCAGGTATTAGCTCTGATAGCGGTGGCTGATACGATAAGAGATACAAGCAAGCAAGCCATCAAAGAGCTTCATTATTTGGGCATTAAAACAATGATGCTCACTGGTGATAACGCTTATACGGCAGAGGCTATTGGCAAGGAAGTAGGTGTTGATGTAATTGAGAGTAATTTATTGCCCGAGGATAAGCTCAAAATCATCGATGAAGAATTAGTTAAAAATCCCGATGGCAAGGTTGGCATGGTGGGGGATGGCATTAATGATGCTCCTGCTTTGGCAAAGGCAAGCATTGGATTTGCTATGGGAACCGCGGGAACTGATACGGCTATTGAGGCGGCGGATGTGGCTCTAATGGATGACGACTTGAGAAAAATCCCGAGTTTTGTTCGGCTGTCACAAACAACAGCCAACATCTTGCATCAAAACATTACTTTGGCACTTGGTATAAAAGCGATATTTTTAGCGCTAACTTTTACGGGGCAAGCAACTATGTGGATGGCAGTCTTTGCCGATATGGGAGCAAGCCTATTGGTGGTTGCAAATGGGCTTCGTTTGTTGCGTTTTTCAAAATAATTCAAGAAAGCCAGTTATCAGGTTATTTTTATGTATTTTGGAAGGGGTGCACGAATTAAAGAAGTGTGTAAAAATAGGATTGTGAAAAGATTAATAATTCTCGCTGCTGTGTTTTTTATTGGGTTGCAAACGTCGTTTGCAGCAGTTGCGAGCTATTGCCTTCACGAACAGTCCACCATTTCTCACCCGGGGCACCATGAGCATGATCATAAAGTACCCACAGAAAAAGCCGGGTCAAATTTTGTTAATGATTCTGATTGCGGAACATGTCATTTAACCTACTCGTCCTTTTTCGCCGAATCCGGCGTAAGTTATCTTCATCTGAATAAGCTTCACTTTGTAATAGCTATCGATCTGCATTTCCCTGATCTTAGTATCCCTCCGCCATACAAGCCCAATTGGATTCCTCTCGCTTAAGTTGGCGAGAACCATCCCTAACTCAATTAATAAATTCTCGTCAACTCTCAATTGTTAAATCAAATGGAGTTGTTATGTTTCGAGAGAAAAAGCCTTTTTGGCGAAATTTTTCTGTTTGGATGCTTTGTACCTCATTGGTAAGTTGGCAAACATTTGCCTATGCTGATGATGCGAAACTCAGTAATCACGAATTAAAGTCCCTGTATGAAATAGCTTGGGAGCGTCAGCCTGAATCAAAATCCTTTCAGTTTAAGGTGGATGCCGCACTGGCTAAACAAAAGATTGCAAGTAGCTACTTGGCTAGCCCAGCATCTATTGAGATCGCTCAAAAAACTGATAGAGCTAATAGCAATCAGGGTGCAAGCGAAACTATTGCAGGCCTAGGTATCCCACTTTGGTTATGGGGAGAGCGGGCAAATTCAATCGGGTTAGCGGATGCTGAATATAAGAGATTGTTGTCTCAATATCTTTTAATTCAACTCAAAGTAGCTGCTGAAGTTCGCGATGCTTACTGGTCATATAAACGATCTAGCGTTGAGTTAGATTTATCAAAAAGCAGACTTCAAAATGCGAAGACACTTAGTTTAGATGTTGAAAAAAGATTTAGAGCCGGCGACTTATCGCGGGCAGATTTGCATCAAGCTAATGGTGCATTAGCCAATGCAGAGGCAAGTCTGGCTGAAGCTCAAGCCAATTTTATCAATGCGGAGCAAAGGGTTCGCTCATTATTGGGCGCTAATGCAGCGGGAAAATCTATCAAGACCGGATTATCAAATCAACTTGCTGAGCCAGTCCCAAAGGTTCCAGATAATTTATCGAATTTAGATTTCAATTTACCCGTAGTAGCAGCATTATTTGATCAGCTTGAGGTGGCTAAGAAAGCTGTATCGCTAGCCAAAGCGCAAACACGATCAACGCCGGAATTGCAGCTACTAACGACAAGGGGGCGGGAGGTTTATGGCGTCCCATTTCAGCAATCTATTACCCTAGGAATACGCATTCCGTTTGGCTCGGATGCCCGCTATCAAAATAAATTAGCAACGACAACTGCTGAAATGGTAGAGGCTGAATCGCAGTTAGTGCTTGAAAGGGAGAGGACTCTCTCGATTATTGAGTCAAGTGCTTTGCTGGTAAAGACTGCTCGACTAAAAGCGGATTCATCTGAAAAAAGAGCCGTATTGGCTAATGAAACGCGATCTTTTTTTGAAAAGTCGTTTCGATTTGGTGAGACGGATTTACCTACAAGATTGCGTATTGAGTTAGAGGCATCGGATGCAAGCCGACAAGCTGCTCTTGCAAAAATTAATTACGCAGTGGCCATTTCAAATCTACGCCAAGCCCTTGGGCTCTTACCGGAATAAGGATTTATCGATGAATTATTTAAAACACAAACTCATTCTACTTTCTGCAGTTTTTTTTCTGTCAGCTGCGTCTGTAAACTTAGTTATTGCTGGTCCGGGCCATGATCATGATGCAGGTCAAGCAAGTAATTCCGTTGGGGTAGTATTGCCCCGTTTTTATGCAGAATCTGATATGTATGAGGTTGTTGGTGTTTTTGATGGAAAGCTGATTCAACTCTACTTAGATCATTTTTTAACCAACAAACCTGTGAAAGCTGCAAAGATCAATATTGACATAGATGGTCAAAAAATTGAGCTCAAGGAGTCTCCAGACAATATCTACGATGGAGTCCTTGCTAAAAACTTAACGAGTGATCTCGCTCCTGTAACCATCACCATCAATAATGGTGATGG
>SSFP01000042.1 GCA_008015455.1 Polynucleobacter sp. | reverse complement strand
TCGACTTGATAATGTGTAGGGTCTTAGTGATAAACATAATTGTCCCAACAAAGGGCTTTATAGGATGGCTTGAAGTCAAGAGAGGTACAGACGAGTGGCTTAACGAGGATGTTGGAGAATACCTGATGGCATTGCTTTCTGGGGAAGTAGTGAGGTATAGGATGTTTGTTCCTGATCTTTGTTATGGGATATATAGGTGTTCTGTTTATTTGGAGGGGGCATAGGGGAAAGGAATTTTTGGATACCATCCATTGTTCGCCGCCGCCGGGAAACCGGCGCCGCCCCTGCCGCAGGTACATAAAAACATAAGTAATTGATTTATAGTAAAATATTGAAAATTCGCAACAATGAGCAGGAATAAAGACCAAAAGGTTGATAAAATAGGTGCCCCTGTATCGGTGGAGGTCTCATTTACAGCTACCTATAATGGTAAGACGTTGAAGACATGGCAGTTAGATGTAAGGGATGGGGAAATAGTGGAGATAAGGGAAGGATTGGCAAAAAAACTTAGGAGTGCAAATAGGTGGTACAAAGGACTATTGCCGGAATTGAAGGAAAAAGAGGAAGGTAAAAGACTGATAGAAGCAAAGATGATAGAGCAGCTGAGTGAAGGAGAAATAAAGGCAAGAGTAAAACTCAAGTGCATGAAATCACAAAGCAGGCAATTATGGATCAAAATTAAAGGCAAAAATTACTGGTTTGGTTCCGTATTGAAATACAACTATGTGTTAGATAATAATGGGTTTGGAGTGTATATAGGAAGCGGAGAGGTATTGGTATATATCCCCATTAGAGATTGGGGAGAGTTTGAGATTGCATAGGAGGTCAAAACCTTTAATTACCATCCATTCTCCGCGCCCGGCCCTGGCGCCCGGCTATAACACAGGGAAATAGACAGCAAGAAACAATAATTGGCCGCACCTGCCCTGCCTTCTTTAAATTCAATGATTAAAAAAACAATACATAATGAAAAAAGTATTTATCAAAGACTTAAAAAAAGGGGATAAATTCAGGTTTAACGATAGCATCTTTACTGTGAGACAAAAATTTTCAGATTGGAAAAAAGATAATGAACCATATCTTGTAACAGTATGCGGACAAATATTCTATTTCGACGAACTTGAAGTAGAGCTTCTTTAAATCAAATAATTGAAAAAAACAGTGATGATAGTTACAATACCAGCAACAACAGAACATAACGGTTTTATGTCAGCAACCTATGAAATAAGCGATAATTGCCCGGTTTGCGGGAAGCCAAGAGGTAAAATATTTGGGACTTTTTCATTCGATGGAAGCCGTAGAATGAATGTAGATGGATGGGATAATGAATGTGGTCACGTTGATAAATATTCAGATGTAAGAAAAGAAGGTAAAAGGGTTGCTTACAAAAAGCCTACTGAATATGGTAAATATGCTACAACTGTAAGCTCCCAACCACCTACCACGGATCAGGAAAACACTCATGCCGGCAATCACATTTCAACCAATAAAATGTCATTATAATGAGCAATGAATCTAAAATAACCCCACCAATTAGGACAAAAGTAAAGCTAACCAAAATTGACGATCCTGTTTTAAAGGAGCTGACGGCAACCATCATTGGCCCTGACAAAAGACAGCCCAATCCATCAGGAAAGGTGTTTGTTGTTTTTGACGGAATGCCGGATGAACAATACATTTTAAACCCAGATGAATACGAGGTAGTCGCCCCGCCGCCGAAGATAAATACCATTTTTGCTCCCATTACAGAACCCTGGATATCAATAGAGGTATGCCCATGCCGAATGGTAACAATTGACGAAATAGAGCTGTGCGAGGAAGATATATGCGAGTTTTATGGAGTGTATATCAAGACACTGGAAGACGGATTTTCAATTTCAATGGCTGATTTCACAGACAAAGCAATGGCCGAAAACCTTAAATTGCTGATTGAAAGTTCAGTAAAATTTTGTCGAAACCGTGACCTCGAATATGTACCGGCGCCTTATTGTCCTCCGCCTGCAATCCCAATTAAAATAGATCCGACCACAAACGACATAAATAAAGCAATTTATGAGGAATTTTTGAAAGGATGGGACGCTGCTCCATGGACAGAAGGAATGATACTCAGACAAGTTCCGTTTAAGGACTTCATTAAATTTATGAGACCAAATGGAACCATGCACCTGCTTTTACCTATGAAAAGCTACCGGACTTTATTGTTAGCCGCAAAAGAACTTGTTGATGAAAATAAAATCCCGGATCATGCAGCAGAAAACATTAATGATTTCAGGCATTCAATTGAAGGCCTGTTCAACAAAAACGGAACTCCGCTTTTCTGGAAATACGATTTTAAGACAACATAAAAAATACCACTTGACATGGGAACAAAGAGGAAGAAAAATCGGGTAAAAAAAGCAAAGAAATCTTTGATGTTTTTAAAAAACCATCAGGATCCTCAGATCGGCAACTTGCCGTGGACATGTCAATCTGCCTTTGCTGCAACTAGCCAGGCAAGAAGATACGCCTTTATAGCAGCCAGAGGATTTGGCAAGACATCTAATCCACATCGAATTATGTCAAAACTTAATGATATTTATTTACAAGTGGCACACCGGTTTGGATTAAAATGACCGAGGACATAGGTAAAATAATTTATATTTATTTGCTATATTGCAAATAATTGTGTATATTTGTGACACACTAAAACCACTAATCATGAGCGACAGCGCAAATACTTACGCCAAGTACTGCCCAAATGTATGGGTAGCAAAATGCCCCGAAAAACACGAAAGGGGCGAAATCATTTACCTCACCACTAAGTACGGTAAAGAAAACGAGGTTACGGTCTTTAATTTAGTCTTTCAAAAAGACGGTTTTTTTTACTACTCATTTGTCCGAACAGATGGGTTTAACTATGCTGAACACAGAGCTGCCCGGCTAATGGGCTATGCTTCCACAGCTGAAGCAAAAAGCGATAAAGCATGGGAAGCATCAAATGAAGGGAAGGAGTTTTTGAGCCTGGGAGAGCCTATTAAAATTGGGCACCACTCAGAACGCCGTCACAGAGCGCTCATTGAACGCAACCGGACAAGGATGGACAAAGCAATGGCGGAGAAGAAAAAAGCCGAGGAATATCAACACAGAGCGGATTTTTGGGCAAGAAAGGCAAAAGACATTACCCTGGCAAATCCTGAAAGCCTGGATTACTACGAACATTTACTGGAAAAAGCTAAAGCCAGACATGAAGGTCTAAAAAATGGAACGATTGAAAGAAGCCATTCATACTCACTCACCTATGCCAAAAAAGAGGTAAACGAGATTGAAAAGAAAATCAAAACCGCAAGACTCCTTTGGGCCATTCCAATAGAGTATAAGTTCAGAGCAGAAGGCGCGCCGGATATTGAATCCTTTCAAAAGGCAATTGGAAAAGAAGCCTTTGACTTTAAAATAGAGCCTATTGGTTTGCCGGACGTTGAAGCGTCTTTTAAATCTTACATGACATTGCCCCAAATCATAGAAGTAATGGAATGTATCCCAGACAGTCATGTGATGATGGAAACCATACTGCCTGC
Organism: Polynucleobacter sp.; assembly: GCA_008015455.1. Classification (GTDB taxonomy): domain Bacteria; phylum Pseudomonadota; class Gammaproteobacteria; order Burkholderiales; family Burkholderiaceae; genus Polynucleobacter. Next base: position 3,665 of record SSFP01000042.1, on the reverse strand, counting down.
GGAGGAATATACCGGAGAAAGAATTTTAGTTTGATTTTTAAGGCAGGAACAACGTTTTTAAAAATGAAAAAATGGCCGCACCTGCCCGGCCTTATTTCAACTCTTTAATTACAATGAAAGCGAGAACAGGATCGGGACAAATAATTGATATTTCTAATACTGATGAAGTAGACGAAATCATTAACAGCTTAGACGACAAAAGCTTACTCGCTATCATTGCGGACAATCATTTAAGCAGTTACGGAAACCTACGAAAAGTACCATTTATTTTTCCATGGGAGGAAGAAGTTACTGAAATCATAAAGGAAGATCAACAACATGCAAACACCTAAAACATTTTTTCACGTTTCAGTTAGCGTTAAAGCAATTCTACAAATGCCAGACATTTGTTTTCTTGAAGATGAAAACAATGTTCCACTTAAAGACGCAGAAGCAAGACAACTTTTAAAGTCAATGAACGCCAATTTCATCCCAGGAGGAAATTGCCCAGGATTTGATTACGAATCAGGCACCTGCCCAGGACACACAGAAGAAGAATTTAATAACCTTTAAAAAAATACCCATGTCAAATACTACTTTATACGATAAAGCAAAAGGTAATTTTGAGTTACAAAAATCGATCGCAGAGTTAATCGACCTAAAAGAACAAAATTTAGAAAAGATAAAACTGATATCCACCGGCAATTCTTGCAAAATATCATTTCCGAACATGATTGAAGTGGATGTTTATTTCATGTCATTGCAAAAAATACAAGAACTTTTGATTGAAGATGAAACAAAAGAAATCGAAAGACTGAAAAATGAATTTGTCAAATTAACAAAATGACCATTCTCAAATTCAAGACTAAATACCCGGAGGTATATAAGTTCATCCAATGGAAAGAAAAATACAGAGACCCAATCTACAGTCTTTCTGTGCCCAAATATATTATTTGCTTCCTTGCGAACAATATGCTCACTGAAAGATGTATGCGCGATGAATATTACAAATGGTCAACAAAAGATGGCAACCTGCTTTCAAATATTGAACAATTTTTAGCACACATAAAAACCAAAAATATGATTGTCGAAATGTCTCAATCAAAAAACACAACACCTACTATGTCTTCAGGACAGGTATTGTACCATTATGGACCATACATGGCATTGGATCACTACATAGTTGAGTCAATTGCCAAGGGCATTGTAACTGCTATTAAAGCAGACAAAGACGAGCCCAAGAGAATAAAAATTGAAAGTTGGAGCATAAAGCCGCTTGCCCAAAAAAGAGGTATAGGGTTTTACATCCCAGAAACAATTCCCAATAAAACAGATTTTGACGTTTCCGTCTGGTCTCACAGAGCAAACGAGTTTGAGGTAAAAAAAGAGCAGATAGAAGCCGAAAAAAAGAGTAAAGAAATTGCCACTCAGGAATATTTGCTCAGCCAATATCCGTTTATGAAGGACATACGGATCCACAATTCATCGACAAAGTTCAACATGTCGGAATTTATAAAACACAAATTCCCAGGTGTTAAGTTCACAATTAAAGTAGAGAGATACAACTCCTATATAGTTTCAATTAAAACTGAAAACGATGCTTTATTGGAGCAGATCAAAACCGAAGTATCCATATTTAATGGATATGGACTTGACGAAACCGGAGACTTCTGGGATCCAAAACCAACAGCCTTTAACAAGGTCTTTGGCAATGTAAAATTTCTTGAAATTCAAAAAAAATAACTATGAGATTATTGGTACCAAAAGAGTTTTATATCAGGGTATCTGTTTGCAACCTGAGCCAAAATAAGTGCCTATACATAAAAGTGATAGACACTTCCATCCAAGAAGCAGCCATTAAAATAAATGAATATTTAACTGGAATGATAGAGCAGGACGCCGCAATCAATTCCCAAAAAACTCACAAAATAACACTAAGAGAGTTTAATAAGAGTTCCGGCAACGGAAAGCAGTGGAGCAAGACAATTAAATCTTACTTAACCGAAAAGCAAATAATTTCTTACCTAAAAAACAAAATAAATGAAGAAAATGGAATTTGTTTTCATCCTGGGTCTGTTAATTGCGCCAATGATTGCGTGTCAACAAGACCAAAAAACTCCAGAACCAATAGTCATTGAAAAGGAAGTTATTAAAGAAGCAAAATGTGCACTTCCTGAGATACTGGAAGTACCTAATCCGTTGTGTACATATAACGAATGCGACATAAAAGCATTTTTGATGAATTTTAAAACAAAAGAAGTGTTGTTTTTTGATCCATCAAAAAAAAGAATGCAAAAAATCAAATTTACTTCTCCTGAGAGAATGATAGCCTATTACGCAGAGCTATCAAGTATAGGTTTTTACACAATGTAAATTGATAGTTTATGATGGCATCATTTTTACTTGTCGTTATATGTTTAATACTTCTGCTTTCAACAGTAAAGATTAAAAAGAATTGAAATGCCCACCGTAATAGACATTGTAACAATAAATACAGATGCGTCACTGTGCCACGAAAACAAGTTGGCAACATTCGCATTCTGGATACGTTCTAATCAATTTCTACTAAGAGGTGCTCAGCAATTCAAAGAGTATCCAAATGGATCAACTCATGCAGAAATAAGGGGGATTATTAACGCAATGGAAATACTGCTTAATGAAGTGAAAAAAAATGACTACATCATAAAGTATGTTGTTGTTAATTGCGACAACATCGGGGTAGGCAAACACATCATGCATGGAGAATACAAAAAGGACTTCCAGCGGTTTGTCAATATACTTGATAAACCAAAGGTAAGTTTTAAGCATGTGAAATCACATACTAATGAACATTCAGCAAGGAGCTATGTAAATAGAAGACTTGATACAGAAGCGAGAAATCTTTTAAGGAATTTAAGATCAAAAAAACAAAAACAATGAATAATACCATTTTAGAAAAAATGTTGTTTATTGATATCGAAACAACAACCCAACATCCATCAATATCTGAATGCACAGACGAAAAGTTTAAAGAAATATTTCGAAGAAGATTTGCAAAGGAAATAGCAGAGCTTGGCGAAGAAGAAGCATACAACGTCAAAGGGCCTATTTATCCAGAAATTGGAAAGATCATCTGCATATCAATAGGGATGATTAAATTAAAAAGCCCGGATCTTGGTCAATTTTTCACAAAATCGTTTGTAGGAACGGAGCAAGAAATTCTGGCAGGATTACTTTCATTACGTCAAATTGTAGATTGGGATAAGCCAGGTCCAGTAGACGCAAAATGCATATTGAGTGGTCACAACCTGCTTAATTTTGACATTCCATACATTGCCAAAAGAATTATCATTAATAAATTCAAGCTGCCGGCTATTTTCAACTTGATGGGTAAAAAACCATGGGACATAAAGCACGTCATAGACACCAAAGAGCTTTGGAAAATGGGAGTTTTTGACGGAGCCTCTAATTCAGCACTTGACACACTTTCCTGGGCATTTGGCATTCAGAGCCCCAAAGACGACATTTCTGGCAAAGATGTAAAAGATGTTTACTGGAAGACAGGAGACATACCCAGAATTGCAACATATTGCGAAAAAGACATATTCAGTCAAGCTGAAGTGTATATCAACATGATTGGTTCAGATTTAAAAATTGTTAGATAATCCAATGAAAAAAACCATCGACCATTTAATCACCCCCAGATA
>SSFP01000090.1 GCA_008015455.1 Polynucleobacter sp. | reverse complement strand
TAGGGGTGTCAGGATAAGTTCCAGTCGCTCCGCTTAGATCTGTATCTGTAGTTTTGTTAGCTCTATTTTCTGGTACATAGCCAATGTTATTTTCAGCAATAGTCCAATGGGCATTATCAGTAGCACTAGGATTATCTACAAGAGCTCTTACTGTATCTCCATTGTTGACGGCAATATTGTTAATTTTGCTAACACCAGCAACTGCACCAGCGACAGTAAATATATCCCCTTTCATTAGAGCTCCTGCTACGCCACTGCCTGCCGATGAAGGATAATTTATATTTCCAGCAGCATTAACTGTATAAGCTCCTCTGTCGTCCCATAGGCCAGCCAGCACGTTTGATAAATCATTTTGTGTTGCATAGCTGCTCATGTCAGATATATCTGCCGCAGTTAATGCTCTAGCTTCTACTTGTAGTCCAACACCAGTGGCAACTGGGACATGTCCAGATGTAAATGGAAATTGATTTGTATATGGTCTTTTTGGTAATTCGGCATTAATAAAAATTTCTGTTGATGTTGGCATTTTAATCTAATTCCTCGATTGTATATGGTAGTCCTGGTGATGTTGAAATTGCACCTATGACATTTGCCTCATTTAATCTTATTGCGTTTCCTTTTGGTTCAAATGCTGTTGGTAATGCGGTAGATACTATAGTAAATATATGATTTCCAGAAGAATAATTAACATTTGTTGTATTTTCTACATAGGTTCCAGGCAATGACAACACTGTTACGACCAATTTTTCTTCATTGTCAAAATCGCTTACATTTACTCCAATGTCACTAAAGTCACTTCCAGTTGTAAAATACCCATTTCTTGAAACAAAACCGCCAATTGTATATTTTTTTCCTGATGTTATTGTAGTAGTTGTTCTACCAGCTAAATTTAAAACTCCAGATATTGTATACTCATATTCACCTCTTGTTAACAAATCGTGAACTTTCAAACTTTTGCCAGAATATTGCATTCCATCTCCGCTATTTGTTCCAGTCCAATCAGGTAGTAATGTTAATTCTCCACCACCAGATCCAGGAGTTAATGTTGGTATATTTTGCAATCTTTGGTTTGAATGGATAGTAACGGCATATGACGGTTCTGACGTTCCGTTGTTTCCACCACTTCTAAGTCTTGTTGTTGTATGTGTCCCACTTAAAGTTATTGACGGTACACTATCTGCAATCTGAACAATTGCATTAACTGTTAAGCTAGTATCGTTTGTTAATTTTTTAGCTATAATTCTTAAGTTGTTAGAGCTTATATTATATCCAGAGCCAGATGAATTTCTATTAACAAGTATTTGACCACCAACACTTGGATTTGGTGTCGCAACATTCAGATCTGTGCCAATTGATTGAACTTGTAATTGTTCTGTGTTTGTATATGTGTATAAGACTTCTGCTTGTTCTGTATCCTTTAATGCCTGTTGTGTTCCAGGATAATCGATTGTGTCTATTGTGACTGATGGCAATCTGCTATCGAGTACAATAAAATCTGTGTGACCTGTTGGTCCTGCACTTATAAATACATCGCTCCATGCATTTGTTGTATTAGCATTCTTAACTCTAACGTGTAAATGTTTATTATATGTATTGTTTGTTGGAACGGCAATGGTAAGACCAGTACCAGATCTAGTTGTGTATTCTGTGAACGGAGCAACCAATTCTGGAGGATTTAATGCTTTATAGGCCAATCCGCAATCTGTATTTGCTACCACTTCTAGATGAGTAAATGCCTTATTTGCGGTTACTGTAAAACCAACTGTTCTTCCATTTGCATACGCCGTTTGTCCAGCAACTGGATATGTTCCAGTATATTCTGCAACTGTTACTGTTGGAGGAGTCTCTAAGTATACAATGGCGGTATCTGTATTTCCTTCAGAGTGATAAGCTTCTACTAGGTATTCACCAGGGATAGCGCTTTCTACTAAAGTTCTAGATATAGTACCTTTCCATAAGTTTTCCGTTGTATATGGTTCAAGCGTTACTTGTCCGCCATTAACTATTACTACTGGTTTTAAATCTTGTAGGCCTGTGATTGCAAGCACTTCAATGTCTACGTTAACAGTAGAAGATCTACATGATGTCATGGCTATTTCACTGTTATCATATTCGTATGAGCCAACATTGTCTGCAGCATTTGTTGGAGTGATGTTAGTTATGCATACAAATCCTGCTTTTCCGTCCATGTTTAATGTCAATGTGTTGTCAATATCATTATAACTAAAGGCATTATTATTATCATTTTCAATAACTAATTTTTTAATCTTTCCTGGCCCTGAGTCTAATTCTAATCCTATTGAGCCACTTAATTCACTAAAATCTAAATTTAATTGTTTTTGATCTTCATCATAAGAAACAATATCTACATCTTCGGAATCAATAACATTAATTTTTCTTATTTGTAAACCATCAGTTTCTACTTGGCTTCCCTCAACCCACTCTGAAATACTTCCAGAAATAGAAGGAGCATAGTTGCCAGAAACATCAGTTCCTAATTTTACATCAAGAGCATCAAACAATCTTGTTCTTCTTAATGCGTATATTTCTCCATTATTAACTTTTGCAACAATATTCAATAATTGTCCAAACTCTATAGTGTCTATATCTATATTTGTCCATGCTGTATTGTTTATAATATATAAATAGTCTGCACCAGCATACTCTATAGAAGTCGCAGTTGCAGATTTAAATTGAAATAATTGACTCATATTATTCTGTCTCTTCCCCATTTAATTTTAATTGCTTGTTCATTTTTTTTATCAACCCATGATCTCAATATATTATATGCTTTTGTAGTATTTGTTAATGCCCTTTTTCCGTTTTTCTGGGCTATATTCATACCAACCTGAACACATCCTTCTGCAATATTATGTATATCTTGATATGTGATAATAGAGCCATATCTTTGTGTTGCTGATTTTCTATCAGCACTGTAAACATAAACACCTATATCTGGGTTATATAAAAATAATTCTTCTGATTTATTCAATGGAGAATATTGTCTTACTATTTGATATTCTCCATTTGGTACACAAGAATCAATTGGTTTGCCATATGGCCACTTATCCATAATGCTCCATATTTTTTCTTTTGTATAAAGATTGATATTTTCATCACCTGATTGTAATACAAGTTTTCCAAAAACACCATCAATATCAAAATATTCTGCATTTGATCTTGTTAATGTTATCATTATTTTCCCCATTTAGATTGTATAAAAGCATTCCCTAAAATATATGCTGAAACTGTCCATTGAACTATTTCGGAAAATATATTTGGAGGCAATTTACCAACCCACAACAATACAATAGATGCTACAATTGTAAGGAAAACAAGAACAAATTTTGTAGATGCTATCTTTTCAACAAATCTTAATTGCTTCTTATTCAACTTAGATATATCAGCAAAACCAATTGTAGAATCAACATTCTTATTATCAATTTCTTCCATGTCCCACCTTATCTCTTAGTTCTCTTATTTCATGATCCTGTCTCATATTTTCTTGTCTTATGACTTCAAACTGAATAATAGCTTCATTTCTTGTATAAATTGAAGATTTAAGGTCGTTCAATTGATGTGTGAGCGTAGCAACGTTATCTTTGAATTGATTCTGTAGTTCTTTTTGTCCAAAATAAAAAGAAGATACAGCCCATATTCCTATTGCTATTTGTATAAGAAAAGCAAATAAGATAGCTAAAGGTATTTTTCTTGGCAAATGGAATACAACATATCCTTCAACATCTTGTTGTGGAGATTGACCATTGTTTAAGTTATTATTTGTTGTCATAATATATCCTGTTTTTAGCAAAACATCTTGTGCAAATTCGCCATTTTAAATGTTCTTGTAAGTTAATCATCTTCTTTTCTTCTTCTTCTTGCCAGCAGGTTGTGGTGCATGTACGGTAGGATTAACTGGGTTTACTGCATTAGTTGCAACGCCAGTCTTAAATGGCATATTTCTACGCATAGCTTCTGTTGGCTGAGACTTAAAGCCAGACCGTGCAATTGTTCTTGTTGAGGTTTTTTTGGAAGCTTTTGTTGCGCCTGCAGATGGCTGGCTAATATTGTTGGGGGCAACTGGCCCAGCAAGACCCCTATTTTCAGCTCTACTAATTGCCTTTGCATACCTTGTTTCCGCTCTTTCCCTTGGCATATTGGCCCTTTTTCCAGCAGCCTTAGCTCCAAGGCTTCCAACTAAACCACCACCTATAGCACCAACAGCAGCCCCAGATAATACAGACTCAGCCATAGAGAAAGAACCACCAAATCCCATGCCAGTTTGTGAATATTCATATCCATTTACACCAGCACCTATAACGGCACCACCAGCTGCTCTTCCTAGCACATGCCCTGCTGCCGCAGCAGACTGTTCTATCATTCCAACGCTTGGAGTCTCATTTAATGCTGCACCAGCACTTTCTAATTCTTTAGCTGCCGATCTTTTCATAAAATCACGAAACATATCTAACTCCTTATGGTGTTGCACTTGTAGCAGTTGCTTTAAGTTGATTGTACGAATTCAATCCAGCACCTAGAGCCTGATCTGCATGATTTGTGATATTTTGAAAATTTTGTTGCCATCCACTTGTAGGATATTGACTTAAAATTGACTTATCTTTATAAGTTTGCATTTGTGCAGCGTCCCTAAAAGATTTACTACCAAATCTAGCAAGTTTTCCAATGCCAAATCCACCTATAGCACCTTTAAAAGCACCACCAAGCATACTTGAGTCATCAGAAAACATACCATAGGTCCCACCTAAAGCAGCACCTGCTGCAGCTCCAGTTCTGCCCCATCCCATACTGTCTAAGCTATTTATTGGTTTAGTCATCCAAGCAGTATTTAATTTCATATTATAACACCTTTTATTTTATTTATTTGTATCTCCATGTATTGTAAGATATGGAGTATGTTTTTATATATCAATACACAACAGTTTTATCGTAAATAGAATATGTAATATTCTTTTTTTTAATTTATAATTCTAAAACACAACTAAATAATTCTTTAAACCTGGAAGACAAAATGAAAAAAATAGCAAAGGGAGCACTTGTTGGTGGAGGCATAGGACTTGGCCTTGATGCAACAATAAATGATGAAAATGAGCATAGTTATCTAAAATCTGCATTTGCTGGTGCGGCATTAGGAGGTGCTGCTGGAGTGTATGGGCTATCTAAGATCTCAACACAAACAAGCGTACCTATACAAGGACCTCAAGGGTTGCAAGTGCCAAAAGGACCAGTGGGCCCTAAAGGCTTAATGGGGCCACAAGATGTACAGGTTCCACAGAAAACAGTCACTGGTTTTCTAAACACATCAATAAATATTCCTAATATAGATATAAATCCAGTCAAAACCTGGACAACAAATGTTGCAAAATCAGTTTCTGACAGTGTGTCTGGCGGCATTTCGAAGATAAAGGATGAGGCTTCCATTATAGGAAACCAGGTTAAATCAACCATATCGGCTCTTAATAGTAAACTTGTTGATGCATTTGAAGCCACCAGAAAAATTGCTGCAACAGCAAAACAAGCTATGGTCAGACCAATCAAGCTCAATATTCCAAATCCAAACATTTCATTCCCAAAAATTCCAGAGGGAGTGTACGATGGCATTTCAAATGTTTTAGAAGGTGGAAAGAGAGCTGTATCAACGTATACAAAAGCAGGCCTGATAGCGACAGCAACAATGACAGCTGGACATATTCCCATGCAGGGGCCAGCATTCAACCCAGTTGCTAAAATAACGCACGCCCAGTCATCAATGAGTTTTTCACAAATGACAAAGCCACTAATATCAAGCATTTCTGAATCAGCACAACAAGTTGGAAGTGCATTAAAATCAGCCATACCAAAAGCGTTTGAAGAGAGTGCAGCCAAAAAGGCAATTGAAGCTTCCGCAACCAAAAAAGTTCTAGATAATTATTCCGATGAAATCGCACAAAGAATAGTTATAAATAAAAAGCACAATAATAAACCGTTTATTGTTGCAGATCCACTAACTGGAACATTGTCAACATATGACACAAAAGGGCTAAGAACGGGGAAGTATACTGCATTGTTTGGTGCCGACCAACAAGGTGGTAGCCCTGGCTTTGGATCGTTGCAGGGCACGCAACAAGAAGAGAGGTTTGCACAAATAATGAAAAGCAACATGGATGATGCCTACAAGTGGGTTGCGCAAAACAAAGCAAGAAAGATAAATCCTGGCATATACGAATACAGAAAAGTCCCATTGCCACATAAGTCAGAATATGGAGATATGGGACTGCAAGATAAGAGTATTTTTGGACGAATAAATGGATCACCAGGCCTTGCAGCCGCAATTCATAATACTTATCTTGGCAAACCAATTGAAAAACGCATGCAAAGATTAAAATCAGAGTCCATCGCAGATAACTTTATAAGCTCTGGTTGTGTGAATATTAATAGTAAAGATTTGCAACAGTCTGTTTTGCCAAAAATGGAAAAAGACGTTCCATTTATCATGGCACCATACGACAAAGCCTCTAGAAGTAGATATCTTGGATTATCAAACGATCCTATGGCAGACAACACAATGACTGCACAAGATGTGGTAAAGAATATGAAGCCATCGTCAAATTTTGTTGTGGCAGATAAAAAAGATAATCTTCTTGGCGTATATTCGAAATCTGGTGAGTTACTTGATTATTTCCCAATATCAATAGGCAGGGATTCTGGATCTTCTGAGGTTTTCCAGGGCGGGCCTATGCCAAAATGGACGCCAGACCTTGTTGGTTTCAACAAGATGATTGATGCCACAAAAAGGAAGATAACACCATCTGGTGTTTTTGAAATGAAAAAACAGAAATACGCTCCTACTGGCCAGGAATACATTGGAGATATTAATTATGACCAAACAAGCAGACAGCAATTTGCCATACATTCGCCATTTGTAAATAAAAACTTACTATACCCAGGAAATACTGTTGGCAATCTTTCTAATGGATGTATGCTGCCAAATGGGATGGACATGCAAAAAATCTTGAGCAAGCTTGGAGATCGCTCTATTGTTGCAGTGATGCCAAACAAAGGAACCCTTGATACTGGAAAAATAACAAAATACCGAGCAAATAAAAATAAATTTTTTAGTTTGTTTGACTAAAGTTCACTAAAGCAGATTGATTTCTGCTTTTTTTATTTTTGGGAGAAAGGGAGAGAAAACGAGAGATAAAAAACCAATTCTGCCCCCACCCTTTTACTCTAAATTGAAAATAGCAGCCGTCAAGAAGTCTGTGATTTTTATAATATTTTATTGGACACGATGCACCTGGTGTTGTTTACGGTACTTGTTACCCCTGGGGTGCCACTTCCAATCTGCCCCCACCCTTTACTCACTGGAGAAACATCATGACTACCATCAACCTCATCACCCAGTTCCTCAACGCCACCAACGCCACCATCGCCGTCAACGTCCCCCTCAACGTCACCAACGTCCCCGTCAACGTCACCAACGTCACCAACGACATGTTGGCAAAGCGCGTGTACTTCAATGCGGACGAACTGGTGCACGGCGTCAAGGACGAGATGGTTATCAACTGGGAAAGCGGTTCTGTCGTCGTGGGCAACTGCGACAAGGGACACGTCTTCGTCATCCACCATGACCGGATGCTTTGGGACACAGAGCATGTGCTTGAGCGTATGAGCATGTATCAGGCCATCTGCATGGTGGCAAGGCAAATGCAGGAGTACGATTACACCCTGTGGAGAGATCACCACTGCGTAATAGAGGTGGATGGCGAGGCTTTCCTCACCTGCTGCTAGTACTACGCGCCCTGAGCAAGGCGTTAAACTGCTTGGTCTATGTCTATTACATACTAGTAGATATAGAGGGTATTCGAGAGCGCCCTTAAAGCTTTCTTCTTTGGAGATTAACATGATTACATTAATCACTATTGCTATTGTTGTTGTTGTTGTTGTTGTTGTAATGGCCTCCATGGCCCCCAAGGTCTCCATCCCAGAGGCATATGGGAGCGATCCGATTCTATACACAGGATATGTAGCACATAGTGTACCTACTGACGTAGTAGAAACGGATGCAGAAGAACCCTCACGGGAAGAAGAGATTGATCTCGAACTCTATCTTGCCACACCCGTAGGCAATAAGGGTCTTAAAACCCACCTGTGTGAAGGTAGAATATACCGCAAGGAGCGGAATAGTAAGGCCAAGAATTCTAAGAAGAAAGGCCAATTTAAACCTTGGCAAGTAAGGTAATGTAATACACCTGAGCATGTGTATAAACTGCTTACTCTATATACATTGATACCAGTGTATATAGAAGCTAAGAGTGTGCTCAACACTCTATGTTAAGGAGCATCAGTTCCTTCAGCTAATCCATCATTACATGAGTGATGGTGTGTATGTACGTGCCAATATTGAGCAACGTGTACACTTGTTCTTAGGAGAACTATCATGGCCGCTTTTATCATCGCTGTTGTTGTTATGATCCTTATCGCTATCATCATTGTTGCTGCCAAGAAGGCAGTGTTTCATGCAGATGGTACTGCTAAGGATATCATTCGTTGGACCAAGTATATCCTTGTCTCTGACAAGGCCACGTTCACCTGTTATGGTCTTAATAAGACCAATGCAGCTCTTGCTGCTATGTTCACAATGTTGTCTGCTGTGCTTCTGCATAGCTGGTTCTTCGTAGCAGCTGTCATGGCAGTTAATGGTACCCATGTGGAAGGCATGGGATGGATACTTGTTGGTTTGTACACCCTGGGGACGCTTGGTTGTGTAGCATATTCCCTGGGCTTTGGTTCGCACGTTATGAACCGTCCTATGCTCCCGCCAGCATCCAACGCGCTGTAAGGTAGGGCGTAACACCTGAGTATGTGTATAAACTACTCACTGTATGTGCATGTGTGTGCACACTGATGAGTCCAAAAGGACGAAACAGTTAATCGCGCTCTCATCCTACGGAGGATAATATGCAGAGCAAAAACTTCGGACTGGATAAGTCCACCAAGCAGCAGAAGCTGGAAGACCGTATGGTCAACCAGTATGCAAAGGTTTGGTCGTACGCGGCCAACGTCAAACACTGCAACGCAAAGAGGAAGGGCTTCTTCAAGCCCTGGCAAACCTAACACAATCGCCCTGAGCAAGGCGTTAAACTGCTCACCGTCAGACAGTGTGTGCTGTCTCTGATGAGTCCGAAAGGACGAAACGGTCCATAGTGCACACTAACCCCATCAACAACACTACTCACTATCTAGGTAAGTATGTATGTGTTGTTGGTATCCACGCTCTTAATCCTCGGAGGATAATATGAGCACATTCAAGACTCCCTGGCATCTCGCCGGGGCGGTGGCTTCGGCCACCAAACGTCTGGTTGCGAGCCTCGTGGCTCGTGGCTACGACAAGAACTCCAGCTTCGTCAAGACTATGGTCTTGGCAAAGACAAACTCGATCCTGGCCAAGGCGCAAGCCAAGGCACAGGCCGACTTCGAGCTGTATTGCTCGATCCACTGTCCCCGGAAGCCCGTGGTCAGCCTCGCATGGCTGCGCGGCATCATCGGCACCCGCAAGGTGTCGCTGGTGGTTGTGCAGCGTGCGGCTGGGCACAAGCCGGAAGGCACGAGCGTCCAGTTGACCCCTTCCACGGCTAAGGCTATGGAAGAACGGTCTGCTGCGGCTCGCGCCAGGGCACGCGTCACCGCTGCTGTGTGCAAGGGCATGGAGATCAAGGGCTACATCGTTAGCCTCTCCTGCCGTGCTACGCGGGGGCTGGTGGCTCAGATCGTCGAGGCGGTGGGCAACACTACCGGCCTCGATTTCAACACCCTGATCAACCGGGGTCTGTCGGTGTTCTCGCGCTACGAGCGCACCGGTGTTGTGGTGGCTGCGTAATGAAATACGCAACAAGGGAGCCCAAGGCGATGTCTAAGGCCGTCAGGGCAGTAAGCCGCAGAAATGCTATTTCTGTCGGACTGGAAGACTTTTACTGGCAGGACAAGCCTGAGGTAAGCCGAACCAGGGAACGTCCTCCTATCAGGTTTAGCATCAAGAACCTGGTTGTGGGATTCGTCATGCCGGACGAAAAGCAGATCCTGCTTAACATTGCCGGTGGCGATATCCTGCTCGCCGCCAAGTTTAAGGCTAACCTGGACCGTGGAATGAAGCCGTCCAAGGCTGCAAATAAGGTTGGTGGTGAACAGATGGCCAAGCTGGCATCTAGCCCATACACCAAGGTCATGTTTGCGGAAACCTGCGACGACATAACAGCGGTCTATGCTGATGTCCGCAAGGGCGAGAGCTGCATGACTAGAAGGCCAGAATCTGCTGGTTGGCTGTACGGCAATGTGCTTGGTGCTGCTCTTGCGCATACCGCAAATGCCAGATGTGTTGTCAACCTGATTGACAAGACCTATGGGCGGGCCTATGGGTTTGGTGCGGAAGAGCTGCATTCGGCACTCATTGTGCTCGGGTTTGCATGTGATGAGAAATGCCTGACCACACTTCCGCCAACGGATCACAGGCCCAATGGCGATGTGATGACGTCAGCCACTGGCGAGGTGGTACAGTACGACGCAGAGAATGAGAAATTGTTCTTTGTTAAGCATGTGCTTGTGCCCCGCGGCGAAACGCAGTATCTCGTCATGCGGAATGGCTCGTCATTCACTCGGGAAGACGCATGGATGCATGATTTGGTCACCGTCGGAGCGGACAGGTGGAATGGTCATAACCTGCTCTGGGACAAGACGGAAATCATGAAGAGGATTGCTGCGAATATCGGTAGACCTCTTGAGGTTGGCAGTGTTTACACGTATTGCCACATCTCAGACCACGACGCATATCCCACTGGCGTTGTTCCAATGGGCCTCTTGTCGATCAGGTCGTACATGGTCAAGGAGCTTGTGTGTCAGTACGTCCCAAGCGCCGAAACGCTCAAGACCAAAGTGGTGCATGTAGCTCCACCGTCGCCCAATAAGCCTGCGGCCGGCTACTACATTGATGGCGAGATGAAGCTTGCTATCAGCGATGATGTGTGGTCGTTCCACTAATCGGGCTGTCGAAGATGTCGAGCGAAGAAATGGAAATCAAGACAATGTCCTCCTTGATGGACGTGATTCTGATTGCGGCGGAACTGAAAGATATGCGCTACGAGCCGTATCAGTTCCACGACAAGTGGACGCCGGAACAAAAGGCTGCTCATGCGGTTAAGATGAAAGATCTTGACCAATTGGGCTTCCGACTGCTGGCCGAGCTGCTTAATTCGCGTAAGATCACCCAGAAAGAATACTGGGCTGCTTATTGCGAATGGCACGACAAGTGGAGTCATGACCTGCCGTATTGGGGGAATGATGCCGATTGTGATTTCGAGTGGGCGGATGAGTTGTATGAAGAATACAATCCTCAGCCCAAAACCCTTGGTGACCTGTTTTGATCAATAGGAGCACCAACATGATGACCAAGCAAGATTTGGCCATTCGGATAGGGACGAGCGAGCCGATGATGTTGATCGCATCAGACGGTAGACTGGCATGCTTCCGTCCGTCTAACGGATGGAACCATGTCGAGGACGAGGACGTGGGTGATTGCAAGTCCTGGCGTAAGGTGTTCGTGCGCATGCATGAGGAAGGACGCCTGAAGGCCTGTGAGGTGGACATTGAAGCCCTGATTCGGGGTTTCAATGAGGCCGTGCGAACAATTGGTATTGCCAATCGGATGCAGGCGCACAGCTTCGGCGATGTTATGCGTCACCTTGGCGCATCGAATCATCGTAACATGATTCGGTGGCTTATTAGGTGGAGATTGGCTCCACAGGCGACAACGTGGTGGGACGATGTTGATACGTTGGGTGCGATATCCCCTTCCATGCAGGAATGGCTGATTATGAAGGCCTATCCAGAGCTATACGAGTTTGATACGTCGTATGCCAGGGACGCGGTGTGGAACATGACACGCCATACCCTGGAAAGTATACTTCCGGGGCTTTGCGGGCAGTATCACATTCAGCCCTCGCCAGACGCTGTTGTGGCGGCTTATCACGCGATGCTTGCTGGCAAGACCCGCATGGCGGCAAAGCTGCTTGGCGCTGATGGAGCACTGATGCACGCCATCATGCGGCCGGAAGAGGATATTTCGTACTTCTCCACCCTTGTTGATTCGCAGACGGTGTCTGCTCTGCTGAAAACGTTTGGGGTGGTGGATGAATACACGGTTGGCGTTGCTGAGTACTATGGTGACCCCAAGTGTATCGCCAGTGGGCAAGCGTCCGACCTGTATCGTGCCATCTCCAAGCTGGATGGATTGCCATATCCGCACGGGTTTAGAAAGGAGACAACCTCCCAAGAAGATTTTCTTGGATTTGTGTCCTGTGGGATTACTGTGTCGCACCTGGAGGAATTGAAGGATGGCGGCATATCCATGGAGGACATTGATGCCATCAGGCAAGATTGGGGCAATACAATCAGCGCGGGGTGTGCGGCTTTCCTGGCCACCAATGGCATCAAGGCAGGCAAAAGCTTCGCGTTCAGTACCATGCCAGATGTCATGGTTGAGCATGAGGGCTGGATTATGCGTCGCATGCCCAAAGATTCTCCACTCCAATTCCAGGTTGGCACATTCGCAAGTTGCTGCCAACACATTGGCGGACAGTCTGAGGATCTGTTGGCTGTGATACCGTTTGAGGACAACATTGACAACTACTATGTTGCCAGTGCTGGTGGTACTGGTATTGCGGACATGGTGGTTTGGCGCACTGTGGATGGTCACTATGTGATCGACTCTATCGAGGGGCGCTCACAGGCCACGGAAGAGCTTATGGCGAAGTTTGTCATGGATTTCGCTATGTCCATTGAAATGGACAAAAAGGTATACCTGTCGGCATCCGACTATGGTGTTACCAGCGAGGTCTGTGATTTGCTGCGTCGTGGACCCATGATGCCCGTTCCTCGCTCCTTGACGAGGTTGCCATACAGCGATGCTACGGAGGTGTACGAGATCCTGATAGAGCTGCCCCATGAGAATCTGGCATGCGAATGCTTGCCCTTCAGGGGCACTGCCCGCAATGGAAAGGGCGCGTAAGGATTATGAGCATGAAATTCGCTCATAACGTGGGCTGGTATGTTGTGATCATTGATGAGGTTGTCGTGGCTGCTGGCTGCGACTTCAACACCATGATTAACCGCCAGGAAAGGGAAAAGGCTGAACGTCCCAACCATCAAGATTGTAAGATGGTTACGTTCTATGCCAAGAACAAGAAACAAGCTGTAAAGGCCTGCATGGAAAGCATGAGCTTGTACAGTTTGTCTGTATCATTGCGTGCTGAGCTTCGGCTTAAGGGTTAAGTTGGTCACCTAGTAAGTACCACACAACAAGAGGATATGAACATGTCTAAAATGGATATGATCAACGAAGGCATGGAAGATTGGATGGAAATCCAAGATATTCGTGCCAAGATGGCCCAAGCAACAGGTGACGAGTGGAATAGTCTCACCAAGCCTTGGGTTATCAAGCAGGCTAAGTTCCGAGCAAGGAATATCGGCCTGTCCTATTGGCCTGCGCTGGTTGGGGATTGGCACAGCCAGGAGATCGACATTAAGGCATATCTGCGGGCGGATGAGATTGTGTCTGCTCGTGCTGGCGCAAGGTATGGCCAGGTTATGCCCAATGGTGCTCGTTCTAATGGCGGATGGGATTCCTACGGCAAACATGGCATTAGTCCCCACCTGGTGCGTGATGCCTGGTTTGCTGCTGGATGTAAGCTTGGTGACAAGTTTGAGATCCAGGTCAGAACCGGTGTTGTGGCCAAGAAGTTTATGTCAGTTAATCAAACTGCTGATTACTGTCGTGGCTTCAAGTGGCTTAAGCATCGGAACATGGAGTGGAGGCTTGGCACCAAGGCTATTATGGCCATTGGCAAGCTTTCTCCAGAGTTCCGCACTCTGGCAATCCAAAACTTGCCATCGGACGGCAACAACAAGGTGAGGATCAGGGACATCAACTGGACCATCGTCAAGGCTGGTCAGGACTTCCTCGCCAAGTTTGATGGTGAGTATGGCAGGTTGCGTGCTCGTGCAATGCTGGCACTTACCATCTTCGATAATCCCGCTTGCGACATGGAGTTGGGTACTGGTGGCGCAGAGTATGTCAGGAAGTTGCTGGGCTATGAAGAGCAATGGGAGGCTCTTGATGACCTGGCAGGCTTCATGCGCAGTGCCAATCTGCCGTTGTTCAAGAAGCACAACAGCTATTCTGATTGGATAGCAAATGCGGTGATGGCGTCACGTGGTCATGTGATGTATCACCCAAGCGTTGTGCAATTCCTGGACAACACCTGCATTGCCAAGGAAGACGTGGCATACAAGATCATGCAAGACTATGGTCTTGACTATGTCATGAATTGCCGTGGCTTGTTGGAGGCTATTCGGGATGTCCTGATCCTTGACCCTATGCTGGATCTTGACTTCCTGCTGGATTATGGTCGCGCAATGGCAATGGTAATTGATGATCCATACGGCCTGCCTCCCAAGCCTGCGTGCATCAATGCTGCTCGGCTGTTCGTTGATGCATACAGACTGGAGCCGCAAATGATGCATGGCTTCAAGGCATGTACGTATGGAATGTATGTGCATACGGATAGTGCTGCACCCATGATTGAGGCCATCTCCCTCTATCGTGAAGGCAAGATGCGCAAAGCACTGACCCATTCGTGCATGCCTCGCTTTGTTATTATCAACAGGGATTTCGGATTTAATCTGAACTCATCTCATGATGATCAGTACGAGGCTGTTAACGCAAAGGCCATCAATGCTTTGATCAAGGTGATTGGCACTGAGGCCGCAGCCAAGCATTCGCCTGACATCATCCGGCTTACCAATGCGCTTGGCATGGAGGCTGCTGGTTATGTTGAGGCACACTTGGAATTTGAAGTGCCATCATTGTGCGAGTATGTTGATACTGTTCACGAAATTGTCAATTCGCACATGCCAAATGCAGTGATGCGTCCGTTGTCCCAGCAGTGGAATCAGTTCTTCAGGAAGCATCTGGCCATGCTGCGCTATGCTGGTCATGTTACGCCTGAAACTCCAATTCCTGTGAGCGTTGAAGCTTTTGCCAGAGAAATGGCCAAGCATAAATACCGCAGGGGCAGTGAGGCATCTGTTGAGCTTCTTGAGCTGGCAACGCGTCTTGAGATGTCCAACAAGTCGTTTGAGATGTATTTGGATTACATCAAGCGCACACCAACCAAGATGGCAGAGATGTTGCCGTTTGTTCGTGTGGATGGCTCTCACTTTGCTGAGATGGGTTCTGAGTATGTGCTTGAAAAGATGCACTTCGACGACATATCCCAGTTGTCCATTGGCGAAGAGACGGCTTGCTGTCAACATCTCGGTGGAGCTGGCGCTGCATCTGCTAAGCACTCCTATGAGAAAGCTTCTAGTGCAACCTATGTCCTTCGTAAGAATGGCAATGTTGTTGCTGAGGCATGGGTGTGGCGCAATGACGAGGATGGTGTGGTTATTGACTCCATTGAGGGGCGCAGATCTGTTCCTGTGCCTGTTGCTGCATGTGCCTTCTATCAAATGGCCATCCAGATGATAGGTAAGCTGTGCATCAAGAAGGTGTTCATATCTACCACTGGATATGGACTAACCGACGAGGTGCGTGATCATCTACCGCCAAAGTCTAAGGTGCACAACACTGATATGATCGAGCCATGCAGTTATATGGATGGAAGATCTCATCGGCTTTGGGTATCGGCTAAGATGTTGAAAGCCGAAAACCGTGATTGTTCGGAGGAGTAAGTAGCCATGGCTAAGTACGTCCCAGAGGTGAACTGGTATATCGTTGTGGTTAGTAACACTCTTTGTGTTGCTGGTAACGATGTTGTCCAATGCACAGTGCGACAATACGCTGAGGAAGAAGAGCGTGGTTGTACTGGCATGGGTACGATGAAAGTGTATCGTGCTAAAACGAAGAAAACCGCTGTAAACACTGCATTGAAAGATATGCCTTGGTTGCAGCTCTCAAGGTCCTTGCGCGATGAGCTTGGATTTAAAGGTTAAGCTGGTCACCTAGTAAGCACCAGACAATAGAGGATATGACCATGAAGATGGAAATGTTCGAAGAAATCCGGGAAATTGCGAATAGCAAAATTCCGGCGGACCTGCGGCTTCATCAAGCTGCTGTTCAGGTGTTGGCATACTCTGCTGGCATCACTAAGCGTCTTCCCGAAATGGAAGGCTCTAAGATGGACAGTAAGGGATGGCTGTGGGTTGGCAAGGGCGCTGGTGTTCGCGTCCGTGCTGCCAAGGGCGGTCAGGCTGTTGAGATGCAGACCCACTACGATCTGAATAAGATCACTGGTGGTGTCGATGGATGTCAGGGCTTGGCCACATTTGTGCCGTTGGCGTGGCTTGGTAAGCGTGGCTGGACTGCCGTGCATCGTCAGGTTTCGCTGATGGCCGCTGACGACAAGGGCGACTACACTGTTC
>SSFP01000101.1 GCA_008015455.1 Polynucleobacter sp. | reverse complement strand
CTATATGATCCACTGCCGAGAGATCCAACAACATTTGTCGCTTGGCCATCATTTGCTAGAACCTGACCATTACTAAAAATAACGTTCGCATTTCCTGCTTTTTTCGCTGAAAAACTAAGAGAGATAACCTTACCTCGAGGGCCTGAAAAACCTGGGTTTAATATAACTCCTTCGAATTTTGCTGAACCACTTGTATTAGAAAACGTAGGTTCTTCGGCCCATAGTTTAATAATTGTTCCATCTTTTGAAATACTTCGAACACTGAGTGTGTCTGTTGGAAATGTTAGTGTGCCGGAAACTGCGTTTATAGCTTGGGTGTTGTTTGTAACGTATACATCAACAGTAAATGATTGACCGACTTCAAACTGACCAACGCTTGGTGTGAGAGTTAAATCAGCAGCAAATATATTTCCTGGCAACAAGAGAGCGCAGAGACCAAGCAGAAAAAGAAAGTGTTTAGTTTTTCTTTCTAAAGTAGCGAGGTGATCGAGCATAGATAGTTCGTAGGATGAGAATCACAACAAGTGTGATGATTACATATACTAGTATACGCGAGATTGTTAGATTACTAGATGAGTTTTCAACAGGTGGTAGTGTTGCGTATGCAAATGTATTATCTGTATACACAGCTTTCACGTGAGTAAATGTATTTCTTGATTGATACAACAATTTATACGGGAAAGAAGCAGTACGCCACCTGTATGTAGATACGTTACTTGGGTTATATGTTGATGTTTCGACAATTTCGTAGTGATCTACACTATGCTGTGTGGTGTCGTCTTGCATCATCACCACATAAGCACCATCATGTACCAAGTCTGTCTGAGTAATATATGGACTAAAGTTTGGATTTTTTATTTCCTTTGGTATTTGTTTTTTTGGTAATGATTGTATGTTATTTTTTTCTATCGAAACCGTCAATATGTCTTCTTTAACATCTAGTTTTGTTGCTTTACCATCATGTTTTCGAACATCGATATTATTTAAAAGCACAGACGGGTTTCCTACTTTGCGAGGTTGCAATGTAATTTGCACAATAGTACCTGGCTTCAGACCTTCATAATAAGGACTTCTAATGCCATCAAATCCACCTGGGATTATTCCTTCGAAAGAAACATGTGAGAGTCCACTAAAATCCACTGACTTAGAAACCTTTGGCTGAACAACCCAAAGTGGTACAACAGAGCCGACAGTTGATGCCGAAACAAATGAAAAATATTCAGTTGGATAACTAAATGTTGCAGCAAGCGCATTGATTGATTCCCCTTGAGGGTCAAGCGTCACTGTAAGCACTAGAGTACCTTGCTCAGCTATTTCTTCTTGTTGGATATCCAAAACAGCAGCATCTACATGTGTTGATGTAAAAAAAATTGATATACAAACTAGTGTAAATAAATATTTCATAGTTATCCTGTCCAACAATAAGCAAGAATCGACACATCGGCTAGGTCGATTTTTTTATCAGCGTTTAGGTCGACTTTTATGGGAAAGCCGGTACGTTTATACCAAAATGCCATAATTGAAAAATCTAAGAGGTTAACACGAGTGTCATTGTTTAAGTCACATTTCACAGGAGACGAGACTGTAGAAGTTGTACGTACTACGTTTCTCGTTCCAACTGTAAAATTAATAACATCAGAAAAT
Organism: Polynucleobacter sp.; assembly: GCA_008015455.1. GTDB lineage: Bacteria > Pseudomonadota > Gammaproteobacteria > Burkholderiales > Burkholderiaceae > Polynucleobacter. The sequence continues at coordinate 6,782 of SSFP01000101.1, read as the reverse complement.
AAAGAGAGGTCTTGCTGTGTACTGGAGCGAGCCTTTCCCTCGTGTTCACCAATTTCTAGCTCCAATGAATCGAGCTTGTATAACCAAGAACCGGATGAGTTTGACGTTGTTTTTTTAACCAACTCTGTTTCTGAGTGAATAGAGAGCGTGATATTTGCATTTGGAGCAGCCTTACCTAGTAGTGTTATAGGATCTCCGCGGCGCGTTTCAACCTTGTCAGTTGTGATTGTTGGCGGAATAAAAATACCTTCCACAACTGTAGACACACCTGTTGCAATAAAAACAGTATACAAGTCGAGTGTTGATTTTCTTCTTTCACTATCTTCTGCCAAAATACCAAAACTATACGTACCAGGATTTAGGTTACGAAGTGTAATTTCAAATGTACCGTTAGGACTTGCTGGTGTTTCGGCTGCAATAACACCATTTTTAAGTAGGGTAACGATACTCCCTGGATATGCTAATCCTTTAAAGACAGCTGAATCGGAACCTGTTGTAAGAGGCACACCACCTCCACCGCCCCCTCCTCCACCACCTCCACCAGAAACTGGTGGAGGGACAACAACTGGAGCGTTAGGGTCTACAACAATAGCTGTAACAGTTACTGTTGATGTAGATGTATACACCTGAGCATGGAGATTTACAACAAACAAACTTGCTATCGATATGCACAAAACGGCGAATCTCCTTACTTTGAATGCATTTGAGCCTGTTGTATGATCCATCGATTATATCGCTTAATTAAAGTTCTGAAGATTGCCAAAAGTAGTGCCAATCCGACAATTACAACCAACATGAGGTGCCATGGGAAAACAAAGAAGTATGCTTTAGAAACTGATTGTCCGGTTGTTCCGAACTTTACGTCTATTTTTGCTGAGTATAAACCAAGTGCAAAGTTGCGAGCTTCATATCCTACATGGTCAAAGAAAAGTGCAGATGAAGGTAGTGGTTCTTCTTCTCCCCAACGAACTTCAAAACGTCGTGTACTTCCAGGAAGAATATTTCCTGATTGTGGGTTAGCGTCAATCACATCAGTTTTGATACCGAGCGTATTGCGAATAACTATTTCTCCTTTAGGGTTTGACCTGTCATTCCCACTATTGTTGAAACGATAAACAAACTGTACTGGTAGCTTTGTAACAAAACTAACATCATCTTTCAAACCAAATGAGAGCACTCCTCCCCCTTCTTTTAGTTCACCGTTTACTTTCAACAGGATAAGCATTCCTACTTTTGCTCCAACAGCAACATCCCCTCCAGCTGTAGATGGTGGTACAGTTGAAAGAAATATCGCAGCAAAATGCCCACCAGCATCAGCACCTTGTGGTACAGATACAGTGAAAGGGATTTCTACTCGTTCACCTCTCTTTATTGTTACTTTATCTTGAACTGTAACCCATGAAGCAAGCCCTTCTTTTGAAGGAATGAAGTTTGGGGTACCAGTTTCACCTTGAGCTTCAAAGTTTTCTACAGATGTGTAGTAAACCTGATCTGCGTCTTGTTCATTGATAAGCAAGAAGTTTTTTGTAACAGTTTCCCCCGGGTCAGCCGCTACTTCAAGCCGTGCCGGTGAAATTGTGAGAGCAGAGGCAATACCAATGCTCGCACACAAACTTAAAATAATACTAACTATGGTACGTTTGTGTGCGATATGTGATAGTGACATGAAAGTGTCTTAGTGAGGTCAATGATACCACCCTTTGTTGTGGTTGTTAAGAGGCTAGAAGTTAGCTGTTGCTACGTACACAAGGTTTGCTGCATAAGTACCAGCTTCTGTTGTTCCAGCAATGTTAGCTAAATAACGAAGTGAGTAGGTTGTCGTGTTTGTTGCACCTGACCCTGAAGCAAATGAAACTGATGTTGTTGCTGTTGCGTCATATCCGTATGTAGAACCACCTGAAAATGTTGCATCAATAGTTGATCCTGTACCACCTGAAGCAGTTGCTCGAATACCGAACTGTTCTGTACCTGCAGATGAAGCTGCTGCTGTACCGCCTGTTGCGTCAATAGTGTTTGCAGCATTTTGCTGTGAAGTAAGTGTTTGACCACGAACTGTGATTGCATATCCTGATGGAGCGTTTGTTGAAACCGCTAGTGTGTGAGCAATTGTTTCTGCAGAGTCACCAGATGAGTTTGTAGATGAAGCGTACTTTGCTGCACCTGATGAAAGGTTACCGAAGTAGATGGTTGATGTAGAGATTGTAAACGTGATCGCTTGTTGTACTGTTGCAGAAACAGAAACAGTGTCATCAGAAATAAGGTTTACTGAGATTGAACCTGTGTCACCAAATGTTCCAGCAATATCAATTACATATGTACCTGGAGTTGAAGCGTTTGTTGAGTTTGTTGAGTCGTACGTAATGATGACTTTGTCGTTTGGTGCAAGAACTGCAGCTCCTGTACCGTCAGTTGGTGCGGTAAGTGTCAAAATACGGTTCTGTGTGCCAGAAAAAACAGCTCCCCACGCTGCAGCAGAAGCTGAAGCTGCTAGAGTTTCTGTGCTTTCAGCCCCAGTCGTTGCTCCGTGAGTAAACGTTACTGAGCCTATTGTTTTTGAGGCAAAGTTGAAGTCTGAAGGGAACGTAATAATGATAGTGTCTGTGTTTTGGTTTGCTCCTGTTGGAGTAGTAAAGCGGATTGTGTGGCTTGAAAGTGTGCTGACCTTTACAGAAGACATCGTATCAGACAATGCTGACAGTGATGCAGCATACGCAACTTGCAAGTTTGCAAATGAAAATACTGCGCCCGTTGCTACGATCGTAACAAAGCTAATAATTTTTGATAAAACTGTTTTTTGTTTGTACATACAAGATAGTTACTGAATAATATAAATCTCTACAATTTATATAATCTAAGTATACATGTCAGCTTGCCAAAACACGGGGGGGAAGGTCTTTTATCTGTCGCGTATATGTGAACCTGAGACAACTTTAAAAGTTTGCTGTAACAACGTACACAATATTTGCTCTATATGACCCCGCTTCAGTTATCGGTGCGACGTTTGTCATGTATCTAACTGAGTATGTTGTCGTTGCACTATCTCCGCTTGCAGCAGAAGCAACCTGACTTGTTGTTGTCGCTGTTGCAGCGTATGCAAAACCACTCGCCGCGTACGGTGCAGTTACCGCACCTATTCCTCCACTTGCTGTTAAACGGATACCAAACTGCTCGCTTCCCACACTCGGGGCTGTGTTTGTCCCACCAAGAGCTGTTATTGTGTTACCAGCATTTTGCTGTGAGGTAAGTGTCTGCCCGCGAACGGTAACTGTATATCCACTTGATGCATTGGTATTCACAGCAAATGTGTGTGCCCCTACTTCGGTTGCAGAACCTGATGTATTTGTACTAGAAGCATATCTCGTAGAAGCACTTGAAAGTGTTCCGAAGTAAATAGTTGAAGTAGAAAGTGTAAAACTCAAGTCCTGACTTGGGGGCCCGCCACCTGCTGTTGCAAGTTCTGGGTAGACGTCGTACGCATCAAGTGGTGTATTTATTCCTTCAATAGCTATTACCGATCGACTACCCACATTCACAGTTTTCCAATTCGTACCTACACCAACTTGAGTAGGTGATGTAACGGGACTACTTGTTGCTCCGTTTCCTTGTTGCCCATACAAATTACTACCCCACACCCACAATGTTCCATCTGTTTTGATTCCTGCTGTACCTAATCCCCCCATTGAAAGTAAATCCCAATCAGTGTCAGTACCAACTTGAGTAGGTGTAGCGACAGGAGAAGTAGTATTTCCATGCCCAAGCTGTCCGTTTGTATTTAAACCCCATGTCCACAATGTTCCATCTGATTTTTTTCCTCCAACCATATAGCTTTTTGCTTCAACGTCAACCCAATCAGTGTCAGTACCAACTTGTATAGGAGAGGTGACTGGAGCACCTGTGGTCCCATCACCATGTTGACCATATGTATTATCACCCCACACCCACAATGTTCCATCTGATTTCAATGCAACATTATGATAAGTTCCCACTGAGATTTTTACCCAATCAGTGTCAGTACCAACTTGAGTAGGTGTAATATTAGGAGTTGTTGTTGCGCCACCTTGTCCTAATTGACCGTAGACGTTATCACCCCACGCCCAGATGGTGCCATCGGTACGTAAAGCTAATGTATGACTAAACCCTATACCAACATCTGACCACGTTGTTGCCGCCCCCACTTGTGTAGGTGTAAGCACTGGCGCAGTAGTTGTTGCTTGAGATGTTTGCCCCCAGAAGTTATCTCCCCACATCCAAAGTCTTCCACTTGTATCTATTGCTGCCGCAAAATAACCACCACCGGTAGCGATTCGAGTCCATGAAGATCCTGTACCTACCTGTACTGGAATAGTAAGATGTTGTGTTGAGGATGCAAAACCCTGCCCCAACTGCGCAAGGGAGTTATCACCCCACGCCCAGATGGTGCCGTTTGCTTGCAGTCCATATCCATTTCTAATACTAGAATCTGTCATCTTCCAGTTTGTAAGTGAGCCAATCTGTGTTCTGGTTGCGTTGTGTGTTGTTGTGGCACCACTCTGTCCTAGTTGACCGAACTCGTTACCTCCCCAACTCCACATAGGACTTGCTGTTTTTGCTACACGTAAACAATACGATGTTGCAGCCGATGCACCATTATCTTTAAGAGAAAAATCCCATTTGCCGTCACGTCCAAATATAATAGACGACAAACTATTTGAAAAGTTTGCCCACACAGTATAGATTTGGGTTGAGATACTGTCTCCACCATGTGTTGGATCATTTGCATTTGTTGTAAGCAAAAACCCTTCACGAGCTAACAAGTTCCTATTAAACGAAAGTAATGAATAATTTGTAACATCAGTATATGTTGAGGGTGTACCACTTGGGGACGCACACGAACCTGCACCCTTTCCTGCAAATTGTAAAGCAAAATTTTGCCTTCCTTGAGCAAGAGTACTTGTTGCAACATGCATGAGTACACGCAGCCTAAAAGCATCCCCAGCAGCACTTAAAACAGCTGCGGTGTTAATTCCTGCTAATGCAGCCCCAACATCCAGCGAGTTACTATTTGCAAAAAACCTAAACCCAGAAAGAGATATATGCGGCAGGTTTGCATCGACTTCTTTCCAGCTAACAAACAGGCGATACTGCATTAAGTTGTCTCCTGCGTTTGATTCTTGGTAGAGCGCCAGACCTTCACCAGGTTGCAAAATAAGTTCATCTCCATCAATAATATTACTTTCATACACACCAATACTTTGGTTGACCGCCCCAGGAGCTGTTACACCCAAAATACGACTGGCTGCTGTTCCAAAAAAAGAGCTAACTGTTGCGCCGAAACGAATCTCCGCGGTACTTGTTGCAGAGGCAGTGTTCTTTTCAGGTATATTATTTACATCAAAAAGAGTACCCCCGGAAGCGCTTGTTACTTTGCGTATCGTCACAGGTAAATACCCTGGAGCAACCAATGTACCTGTTCTGTTTGAACGAACAGCAACTCGCTTAACAGCGTATACTTTATTTGATGTTGTTGGATTAAAAAAAGATGCGTATGTGTACCCCGTTGCGGCTGCACCCACAGTTGGCCCAGCTGTTACTTGATACTCATTTTCTGCTGCTGGAGTACTTCCAGAAGGTACTTCTTGCCACTCGATAAACAACTTCACACGGAGACCCGTACTTCCTGCTATTGTGTCGTGATACAAACCTATACCTTCACCTGGACGCAGAACTATAGGCTCATCTGTTGTATATATATAGTCAGCGTACCCAGATGTTGCTGGCGCAACAGAAGAACCGACAGCGCTTGGGGTTTGTGCCGAAATAAGACGAGAGTCACTCGCAGAACCAACATAGGTTGCTGTGACATTAGTATGTCTAACTTCCATGATACTGTTACCAGAACTAGTATTCTTTTTGGGAATATTCGCTGCGGTTATTTGCGTTCCGGCAGAAGCTGCACTGATACGCCTTATTTGTATTGGCGCATGTACCGCAGCAGCTGCGGCATCTACACGAAGACGAATACTTTTAATAATAGTTGTAGTGCCAGAAGCCCCTGGATTAAAGAATGTCGCATAATTGTAACTCGTAGCAGTTGTTCCATTTATCGGTCCAATATTTAAGAGGTATCCAAACTCGTTTGTTGGGGCTGTAGTTTCTTCGTCCCACTCAAGAGACACTTTGACATACTGGTCGATATCACCTGCGGCTTCGGTGTAAAAACCAATACCTTCCCCTGGCTTTAAGAGAATTTTTTCTGCTGTTCCAGGATTGTATTCCATTTGCCCTATAACTTGAGCTAATGTACCAGCGCCATTTACTGTCATAATTCTTGAATCAGTTCCTCCAGCATATGTCGTAGTAATAGCTGAAGCACACGCCGCTCCACACCAACGTACTTCCATGACAGTGTTTGCTGTTCCTGTATGTTTTTTGGGTAAATCCGCCGCGGCGATGAGTGTTCCACCAGACGCCGCCGTTAGACGCCTCCATGAAAAGGCTTGGTATGTAGCTGTAGTGTCTGCATTATTTCTAATCGCAAGCTTTTTAATGATGGCATTTTTACCAGAACCAGCAGGATTAAAGAATGTAAAAAATGTTTGGTTTGCAGCTGCAGCAACTTCAACACGAGGTGACGCCCATACATATTCATTCTGTGCTGCGGGAGTACTCCCAGAAGCAACTTCATCCCACTCTATAATCATACGAACAAGCTGATCAATATCACCTGCTGCGTCTGACATCAAAGCAATACCTTGTCCTGGTTGAAGAATGAGTTCCTCCGCACTTTCTTCAAAGTTTATTTG
>SSFP01000115.1 GCA_008015455.1 Polynucleobacter sp. | reverse complement strand
CAGTTATTAAGCAACTAAAAAAACTCTATCACCAGCAACAATCTTCGACACCGACTTAAAGTAAAACATGAGCTTTACTGAAAAAAAACATCAAAAAAGCTTTGTGCAGATTGCTGTCGACACACCACTTAATAAACTTTTTGACTATATCTGGGATGAACAAAAGTTAGGCGTCCCCGCACAAAGAGGTCAAATAGTATCCGTTGAGTTTGGTAAAAAAGAGATTGTTGGCGTCGTTATCAATTGCAAAAACGATTCTAGTTATGCCGTTGAAAAATTAAAAGAGGTCACAGGGGTCGCCCCCACCTTCCCCCTCCCTGATGATGTTGTAAGCATGGGGGAGTTCGCTTCAAATTATTATCAAAGACCTATTGGTGAAGTATTAATTCCTTCAATTCCTAAATATTGGAGGCAAAAAAATAAGTGGGAATTACTTGGAAAAGAAAAAAAAGTTTCCAAGAAGAAAGCCATCAGCCCAGAAGATACTGTTGAGTATCAAGCAGCTATTCAACTCAATCAGGAACAAGAAAAAGTTGTTGATGAATTAATTGAATCAACCAATAAAAATGCATTTGAGTGTTTCTTGCTTCAGGGCGTAACAGGTAGTGGAAAAACATTAACCTACCTAAGATGGTTGGCTAAGGTGCTAGAGGATGATCTTTCTCAAGTGCTTATCTTGGTTCCTGAAATAAATTTAACGCCTCAATTAGAAAACAGTATTAGAAGTGCATTTCCTAGTCACCCATTAGTTGTTTTGCATAGTGGTTTGGCTGATAGGGCTCGCGCAGATCATTGGGAAAAAGCTCACCAAGGTCAAGCCAGAATTGTTTTAGGAACAAGGTTGGCGATCCTTGCTTCGATGCCCCATCTAAAGGCAATTGTTGTTGATGAAGAGCATGACCTATCCTATAAGCAACAAGAGGGTGTGAGATATTCAGCGCGGGATTTAGCCATTTGGCGAGCCAAGAAGCTAGAGATTCCTGTCTTATTAGTGTCTGCAACTCCCAGCGTAGAAACATGGTTTAAGGCTGAAGAAAAAAAATATAAAAAATTAAATTTGTTAGCGCGTGCAGCAAAAGACGCAAGCAAGCCAACGGTGGACATCGTTGATTTAAATCTTGAAAAACAAGCAGGATATAAAAATGCTCATGGCTTTAGCCAACATCTGCTCAGCGGCATTAGAAAAAATTTAGAGCTGGGCTTGCAAAGCCTTATTTACATTAATCGTCGGGGATATTCGCCAGTCTTAAATTGCGAAGCATGCGCTTGGGTATCTGACTGCCTTAAATGTTCAGCGCATATGGTCATGCATCGCCCTCATGATGGACGAGCACACTTATGTTGTCATCACTGTGGTTTGATGAAGCCTATTCCTAAGCAGTGTCCAGATTGTGGAAATACAGATTTAATCCCAATGGGTAAAGGCACACAAAAGGTTGAGGAATATTTAAATCAAGAGTTTCCGCACGCAAAAATTTTGCGAATTGATGCTGATACCACCAGAAAAAAAGGAAGCGCAGAAGAGTTATTTGGTGCCGTCCATGATGGGGAAGCAGACATCATTGTTGGTACGCAAATGATTACAAAAGGACACGACTATCAGTCTGTTGGCTTGGTGGGCGTCATTGATGCAGATGCCAGCTTATTTGCTCAAGACTATCGCGCACCTGAAAGACTGTTTGCTCAACTCATGCAAGTCGCTGGACGTGCTGGCAGGAGCGCTCAATCAGGGTCTTCTAGAGTGGTTATTCAGACTCGATATCCTACGGCTGCCCCCTATAAATATTTGCAATTAGATGATGTGAATGGATTTTTGGCAGAAGTTTGCGAAGAACGAAAAATAGTGGGTTTGCCACCGTTTGCATATCAAGCGCTGATTCATGCAGAGCATAAAACTTTAATGTCGGCTATAGAGATGTTAAGAGAAGCAACCACACTATCTCAGCAAGCACCCAATTGGCCGACGCAAATTTTGATGAGTGATGTGGTGCCAAGAACGATGTTAAGAGTCGCTGGTAAAGAGCGTGCTCAGGTGTTGCTAGAGTCTGCTAGTAGACAGTCTTTACAGCAAGCTTTAGAAATTATTCAAGAAAAGTTATTTGAGCAAAATACCAAAAGAAAAGGGGTCGGCTGGTATATCGAGCGCGACCCCATTCAGCTGTAATGGATAACTAATTAGGCGTATTCAGCAACCGGTACACAGGTGCAGAATAAGTTTCGATCTCCATAGACGTTGTCAGCACGACCTACTGGTGGCCAATACTTATTTTTTCTAAGTCTTGGAACTGGATAAGCCGCTTCTTCTCTTGTGTAAGCGTGATTCCATTCATTAGCCAAAACAAGCTCTGCAGTATGCGGCGCATTCTTTAGAGGGTTGTCAGTTTTGTCATAAGTGCCGTTACCCACCTTTTTGATTTCTTCAGCAATTGCCACCATAGCTTCAATAAAGCGATCTAATTCAAATTTAGATTCACTTTCGGTGGGTTCAATCATGAGAGTACCGGGCACTGGGAAGCTCATCGTTGGAGCATGGAAGCCAAAGTCCATGAGGCGCTTGGCGACGTCTTCATTGCTAATACCAGTTTCTTTTTGAAGTGGGCGCAAATCAAGAATACATTCATGAGTCACTAAATCATTACTTCCTTTGTAAAGCACTGGATAGAAAGGTTCTAGTTTTCTGGCGACATAGTTGGCTGAAAGAATGGCCGTTTCCGTTGCTTTAGCTAAACCTTCTGAGCCCATCATGGCAACGTACATCCATGAAATAGGAAGAATGGATGCGGAGCCAAATGGAGACGCGCTAATGCGCATCCATTCAAGATCATTCCATTTGTTAGCCGTACCAGCTGTAAATGAGCAAGGTAGGAATGGTGCCAAATGCGCGCGAACAGCCACAGGACCTACGCCTGGGCCACCACCACCATGAGGAATACAGAATGTCTTATGTAAATTCAGATGGCTAACATCACCACCAAAATGACCCGGAGCCGCAGTGCCAACAAGAGCATTCATGTTGGCGCCGTCAATGTAAACTTGGCCGCCATGATGATGAATGATGTCGCACAACTCTTGAACACCCTCTTCAAATACGCCATGCGTACTTGGATAAGTAATCATGATGGCAGCTAAATGATTGGAGTGTTGTTCTGCTTTTGCTTTTAGATCAACAAGGTCAACGTTACCGTTGGCATCACAGTTGACCACCACTACTTGAAGCCCCGCCATTTGTGCTGATGCTGGGTTAGTGCCGTGGGCAGAAGAAGGGATGAGACAAATATTTCTGCGCCCTTCGCCTTTTGATTCGTGATACGCACGAATAACTAGTAAACCTGCATATTCACCTTGTGAGCCAGCATTCGGTTGTAATGAAACAGCCGAATAACCTGTTGCGGCACACATCATGCGCTCAGTGTCTTCAATTAACTTGGCATAGCCAGTCCATTGCTCTTGAGGGGCTAATGGATGAATTTGCGAAAAAGCTTCCCAAGTGACAGGCATCATTTCGCTCGTAGCGTTAAGCTTCATTGTGCAAGAGCCCAATGGGATCATGGTGCGATCTAACGCTAAATCTTTATCAGCTAAGCTTCGTAAATAGCGAAGCATTTCATGTTCTGAGTGATAACGATTAAAGGTTGGATGAGTTAAGTAGGCGCTTTGTCTGATGAGTGATGCTGGAATGGCTAAACCAACTTCTTTGTCTAGCGCCTCAATATCAAGTGCACCCTGGCCACCTAAAGCAGACCAAATTAAAGATAGCTCATCGCGACCAGTTGTTTCATCGAGAGAGATGCCAAAATGCTCGGCATCAATTTCTCTAAAGTTAATGCCGAGCTTGTTAGCCGCTTGATGAACTTTGCTGGCATCTGTTGTTTTGATCGTTAGCGTATCAAACCATTGCTGGTTAACAACCGTCATGCCTAATTGCTTAATGGCTAAAGCAAGAATGCTGGTTTGACGATGAATTTTTAGAGCAATCTTTTTTAAACCATCGGGACCGTGATAGACAGCGTACATGCTAGCCATCACAGCTAATAAAACTTGGGCTGTACAAATATTAGAGGTCGCTTTTTCACGACGAATGTGCTGTTCTCGAGTTTGAAGAGCCAATCGATAAGCAGGCTGTCCTTGAGCATCTACTGTCACTCCAACAAGACGCCCTGGCATGCTGCGTTTATAAGCATCTTTCGTGGCTAAGTATCCTGCAGAAGGACCGCCAAATCCTAATGGAACGCCAAAGCGTTGCGCTGTGCCAACGGCAACATCCGCACCCCACTCTCCTGGCGGAGTTAATAGGGTTAATGACAATAAGTCAGCCGCAACAATTAATAAACCGCCTTTTGCATGAATAGCTTCCGCAATTTTTTTATACGTGGCTTCATCTTTAATCTCGCCATCAACACCAGGGTATTGCAACAAAACTCCAAAAGCATCAGCTTGCGCTGCTTCATCAATGGAGCCAACACGAACATCAATGTTGAGCGGTTTAGCGCGTGTTTGAATAACCGCTAGTGTTTGTGGCAAAACATTGTTAGCCACAAAAAATGTATTTGATTTTGACTGGCAAGTGCGCAGCGCTAAAGTCATGGCTTCAGCAGCAGCCGTACCCTCATCAAGCATCGAGGCATTGCCAATATCCATGCCCGTGAGATCAATCAACATCTGCTGGAAATTCACAATCGCCTCAAGACGACCTTGAGAGATTTCTGGTTGATAAGGCGTGTAAGCGGTGTACCAGGCGGGGTTCTCCAAAATATTTCTTTGGATAACGCCTGGTGTTAGGTTATTGAAATAGCCTTGACCAATAAAACTTTTGAAAACTTTATTTTGATTAGCAATGCTTGCCAACAAATCTAATGCTTCTTTTTCACTTTTCGCTAAAGAGTACTCACCCAATGGTAATTTATCTTTACTTCGAATTTTGCTAGGGACTACAGCGTTGATTAAATCTTGGCGCTGCTGGAAACCTAAGAACTGAAGCATCGATGCCTCATCAGCAGATGAAGGACCAATATGGCGTCCTAAGAAAGCATCGTGGTTTTCAAGTGTGGTCAAGGAACTTTTCATTGTTTAAGCACCAATTGTTTTGCCATATGCATCTGCTGTTAGCAATGCATCAACTTTAGAAATATCTGTTGGTTTGATCTTGAATAACCAAGATCCGTATGCGTCTGAGTTAACACATTCAGGTGCGCTTGTAGCGGCATCATTGTTGGCAATAATTTCACCAGCAAGCGGCGCATAAATATCACTAGCCGCCTTCACTGACTCAACAACTGCGCAAGCATCGCCGGCATTAAATGTTTTGCCAATTTCAGGAAGCTCTAAGAACACGATGTCGCCCAAAGCTTCTTGAGCATGGTCCGTGATGCCTACTGTGATCGTGCCATCAGCTTCTTTGCGAATCCATTCATGAGATTCTGTGTAACGTAAGTCTTGAGGGATATTCATAAAGTTCTCCAAAAATTAAACCAAGGCTTTGCCATGGCGTACGAAAGGGGGTTTAACAACAACTGCATTTAATTCTTTGTCACGAATAATAACTTTGACGTTGTCGCCAACTTTTGTTTGAAGCGGTAACTTTGCTAAAGCGATGGACTTTTGAAGTGAGGGGCTAAATGTGCCACTGGTAATCTCGCCTTCACCACCAATTGTTTTAACTATCTGATGTGATCTTAGAACGCCTTTGTCTTGCAAAATTAAACCCAAGAAAATAAATTGTTGGGCTTTTTTCTCAAGCGCTGGGCGGCCATTAAATGCGCGCTCGGTGGAGCGATCGATTGTCCAACCTAAGCCAGCATCTAAAGGGTTTGTTTGGTCATTCATATCCTGACCGTAAAGGTTCATACCCGCTTCTAGTCGAAGCGTATCTCTGGCGCCCAATCCAGCAGGTTGTGCGCCAGCCTTAACTAGTACATTCCAAATCGTGGCGGTTTGATTAATCGGTACTAATAATTCGGCGCCATCTTCCCCTGTATAACCAGTGCGTGCAATCATGATTTCACCATAGGGTGTTGCGACACAGCGTCCATGGAAAACTTTTAATTCTTGTGCTGCATTTGCAAGTTCCGGAATTGCCTGAGCAATAATTTGCAAAGCTTTGGGACCTTGAACTGCCACCATGCCTTGAGGATTTTGTGAATTGATCAAATCAGGTCTTCTTGGAATCAACTGAAGGTCAGAGAAGCCTTTAGCCTCTTGATTCAGCCACTCTAGATCTGTGTGAGCAGTCGCAGCATTAATCACTAGACGGTAGTTAGGATCAAAGCGATAAACAATTAAGTCATCAATGACCCCACCCTCATGATTGAGTAAACAACTGTATAGCGCCTGACCATCATTTTTGAGTTTATTAACGTCGTTAGCTAATACTTTTACTAAGAAAGCCTTTGCATCAGAGCCTAAAACATCAACAGCAGCCATGTGGCAAACATCAAAAATCCCACAATTTGTTCTTGTTGCAACGTGCTCTTCAATTTGAGAGCCGTAGTTCACAGGCATTTCCCAACCACCAAAATCTACCAACTTGGCGCCAGCCTGCTGGTGAGTTTCAAAAAGGATGGTACGTTTTAATTGATTAGGGGCGACCGACATCCAAACTCCTCAAAGGAATTGATGCCCCCCTGTCCTGTTACCTGAGAGATTGAAGATTGCAAACCCTTTGCAATCTCTTAGCCCCTTCGGTGGGCAATTGAATGCCGCTCTCCAGAGTGTAAATATCGACGGTCCATTTGCCTGAGCGTTCATGGGCATTGCGCCTTCGGCGTTGGTTTAACCAAACTCTCCCATCGATATGTTCATTGTACCTAAGCTAGTACTCAACTCCAAAAGCTAATTTTGCACAATATTGGTGCAAGTTGATGAAAGATTTAGGTGCGCGCCCATAGATAATAACTTTCGTTTGCTAAACCCTTTCAGGAGTTGTTTTATGGATACCTTTAAAACAGGTGTCGACGCCCTATTTATTATGGCTGGAGCCATTATGGTGCTTGCCATGCACGCGGGCTTTGCATTTTTAGAGCTAGGCACAGTTAGGAAAAAGAACCAGGTTAATGCCCTCGTAAAAATCTTATTAGATTTTGCTGTGTCTACGATTGCATACTTCTTTATTGGCTACAGCATTGCTTATGGCGTGAATTTCTTTGCTAGCGCTGAGGTATTGGCTCAAAAGAACGGATATGAGCTTGTTAAGTTTTTCTTCTTATTGACCTTTGCTGCAGCTATTCCAGCCATTATTTCTGGTGGAATTGCCGAGAGAGCTAAGTTCAACCCTCAATTAATTGCTACTTTTATCTTGGTGGGGTTTGTTTACCCCTTCTTTGAAGGTATGGCATGGAATCAACAATTAGGCTTCCAAGCTTGGATTAAAAGCCTAACAGGTGTGGAGTTCCATGATTTTGCTGGTTCCGTGGTGGTTCATGCTGTTGGTGGTTGGATTGCTTTACCGGCAGTTATTTTATTGGGTGCTCGTCACGGTCGTTATTCAAAAGATGGTCGTATTTCTGCTCACCCACCTTCAAATATTCCATTTTTAGCTTTGGGCGCATGGGTGTTGGCGGTGGGTTGGTTTGGTTTTAATGTGATGAGTGCACAAACAGTTGATAAGTTAAGTGGCTTAGTAGCTATGAATTCTTTGATGGCTATGGTGGGCGGCACAATCGTCGCTTGGGCGTTGGGTAAGAATGACCCTGGTTTTAGCTATAACGGTCCTTTAGCTGGCTTAGTGGCGGTGTGTGCTGGCTCTGATTTGATGCATCCGATGGGCGCCTTAATTGTTGGTGGTGCTGCCGGTGCATTATTTGTTGTGATGTTTACCCTAGTTCAAAATCGTTGGAAGATTGACGATGTGTTGGGTGTTTGGCCATTACATGGTTTATGTGGTGCCTTGGGCGGCATTGCCGCCGGCATTTTCGGTCAAACATCTTTGGGCGGATTGGGCGGCGTGAGCTTCTTAGCCCAATTGATTGGAACAGTGACTGGTGTAGCAATCGCTTTAGTTGCCGGTGTCGTTGTCTATGGCTTACTCAAAATCTTGTTGGGCTTACGTCTAACTCAAGAGGAAGAGTACGATGGCGCTGATTTAACGATCCACAAAATTACTTCAACGCCAGATCGTGAGTCTAGCTGGTAATTTTTTAATTTCTTAGGATAATCTGGGCTATGACATTAAAAGTGACCATAGTCCCAGTAACGCCTTTCGAGCAAAATTGCTCGATTCTAGTTTGCCAAGAAACACAACAAGCTGCGATTGTTGATCCGGGTGGCGATTTACCAAAAATCCTTGCCGCCCTTGAGCAAACTGGCGCCACGCCAGAAAAGATTTTATTAACGCATGGTCATGTGGATCACTGTGCTGGCGCGGTTGCCCTATCTAAAAAGTTAAATATTGAAATCATTGGACCTCATGTTGATGAGAAGTTTTGGTTAGATCAATTGCCTTTGCAAAGTCAGCGTTTTGGTTTTGCAGCATCAGAGGCTTTTGAACCGCATCAATGGCTAACTGACAATCAGACCGTGACTGTTGGAAAAACTGAGTTATTGGTGAAGCACTGCCCTGGTCACACACCAGGCCATGTGGTTTTTTATAGTCCTGTGGACCGTTTAGCTATTGTTGGAGATGTTTTATTTGCTGGTTCCATTGGACGCACAGACTTTCCAAGAGGTAATCACGCGGATCTCATCCGTGCGATTCGTGAAAAGCTATTCCCTTTGGGAGATGACATCACTTTTGTGCCAGGTCATGGGCCTAATTCAACATTTGGCCAAGAAAAACGAAACAACCCGTATGTCGGGGATGATGCTTATTAAGCCTTCGCTGAGCCTGTGCGATGAGTTCTGTTGTACAGGCAGCTAGCGCAAATCCAGCGTTGCTTGCGATTGCTTGTTGGAATCCAAGTGCCACCTTCAAGTGGCTTTTCTCTGCTGCAAGAAGAGCAAAACTTCATCACTCTTGTATTGCTATCCAATGTGGTTGGCGGAGTTGTCATAAGAACTTCTTTATAAGTATTAGCCTAGTATTTTAACTTCTTTTTAAAAAACGCCCTTTCGGGCGTTTTTTAGGGCATTAACTTAGAACAACTTTAATGGAGTCGGCAGTTTTATTGCCTTTGAAATCCATCCAGCATTTTTTCTGTGTGTCATACAGCTTGCAAAGCTTTGCTGTATGGAAATACCAAGCCCATGAGAATTTTTGCACGATGATGCGACCAGGCAACATTTCTTCAAGTTTTGATTGAGCTTGTTTAAGTTTGTAGAGCGGCACGCTCATATCCACGTGGTGAGCTGTATGTTCCATGATGTGGTGCATAGCAGCACCCCACTTCAATGGGAAAACCAAGTGCACAGTTGTTGAAACAAAAGGCTGTGCTCTTAACCACTCAGATTTATCTGAATACCAAGAAACGCTTGTATGTGTGTGGTGAACATAAACCACAAAGCCAATCATCGCGTTCCAGAAAATAAATGGAATTAAAAATCCCATCACCACTGTTAATGCAACAGATTGGTTAGTAACATTCGCTGCCCAAACAAGTGCAGCAATCCAGATAACTGCAAAAGATGTGACCAGTACGTTATCCCATAGGAATGCTGGGCGTGATGCTGGCATTGCCTTTTTGCTTGGGAAATACATCTTGTTCCACCAAATTTCTACAAAGTAGTAAACAGCAGGACCCAAACCACTTCTATAAATGTGCTCAAGAATCTTCTTGCCAGTAGAAAGCTTTTGATACTCTTCTAATGAAAGTGGCGCCCACACAAAGTCAAAACCTTTGAGGTTTGTTTGACCGTGGTGAACCACGTTATGACCGACTTCCCAGAGGCTATAAGGTGTCAAAGAAGGCAAGAACGCTAAGCGGCCCAATAACTTATTTAGCCAGCGGTGTGGCGTATAGCTTTGGTGGCAAGCATCGTGACCCAAAATAAAGATCCGGCCAATCATGAATCCTGAGAAAAGTGCTAACAGTAACTTCACCCAAACAGACTCAAAATAAACTGTTCCAATGATGCCTGCTGTGAGGATGATGGTGTCTAAGAGTTGCAAAACCAGCGCTTTGACAACAACGCGTTCTGTTAAGGGTGTTAACCAAGAGCGAATCACCTTGCGGTGAGGAATTGGCTGACCAACTGGAATAGGCTGATTCAATTCGATTTCATTTGACGACATAATGACCTTTTTTATAGGGCAGAAATTACAAGATGCACTATTTTAAAGGTTTTTGCCCAAAAGAGGGAGGATCTCTGCCCTATTCTTGAGCTAGATCATGGTGCGACCGACAGGAATCGAACCTGTATCGAGAGCTTCGGAAACTCTAATTCTATCCATTGAACTACGGTCGCAATGGACAAGATTGTAAGACTGAGCGCAATTATCCTCGCTATAATGCTTCGCAGCTATAAATAAAGGGAAATTAAGAATGAGTGAAGAACACGGAAACTTAATCAAATCACCTAAACAATTGGTGATCATGGTTTTTGCGAGCTTTTTTGTGCCATTGATCATTATTGCGTTTTTGATGACTTATGTGGGTAGCGGCAAGAAAACCGGTGCTGAGGCTGAAGCTGCGGCAGAGGCGGCCAACCAATTAATCAAGCCCGTCGCTTTATTAGATTTCAAGGATGCGTCAGGTCCTAAGACTTTTAAGACTGGCGAAGAAATTTACAAGCAAGCTTGCGCATCTTGCCATGCAAGTGGTGCTGCTGGTGCTCCTAAGTTTGGTGATGCCGGTGGTTGGGGCGGACGCTTAGGTCGTGGTTACGATGGTTTATTAGCCTCACTTATTAAGGGTAAAGGCGCTATGCCTGCTCGTGGAGGCACGAGTGCATCAGATATTTCTGACTATGAATTGGGTCGTGCAGTGGTTTATTTGGCAGCATCAGCTGGCGGTAAATTCGCTGAGCCAAAAGCACCAGAAGTCAAAGCAGAAGCTAAATAAGCTGGCTAATTTCGGAAAAACCCTGCTGCGGCAGGGTTTTTTATTTCTTACGAGCTAATAGTTCCTTGTAAGCATCTTTTTTTGGTAAGCCAGTCATTTCTGAAATGATTTCAGATAAATCTTTATGCCCGATTTGGTTTTCTAAAAGAGCCACCCATTTCAACGTTGTTTCATCCATTTGACTCATTTTTTCGTCTTGAGGCGCAGCCTCAATCCCAATCACATACTCCCCCTGCCATGAATCAATGGAATTCATCCAATGATTTAATTCAGATGCGTGGACTATTGAAATATCTTCAAATATCTTGCTGAGCTCTTTTGCGATTAATACTCTTCTGTTGTCAGTAATCAGTTCTGATAAGGCGCGTAAAGTTCCTTCAACACGATGGGGCGCCTCATAAAAAAAAGATGCAACATGGGAGCTAAGCGCTTTTTTAATGAAGTTGTCCCGCTGAGTTGCTTTGTTGGGCAAAAACCCCAAAAACTGAAAGCCTCCTTCAGAGTTTTTAAG
This sequence comes from Polynucleobacter sp., assembly GCA_008015455.1. Classification (GTDB taxonomy): domain Bacteria; phylum Pseudomonadota; class Gammaproteobacteria; order Burkholderiales; family Burkholderiaceae; genus Polynucleobacter. The sequence goes on along the minus strand of SSFP01000115.1, from coordinate 2,908 downwards.
AAAATCACCAGCTGCTGAGATGGTCGTTGTAATGGCGCTAGCACCCGGTAGAGGAATAACGGGCAAGCCTGCTTGTCTAACCTCTTGGGTCAATAGCGCACCAGGATCTGAGACCCCTGGTGTTCCAGCGTCTGAAATGTAAGCCCACCGCTGCCCTTCTTTTAGCTTTTCAATGACATATGCGCTGGCTGAAATTTCATTGTGATCATGAATGGCATGAAGTGGCTTGGAGATGCCATAAGCATTTAAAAGCATGCCACTGTGGCGCTTATCTTCACAGGCAATGCCATCAACTTGTTGAAGGATATGAAGCGCTCTGATCGTGATGTCTGCCAAGTTGCCAATTGGTGTGGGCACTAAAAAAAGTGCGCCTGTTGGTAGATTTTGGCTAACTGCAAATTTAAAAAAATCCATAACCGCCCTTGTTTGGGTCAAAATATCCCAATTAATCGATGATCTATTTAAACGTAATATAGCCTTAATGGCATACTCTTCGGAGCATAATCTAGATATGAGTAAAGACATGAACGCAAAATTGGTTGAAAGAGTGCAGGGTCATTTTGATGACAGCATTGCTGCCAAACAAAAAGCTCGCGAAGTATTACCAAGCAAAGTGGTTGATGCTATTCGTTTGATGCATCAAGCATTAGCATCTGGCAAAAAGATCCTAGCATGCGGCAATGGCGGATCTGCTGCCGATGCACAACATTTCGCAGCTGAACTTGTTGGACGATTTGAGCGAGAAAGACAAGAGCTTCCAGCAATTGCTTTAACAACAGACTCTTCCATCATGACTGCCATCGGGAATGATTACAGTTATGAAGTTATTTTTAGCAAACAAGTCAAAGCGCTTGGGCAAACAGGCGATGTATTGCTAGGCATTTCAACTTCAGGTGATTCCGGGAATGTCATCGCAGCGATTAAAGCTGCTCACGAAAAAGGTATGTCTGTTATTGCCTTTACAGGTAAAGATGGTGGCAAGATTGGCAGCATCTTGAAATCTAATGATGTTCATTTATGTGTGCCTGCTGATAGAACTGCAAGAATTCAAGAAACACATTTGTTGCTGTTGCACTGCTTGTGCGATGGCGTTGATCACTTGATCTTAGATTAATTTGTGAGAGTTCAAAAATGAAAATGCAATTAAGACGTCAAACGCTAAGTTTGTTATTGGGTGCTGCGGGTGCAACAGCACTATCAGGTTGTTTCCCTTTAGTTGCTGGTGGTATGGCTGGCGGCGCCATGGTGATTGCTGATCGACGTAATCCTGGTACTCAAGCAATTGATCGAGGTATTCAGCTAGAGGCTGAGAGTTTTCTGATTAAAAACTATGGTGACAACGTTCATGTGAATGTGACTGTTTTTAATCGCCGTGTTTTATTAACCGGCGAAACAAGAACAGAGGGCTTGAAGCTTGAAGTTGCTAACAAAGTAAAAGCGATGAAGAATGTTGCAGATGTTTATAACGAGTTGGTGGCTGCGCCTTTGAGTGCCTTGTCTGCAAGAGCCAACGATAGTTATTTAACAACTAGAATCAAAGGTTCCATGATTGCTCAAGAAGGCGTTCCTTCTAATTCAATGCGTGTTGTAACAGAAGCTAGCAAAGTTTATTTGATGGGCATTGTGACTGAAGCTGAAGCAGAGCGAGCAGTCAATATTGCTCGCGGCGTCCCAGGTGTGAAACAAGTGACTAAAGTTTTTGATCTTATTTCTGAAGCGGATAAGCGACGTTTGGATGGGCAGAAATAAACAGGCAAAATTGGGCCGTTAGCAATAAAGAATTTGTAGATGGCTGGTGAAGTAAAAAAGAGCTCTTAGGAGCTCTTTTTTATTTGGTTGATGTTGCAAACGGCAGCAAATTCAAAAGCACTGATTTTGATTGGCGCCAATTTCTTTTAACAGCGTAGTCAATATCTGCAACTTGTGCCTGCACTGCTTCTGCAACTAGGCTCGTGCTTGTCGCGGGTGCAAGTTTTAAATATGCATCAGCTTCGCCGTAAGAGAATTCAATATCCATTCCTGCTTTTTTAGCGATGTGCATCATTACTTTGTTGCGCGACAGATAGTGCACATAAAGAACTTGAATATTTGTATTGCGCGCATGAATCGCAGCGCGTTTAAAAAGCGCTGAACCAATGCCTTTGCCGCGACCCTCTTTGCTCACTGATACACCAAACTCAGCTGTGCAGTTTTTAGCAGAGCACTGTGGTGGATAAGCTAGATGAGCGTATCCCAATAAATTTAATTCACTATCAAAGACACCAAAAATGGAGTCGCCAACAAAATCAATGCCCGCAACGTATTTAGAAATAATTTCGTCGCTAGTGTGCATGCCAAAGCGTAGTGTTCTATCTTCATCAGATAGAGCTAATAGGTGTAAACGAATTTTTTCCCGATGTCCGGCGTGCAGTTCTCTGACCAGAACATGACGTAGATTAAGGGATTTCGTTATTTCAAGCATGTATGACCTCTGTTTACCTTCAAATATTGCAATGCACAACTAATTCTAGTCCTCAAATGTTCAAAAAAAAAGAAAAATTTAGGGTTTACCCTAGGTTTTTTATAAACCGTTGTTTTTGTGACAATTTTTTTACAAAGCACCCTTCAAAATGAATTTTTTTAAAGAATTTATGAAATATTTCTCAGAAAGGTGTTGACATGTGTTCAGAACTCAGGCAAAGTCTCATTTCTCTGCTGAATGCGTTTTGAAACAAAACAAATTTAGCCTTCTTTAAAAAGTAGTCAACCGATAATTGTGGGTACTGAGAAAAGACATCCAGTCCTTCGGGACAGATATAAGCAGTACTCACAAAACAGTAAATTTGGTTCCGGTCGAAAGACTGGAGTCGATTCTGAATGAGTGAGCGACGAGGCAGCAATGCCTCAACAGGAATTAAACTGAAGAGTT
>SSFP01000027.1 GCA_008015455.1 Polynucleobacter sp. | reverse complement strand
TGAATCGTCATGTGCAATGAGCCAGTGATGCGTGCACCACGTAATGGCTGACTTGCCGCAAACTCTTCACGAATTGCCATTAAGCCTGGCATTTCAGTTTCAGCAATTGCAATTTCTTTGCGACCCCATGCTGCCAATGAAATGTCAGCAATTGCGCAATCAGTAAAATTCTTTAAATCGTTAGGTTTATTCATGGCCACTCCAAGCTAGTAATGAAGATCATGGAGAGCAAAAAAAAGCTCGCCAACCAATCACTTCACAGGTTAGCGAGCGTCGTTGCTAAAGGCACTCGCCTCCCTCTAAGCCTAGGGTGTTTGGCTGTCCAAACACCTCGCAACGCTCCTTAGAGGTTTTGAAAAATTATAAACCAGCAGCAGCTTTTAATGCCGCAGCCTTATCAGTTGCTTCCCAAGTGAACTCTGGCTCTTCGCGACCAAAATGTCCATAAGCGGCTGTCTTACGGTAGATAGGACGCAATAGGTTCAACATCTTTACGATGCCTTTTGGCCTTAAATCAAAGTGAGCACGCACTAACTCAGCAATTTTCTCATCAGAAATCTTGCCTGTGCCGTAGGTGCTGACCATCACTGAAGTTGGTTGCGCTACGCCAATCGCATAAGAAATCTGCACCAAACACTTGCTAGCCAATCCAGCAGCAACGATATTTTTTGCCACATAACGCCCTGCATAAGCTGCTGAGCGGTCAACCTTAGAAGGGTCTTTGCCTGAGAAAGCACCGCCACCGTGAGGAGCTGCGCCACCATAAGTGTCCACAATAATCTTGCGGCCTGTTAAACCACAATCACCTTGTGGACCACCAATCACAAAACGACCTGTTGGGTTCACCAAATACTTAATTTCGCCTTTGATTAACTCTTTAGGCAATACTGGCTTGATGATTTCTTCGATCACTGCCTCACGCAATTTCTCTAAAGAAATATCTGGTGAGTGTTGTGTTGAAAGAACAATTGTGTCAATTGAATCTGGCTTGCCGTCGACATAACGCAATGTCACTTGTGACTTTGCATCAGGGCGCAACCAGTTCAGACGTCCATCGCGACGTAAATCAGCTTGACGCTCAACTAAACGGTGAGACAAATGAATTGGCAAAGGCATCAATTCTGGCGTTTCATCCACAGCATAACCAAACATTAAACCCTGGTCACCAGCACCTTGGTCAAGACCGTCATCATGTGCTTTATCAACACCTTGAGCAATGTCTGGACTTTGCTTGTCATAAGCCACTAATACAGCACAACCCTTGTAATCAATGCCGTAATCAGTGTTGTCGTAACCAATTTGACGAATCGTGTCACGTGCCACATGGATGTAATCCACATTAGCTGTTGTGGTGATTTCACCAGCCAATACAACTAAACCGGTATTACAAAGAGTTTCTGCTGCAACACGGGCGGTTGGGTCCTGCGCCAAAATGGCATCAAGGATGGCATCAGAAATTTGATCAGATACTTTATCTGGGTGGCCTTCAGAAACTGACTCTGAAGTAAAGAAATAGTTGTTAGCCATTTGTAGCTCCTTAGTTAAATAAGCGACAACACGTGCCGGGTATTACTAAGAGCGGCGACGCTTTAGCGGATAGTTTTAATTCGCCCCGCAAGTTGTCTTAACTCGGCGAATGTCTCAAATTTTATAACATTCTCACTTTTGTTGGCAAACCTGTATATTTACCCCTATGACAAGTACAAGATTACGCTTTACGAAAATGCACGGCGCTGGCAATGATTTCATTGTCTTGGATGGCATTTCTCAAGATTTATCAAAAATAACTAAAGCTCAGTGGCAAGCCCTAGCTCATCGTCAATTCGGTATTGGTGCGGATCAAATTCTTCTGGTTGAAAAACCAACAGTGGCTGGAGCGGAGTTTCGCTACAGAATTTTTAATTCAGACGGCTCTGAAGTTGAACAATGTGGCAATGGTTCACGTTGCTTTGTTAGATTTGTCAGAGAAAAGGGTTTAACTCAAAATCAAACAGTCAAAGTTCAGGTGGCTCACACCATTTTGTCGCTGACTGAAAATGATGATGGGCAAGTGACTGTTGATATGGGTGCACCCATTTTGGCTTTGGAACAAATTCCTTTTGAATCATCAAACCTTGAATCAAAAACAGAAGCTCAGGCCACACTATTTGGTTTAAAGCTCCCAGATGGCACAGCTTGGATCCATCCTATTTCAATGGGCAATCCACATGCAGTACAAATTGTTAATGATGTAGACACTGCGCCTGTTGAAGTTCAAGGACCACAAATTGAACCGCACCCATCTTTCCCTAACAAGGTGAATGCTGGTTTCATGCAGATTCAAAATCGCCATGAAATTAAACTTCGAGTGTTCGAAAGAGGCTCTGGAGAAACTTTAGCTTGCGGCACGGGTGCTTGCGCAGCAGTTGTCTCAGGCATTTTGCGTGGGCACTTAGATTCGCCCGTCAAAGTTCACACGCGTGGTGGCGATCTAACAATTGCTTGGGATTATTTAACCTCTCTGCAAAGCCACGTCATGATGACGGGGCCTGCAGAAACAGTCTTTGAGGGTGAAGTCACCCTCTAATTTAAATACCGTATTGATCTCGATACGCTTTAACTGCTGGCAAATGCTGTTGTAACTCGGCGCTTTGGCTAGTCTCTAAGAAACTCATGAGGCTAGCTAAATTAGCAATTGACACTACTGGCATTCCAAATTCTTTTTCAACATTTTGTACGGCTGAACTATCGCCAATTTCAGTAGCGGTTCCAGAGCGCTCCATGCGATCTAGAGCAATTAATACAGCCGCAGGCGTGGCTCCCGAATGCCGAATAATATCGACCGATTCACGCACCGATGTTCCTGCAGAAATCACATCATCAATAATTACAACGCGCCCTTTTAGCGGGGCGCCCACCAATGTGCCACCCTCACCATGATCCTTAGCCTCTTTACGATTAAAGCAAAAAGGAACTGAGCGACCCATGGAGGCTAAAGCAACAGCTGTTGTTGCAGCCAAAGTAATGCCCTTATATGCAGGACCGAACAACATATCAAACTCTAGCCCTGAGTTAATCAAAGCTTTTGCGTAGAATTCTCCCAAAGCTTTTAAAAGTGCGCCGTCATTAAAGCCGCCCGCATTAAAAAAGTAAGGGGATAATCGTCCTGCTTTTGTTTTAAATTCTCCAAAAGCTAACACTTTGGCATCTAAAGCAAAATGGATAAAGTCGTTTTTAAAGTTTTCTTGATTGGAAGTCATAACCGAGATGTTACGCATCATTACAGCCAACCTCAATGGTATTCGTTCAGCCGCTAAAAAAGGTTTCTTTGATTGGGTGAAGACTCAAGACCCAGACATCCTTTGTATTCAAGAACTTAAAGCTCAAGAAGCGGACTTAGATGGCACACTTTTAGCGCCTCATGACTATCAAAGTTTTTTCCAATATGCCGAGAAAAAAGGTTATAGCGGAGTCGGTCTTTATTCCAAGAAGAAACCCGACAGCATCAAAATTGGGTTTGATGATGGAGAATTCGATGCTGAAGGGCGTTATGTAGAAGCCCGTTTTGGCAATCTGATTGTGATATCGGCTTACTTCCCATCGGGATCGAGCGCACCAGAACGACAAGAGGCGAAATTCAGATTTCTAGATATTTTTATGCCGCACCTTATTCAGCTAAAGGCTGAAGGTTTGGAAATAGTGCTGTGTGGCGACATTAATATTGCCCATCAAGAAATCGATCTGAAGAACTGGAAAGGTAATATTAAAAATTCAGGCTTCTTGCCAGAAGAGCGCGACTGGATGACCAAACTGTTTAACGAGATTGGCTATGTTGATGTTTATCGCTCCCTACACCCTCATACCACTGATGAATGCTACACCTGGTGGAGTCAAAGAGGTCAAGCATATGCAAAGAATGTGGGTTGGAGAATTGACTACCAAATAGCCACGCCAAAAATGGCGGCGAGCGCACAACGCGTAGAAATTTATAAAGCGGAGAAATTCTCAGACCACGCACCACTTATTGTTGATTACAAAGTCTAAGAAAAGTTTTTATTAAGGGCGGTACTCAGGCAAACGATCAATGGTGGTTTGTTTTGCTTTTGCATACAACAGCAAAGCGTCGAACATATTTCTTTGCATCTCGTAAATTCGAGTATCACCCGACGGATGTGTCGATAACCACTCAGCCTGCTTCTCTTTTGTTTGAGCATTCATTTTTTGCCAAAGAGAAATTCCAGCTCTTGGGTCATAACCCGCTCTAGCTGCAATATCCATTCCCACTAAGTCAGCATCTTTTTCATCCGACCTAGAAAAGCTTAAGCCCACCAACTGAACGCCCTGACCCAAGGCCTGACTTCCCAAATTGCCCAAACCCAAAGCCTGGGACAGGATATTGGCGCCCAAATTACCGACTTGTTCTTTAGCGATGCGATCTCGCGCGTGCTCTCTTAAGGCATGAGCGATTTCATGCCCCATGACCATGGCGATTTCATGATCGTTTAGCTGAAGTTTTTCTATGATGCCCGTATAAAAAGCGATCTTACCACCAGGCATACAAAAAGCATTCACTTCATTCGATACAAATAAATTAATTTCCCACTTCCAGGTTTTAGAGTCAGGATTCCAAATGGATGCATAAGGCAAGATATTCTTAGCAATGCCTCTCAAACGAATTAGTTGAGGATGATTGTTGGGTGCAAGCGCATTTTTTTGCGCGGCTTTTTGCTTCATCGCATCGTACTGGCGAACTGCAGATGCCTCCAATTGACTGGCAGGTACTATATTTTTAAAACTTGAGGCTTCTCCAGCTTTCACTCCATCAGAAGGAGGAAGGTGCTTAGTGCTAGTTGACGCGCAAGCAGTCAGCACCACCAATAAAAAGGTGGCGCTGTATTTTTTTAAGGCTCTTTTCAATGCTGGCAATTTCATTTAAGAATTCTTAATGCTTAAACAGATTCAAACTCAGATTTTTTCTGTTTATTCCAGGGTGCAATTTTAGGCAAAAGCAATAACCCTGGTATAGCCAATACAAAACAAATCATGAAGAAATTAGTCCAGCCGGTCACTTCGACAATGTAGCCCGTTAAGGCATTAATAAAAGTTCTAGGAACCGCCGATAAGCTTGTGAATAAAGCAAATTGGGTGGCAGTAAAGCGCGGATTTGTTTCAAGCGCAATATAGGATGTAAACGCTGCAGTACCCAAACCAACTGAAAGCGCTTCAAATCCAATGACCCAAGTGAGCAACCATAAATCAGCCCCTGTTTGCGCAAGCACAACAAATCCCAAAATGGCGACTGCTTGTAATAAACCAAAAATCCATAAGGCACGATTAACACCTGTTTTTAACATCCAATAGGCGCCCAAGATGCCGCCTAAGATGCTAGCCCAAAGACCTGCATTTTTAGCAACAATGCCAATTTCCGTTCGAGTGAATCCCAACTCGATATAAAAAGGCGTAGCTAATGCAGTCGCCATCGAGTCGCCCAATTTATATAAAAAGATAAATGCCAAAACAATTAATGCATGCTGCCAACCTTGACGATGAATAAACTCATTAAAAGGTTCAATGACAGCTTCTCTTAATGTTTTAGGCGCAGGACCATACAGCTTAGGCTCTGGCACAAGAAGCGTGGTCAAAATACCTGGCAACATAAATAAACCAGTAATTAAGAACACCCAATCCCAAGTGAGAATGTCTGACAAAATTAAAGACAAAGAGCCAGGCACCAAGGTTGAGAGCTTATAGGCATTAACAAACAAAGCTGTGCCAGAACCCATTTGCTCTTCTGTTAACCATTCACGACGATGAGCATCAATCACAATATCTTGACTGGCGGAAAAGAAAGCGACGATCGCGGCCAAAAAGACAACTGTCCAAATATCTGTTTTAGGGTTGAACTGACCCATCAAAATAACAGCGCCCATGACTGCAAATTGGGTAGCAATCATCCATCCACGACGACGCCCTAAAAAAGGTAGCTGAAAGCGGTCCATGGCTGGAGACCACAAAAATTTCCATGTATAGGGGATACCTACTAAAGCAAATAAGCCAATCGCTTTGAGATCAACGCCCTCACTCTTCAGCCATGCAGAAAGCAGGTTATAAAGAATGAATAGAGGTAAGCCGCTAGAAAAGCCTAAAAAGATACAAACCAATAATGCTTGGGTTTTACTTGGCGCGACGCGCTCGGTAGATAGCAAGGCTGCCTCTTAAATTAGGTAAAAATTTAATTGTTTGACCATCATGCAAAACAACTCGATCAAGCAGCTCTAATCCTACTGCAGGAGCTAGCGCTTCAAAATCAGCAATCGTTAATACTCGCACGTTAGGTGTGTCATACCACTGGTAAGGCAAAGACTTAGATACCGGCATGCGACCAGAAATCACAGCCGCGCGATGAGACCAATGACCAAAGTTAGGGAAAGAAACAATGCACTCTTTACCAACACGAGCAATCTCACTCAAAATTCTGGCGGTCTGATGGATAGTTTGTAGTGTTTGAGAAAGAATCACCGTATCAAAACTATTGTCCTCAAACAAAGCCAAGCCACCTTCAAGATTTTGCTGAATCACATTCAAATCTTTTTCGGCACAAGCCAACACCTTGTCATCAGCGAGCTCTACGCCATACACATGGGCTTGCTTAGCTGTTTTTAGATACTCGAGCAAACTACCATCACCACAACCCACGTCTAAGACTTGGCTTTGTGGAGCAATCCACTGGGCAATTGCTGAAAAATCGGAACGCATCATGAGTGCAGCCCTCGTGAAATTTGCTCAAAATAAGCTGCGACCAACTGATGATATCTGGGGTCTTCCAACAAGAAGGCATCGTGTCCATGTGGTGCATCAATTTCAGCATAAGTTACATCTAGCTTATTGTCTAAAAGAGCCTTAACAATTTCTCTGCTTCTTTCAGGAGCAAAACGCCAGTCTGTTGTAAAGCTCACCACTAAAAATTTAGCCATCACTTTAGCCATCGCTTGGCTTAAGTTATTGCCATAGTTTTTAGCAGGATCAAAATAATCCAGCGCTCTAGTAATCAACAAGTAGGTGTTAGCATCAAAATAATCTGCAAACTTCTCACCTTGATAACGCAAGTAACTCTCTACTTCAAATTCAACATCAAAGCTAAAGTTGTAATCTTTAGAGTCACCTTCGGCACGCTTTAGTTCACGTCCAAATTTTTCAGCCATATCATCGTCTGATAAATAGGTAATATGGCCAATCATGCGAGCCACTCGAAGCCCGCGACGAGGCTTGACATGGTGGGCGTAGTAATCACCCCCATGAAAATCTGGGTCACTCAAGATAGCACTACGAGCAACTTCATTAAACGCAATATTTTGAGCTGATAATTTGGGGGTTGAAGCAATCACCACACAATTACCCACGCGCTCGGGGTACAACATTCCCCAAGCCATTGCTTGCATACCACCCAAACTGCCACCCATCACAGCAGCGAATTTTTCAATGCCAAAGTGATCAGCAACTCTTGCTTGCGCATTGACCCAATCTTCAACTGTCACCACTGGAAAGCTAGCGCCGTATGGCTTTTGAGTCTCTGGATTAATGCTCATCGGACCAGTTGAGCCAAAACATGAGCCCAAGTTGTTAACCCCAATCACAAAGAATTCATTGGTATCTACTGGTTTGCCAGGACCTACCATGTTGTCCCACCAACCGACATTCTCAGGATTATCTGCAGCAACTCCAGCCACATGGTGAGATGCATTTAACGCGTGACAAATTAAAACCGCATTATTTTTTGCCGCATTCAATTGACCATAGGTTTCAACAACCAAGTTGTAATTGGCAATACTCGCCCCACTTTGCAAGCTGAGCGGTTCTGCAAAGTTCAATACTTGAGGCTGTACGACCCCTAGACTCATACGGAGAATAGAGCCCTCATAGGGAACTCATTTAACTCTGTGGGTGACTTCTTAAAGCCACTTCTGGCATAACGGTGCCAGCGACCCACCACATAACTGATCATCATGGCAGCTCTTGAACTAACATCACTACCATCAGCAGACTGCGGTAAACGACCTTGCGTTTGAGCTACACGAATAGACTGCTTTAAAGAAGACTCAATGCGCTCAAAAACTTGCGCAATACGGTCTTGCAAGCGCTCATCTTCTAACCAAAGTGCATCACCTAATAAAACGCGTGTCATGCCAGGATTTTTTTCACCAAAACCTAATAACACCATCAAAATTTCTTGGGCTTGGCGATCGCCCGCCTCTTCACGCTCAGTGATTTGATTGATCAAGCCAAAAATGGTTTGTTCAATAAAAGCAATTAAACCTTCAAACATTTGCGCTTTGCTAGCAAAGTGGCGATATAGAGCCGCTTCAGACACATCTAATCTAGCTGCTAGTGCTGCCGTTGTCACGCGGTCCCCTTTAGGGTTCTCAAGCATTTCAGCCAACACTTGCAAAATCTGAATACGGCGCTCGCCAGGACGAGGACGTTTACGAACTGGAGCCGCTGCATCCTGCTCAACAGATTCGGTTTGGTTCAGTTGATTAAATGGTGAGTTCATCTGAGTTTTTGCCAGCTATTAAATAATTGATGTATTGATTGTACTTCTAGACAAAGACTGGCTCGATTATGGGTGTAAGTCCTAACATGCCTTTTAAACCAGACGGTCTTTATACCTATCTTTGAATACTCTAACAAATGTCCAAGGGTATCGTCGACTAAAACCGCATTTTGAGGAGCGCAATGGTACTTTCTTAATAGCTTTCGAATCATCAAATGATCTGGCTTGGGCCGCCATTGCTGGTGAACCTCCATATCCTCAATGGCTTCAATAGCGTCAAAGCAACCCTGTATCCCCAGCTCCTTAGTAACCTTTCTGGCATAGGCATAAGGCGCATTGGTTAACAGAATTTTTCGCCCCGGCAGGCGATTAAGTATTTGTCTTAAGCCTCGCTCACCACGCACCAAATCTGATAAATCTTCTAAATGGGCGCCCGATTGCTCATCGAAACGATGGGTCTCAAATAAAAACTCGTGAGGATCAATGCCATGATGCTTAACCAAACCCAAAAGAGTTGCACCATACTGCCTCCAGTATTTATTTCGAATCTCGCTAGCGGAGGCAGGATCAACATTTAAACGACGAGCCACATAGCTCGTCATCGCCTGATTGATATAGGGGAAAATCGCGTCTGACGCGTTGTGCAGCGTGTTATCTAAATCAAATAACCACAAAGGATGGCGCATGCCATCCTCAGTGTGAACGAATCATGGTGCCAAAAGCTTGCTCTGTCAGAATTTCTAAAAGCAAGGAATGTTCAATTCGACCATCAATAATATGTACAGAATTAACGCCACTCTTAGCAGCATCTAAAGCGGAGGAAATTTTTGGCAACATACCACCAGAAATAGTTCCATCAGCAAATAAACCATCAATTTCTTTGGCTGTTAGATCGGTCAATAAATTGCCGTTTTTATCCATGACGCCCGGAATGTTGGTCATCATTACCAACTTTTCAGCCTTGAGGATTTCTGCCATCTTGCCAGCTACTAAGTCAGCATTGATGTTGTATGCCTGACCATCTTGACCAAAACCAATCGGTGAGATCACTGGAATAAACGCATCATCTTGCAACGCCTTAACAACGGCAGGATTAATAGATTCGATTTCACCCACAAAGCCAATGTCTAACATTTCACCAGCTTTTTCTTTATTAGGGATCATCATCTTTCGCGCATGGATCAAGCCGCCATCTTTACCCGTCAAGCCAACTGCTTGTCCGCCAAAGTGGTTAATCAACATCACGATGTCTTGCTGAACCTCACCGCCTAGAACCCATTCAACCACTTCCATAGTTTCTTCATCAGTGACGCGCATACCTTGAATAAAAGTGCCGGCTTTGCCGACTTTCTTCAAAGCATCATCAATTTGTGGTCCGCCACCATGAACGACTACGGGGTTCATGCCGACTAACTTCAACAAGATGACATCGCGCGCAAAACCTTCTTTCAGACGATCTTCTGTCATGGCATTTCCACCGTACTTGATCACGATTGTTTTGCCGTGATATTTCTTGATGTAGGGTAATGCTTGTGCCAACACCTCTGCTTTAACAGCAGGGGAGACGTCCTGAAGTTCAGGTAAAGGAAGATTCATATCTGCCAAGTGGATTCTAGAAACAGGTGATAAAAATAATTAATTGCCAAATAGCTTTTGGCGTAACTCGCGACGCTCTTGTGCCTCTAATGACAAGTTAGCCGTTGGGCGTGCAAGTAAGCGGGGAATGCCAATAGGCTCTCCTGTCTCTTCACACCAGCCGTAGTCACCAGATTCAATACTAAGGAGAGATTGCTCTACCTTTTTCAATAACTTGCGCTCACGATCACGTGTGCGCAACTCAAGTGCATGCTCTTCCTCAATAGTGGCGCGGTCTGCTGGATCAGGAACTAGTACGTTTTCACGTAAATGTTCTGTTGTTTCATTAGCGTGCTTTAAAAGATCCTCTTTCAAAGCCAATAACTTTGGTTTAAAGAATTCGAGCTGGACTGCATTCATATAGTCTTTTTCAGACATTTTTAGAATATCAGCCTCAGTTAATGGTTTCTTGCTCATTTCATGTCCTTTCGGGACTTATTATTGGTTACTTCAAGCTTTACTTTAGTACAAAACACTTTAATACAAGCCAGTCTTTAAAAACAACCTTGGGCGCGGATTCTACTCCAATCTCAAGAGATTACACCAAACAAGTTTCAAGACCACCTAATAAAACATCTTTAGGAAGGTCAATTCCAATAAAGACCATTCTAGTTTCTCGCTTTTCATTACCCCAAGGCTTACCTAAGTCTGATCCCATCATTTCATGAACCCCTTGAATGATGACTTTTCTAGCGCCACCTTTGATGTATAAAACCCCCTTATATCTCAACATCTTAGCGCCGAATACTGATAAAACACCTCCCAAAAAACCCTCCAGTTTGTCAGAGTCAAATGGTCGATCGCTCTTAAAAACAAAAGACTGAATTTTGTCAGTATGTGGTTTTTTCATAAATTGCACAGTTTGTGGCTGCGCATGATCATGTGAATGATCACAATCCGGACCGTGCTCATGGTGATGATCGTGACCACATTGGCTGTGATCATGGTCATCTTGCTCTAAAAAGTGTGGGTCAATCTCCAGCTTATCATTGAGATTGAATCCCTTTAAATCTAAAACCTGCTCCAAGGACACTGTACCTTGTGTGATGCCAGCGATTGGCGCACGCGGATTCATATGCATTAAGCGATGCTTTAATGCATCAACAGCATTAGGTGTAACTAAATCGGTTTTTGTAATAAAAATGCGATCAGCAAATCCAACTTGTTGCTGAGCTTCTTCATGAGTGTCCAATTGTTGCGGACCATGTTTGGCATCCACCAACGTCACAATTGCATCCAACATGTAGTGGCTTGCTACCTCATCATCCATGAAGAATGTTTGCGCAACAGGGCCAGGATTCGCAACCCCAGTTGTCTCAATCACTACGCGATCAAAACTAATTTTCTTATCTTTGCGTTGTTCCCATAAATCATTCAAGGCAACAACCAAATCACCTCTAATCGTGCAGCACACACAACCATTACTCATCTGCACAATTTGCTCAGATGAATCCTGAATCAAAATATCGTTATCAATATTTTCTTCGCCAAACTCATTTTCAATCACAGCAATTTTCTTGCCATGGTTCTCATGAAGAATATGTTTTAAAAGTGTTGTTTTACCGCTACCCAAAAAACCTGAAAGTATGGTGACTGGAATTAATGCCATGCTGTAAATCCTTATGTGTATCTTTTAATTATGCTGTGGTCTCTGATTCTTTGCTACACGCGTTGCAGCAATAAACCCTTGAGATAGTCGCCCTCAGGGAAACTAGTTAATAGTGGATGATCAGCGCCAGAAGACAAACGCTTAATAATCCTAAAGTCTATCGATTTGTCGACCCCATGGGTCATAGCCTCAGCGCTCGCCATGGCGATCGTTTTTTCAAATAAAGCCGCATCAACAGCGCCAGAACAAGAAAAAGTGAATAGCAAACCGCCGGGTTTTAATAATTGCATGCCCGCACGATTAATTTCTTTATAAGCCCTTAGGGCTTTATCTAAGTGATGTGATGACGGCGCAAACTTAGGAGGGTCTAATACAACCACATCAAACTGGCGCCCCTCTTTGCGAAGTTGAGTTAACACCTCAAATGCGTCAGCATCTATCCAAGTAGCTCGATCATCAGAGAATTGATTAACCACCATTTGACGTTGCGCCATAGCAAGCGCCTCACCTGAAGAGTCAACTGATGTCACATGAGTGGCGCCCCCTTTAAGAGCAGCTAAAGAAAATCCACCGGTGTAACAAAAAACATTAAGGACTTCTTTGTTTTCGCTTAATTGACTCAACAGATCTCGGCTATCTCTTTGGTCAATATAAAAACCTGTTTTATGTCCCTTTAATACATCGACAGTGTATTTGACGCCGCACTCATCTACCAGAATAGGTTCTGTTGGAAGCTCGCCATGCAAGGCTCCAACGAATGGCTCCAAACCCTCGCGAGAACGCACAGCCGCATCCGACCTCTCAACAATCCGAACACAACCCGTTTGCTTCACTAAGGCGTTCACGATCGCTTCTTTCCAGTGCTCCATGCCTACAAATAAAAACTGACAAACTAAAGTGTTGTCATATTGATCAACAACCAACCCTGGTAAGCCATCACTCTCGCCAAAGATTAATCGAATGGCATTAGTATTTTTTACCCATCGCTGTCTGTGTTCGATTGCTTTAGTAATACGTCTTTTGAAAAATGCATGATCAATCGGCTCAGACTCATCCCAAGTCAAGATACGAACCCGAATTTGTGAGCTGGGGCTGTATAAGCCTTTTGCAACAAACTTTCCCTGATGATCCAACACATGAACTGTGCTACCTGGATATACCTTACCCTCAAAGCGATCGACAGCATTTGAATATACCCAAGGGTGATGACGATATAGGGGGCGTTCTTTGCCTGCCTTAAGGATGACACTTGCTTGCATATTTATGAAGACTCTCTTTTTTTACTTTTTGCTCGAGGGTGAGCGTGATCATAGGCTTGTGCCAAATGTTGAAAATCCAGAGCCGTATAAATTTGGGTGCTAGTAATGCTGGCGTGCCCCAGCATGTCTTGAACTGCACGCAAATCGCCCGACGATTGGAGAACATGACTAGCAAAGCTATGTCTTAGCATGTGCGGGTGAACATGAGTCGGCAAACCAGCCTTGATGGCTAATTCAGCCAAATGTTTTTGTACGGTTCTTGAAGAAACCCGTCGACCCTGTTTATTAATAAATAAAGGCTGAACCTTGTTGCCCTGATCTTTTGTTGAGTGAAGCAATTGATCAGCGCGCACAGCAATCCATTCTTTAATCGCGAGCATTGCTGCTTGACCAACAGGGACTGTGCGGCGCTTGCCACCCTTACCCAAAACCATCACTTCAGCGGCATCAAAATCAATCCAACCAGCTGATTGAAATTCTTTTGTTTGAACGGGCTCTAAATCAATCCCCAATAACTCTGATAAACGTAATCCTGATGAATACAAAAGTTCAAAAATCGCTTTATTCCTGACGCGCAAGAAAAGGTCCTCTTGAGCCTCTTCGCTACCCGCGCTTTCTACCAGAGTAATTGCACCCTCTACCGAAAGAGCTTTAGGTAGAGGCTTGAGTCGCTTGGGCGCCTTAATATCATTCAATGGGTTATGTGCCAGCAACTTCTTATGATTAGCCAGCCATAAATAAAAGCCTCGCCAAGCAGACAGTGTTCTTGCAATGCTTCTAGGGGATTTGCCTTGGGCATGTAAGCGCGCCACCCAAGCCCGCGCCTGATCTGAAGTTAACTTAGAAACATCCGTTGAAGATTCTTTGAGCTTTTCAAAAAGGATTTTTAAATCATTTTCATAAGCATCCAAGGTGTGCTTAGAAAGTTGCCTCACCACATGCAATTCGCGAAGGTATTCTTGCGCGAGTGATTCGTCCATGCTCTGGCAACCTTGGAATGAAGACTAAGGCCCTGAAGCCCTAACCCTTAACCCTACTAATAGAGGCAGCAGCCAATTCTGCTATTTGATCTAAATAAAAACGGCCCATATCTGATGTGAATTTCTCTGGCGAAGTGCTAGCCAATAATAGCTGTGCATCTACACCTGGCAAATCAACCACCACCAAACTTTGCAAACCCTCTGTCAAATGTTCTTGAATTGATCCATCTGCAGAACTAACTGGGCCACAAATATGGGGCAACGATTGACCTTGAACCAACTTAACCAACTCGACAGCAAAAACTTCTCCAAGACCATCTGTCACAACAGTCTGAACCGCAGCCTCATCTTTTGCCGACAATAAACTTTTTAACCAATTAATCATCAAGCCTTGCGTCTTGTCATTTTGGCTACCAAAGCGCAACATGGCTGAGAGCCTTTGATTAAGTGCATGGTTTTGCTCACGCAAAACACTTAATTGACGCTCCTGTAAAGAAATCGCTCGATCCCCGTGAGGACTCTTTAACTGAATATCCGCCAGCAAATGGGCATGTCTGTCAAAAAATCCTGGGGTGGCTTTTAACCACTCAGCCACCAAAGCTTCTTGCTCCATCTGATCTTGTACGGTTTTTTCTTCAGACATGATTAACTCAACTTTTCTGTTAGCAATTTATTAACTTGTTGCGGGTTCGCTTTACCTTGAGTGGCTTTCATAATTTGACCAATCAATGCGTTAAAAGCTTTCTCTTTACCAGCGCGGAACTCTTCAACTGATTTTTGATTAGCAGCCAACACTTGATCAATGATGGCTTCTAAAGCACCCGTATCACTAATTTGTTTTAAACCTTTTTCTTCAATGATGCGATCAACTGCATGAAGATCTTCAGCCTTCTCCTCCCACATTACCAAGAAAATTTCTTTAGCAATTTTGTTAGAGATAGTGCCGTCAGCGATACGCTCAATTAATTTAGCAATCTGCTGTGGACTCAAAGGTGATTCAGTGGCGCTAATTCCATCTCGATTAAGTGCCGATGCAAAATCTCCCGCCATCAAATTAGCAGCAGCTTTTGCTTGATCCTTATTCAACTCTTTAACTAAGCTTTCATAAAAATCTGCGCTCGCTTTTTCTTGAGTCAGAATTTGACAGTCATAGGCAGACAAACCAAATTCCGCTTGCCAGCGTGCAGCTTTTTGGGCTGGCAGCTCAGTCATTTCTGATTTTTCTTTAGCAATCCATTCTTCAGAAATAACTAATGGCAACAGATCAGGATCTGGGAAATAACGGTAGTCGTTTGCATCCTCTTTGCTACGCATGCTACGCGTTTCTTTTTTATCAGAATCATAGAGACGCGTTTCCTGAACAACCGTACCACCATCCTCAATCAATTCAATTTGACGACGCACTTCATATTGAATAGCTTCTTCTAAGAATCTAAATGAATTGAGGTTCTTAATTTCGCAACGCGTGCCAAACTCTTTTTGCCCCTCAGGTCTAACAGAGACGTTGGCATCACATCGGAAGGAACCCTCTTGCATATTGCCATCACAAACACCCAACCAAACCACTAGCGTATGCAAGGCCTTGGCATACGCAACTGCTTCCGCAGCACTTCGCATATCCGGCTCCGTGACGATTTCAAGTAATGGTGTGCCCGTACGGTTCAAGTCAATGCCGCTAGACAATTCCCCGTGTGGGCCACGGAAATCATCATGTAATGACTTGCCAGCATCCTCTTCTAAATGTGCGCGTGTTAGCTGGACTGTTTTAGCTACGCCATCAACCAAAATATCTAATTGACCACCCTGCACAACAGGAATCTCAAATTGGCTAATTTGATAACCC
This sequence comes from Polynucleobacter sp., assembly GCA_008015455.1. Lineage (GTDB taxonomy): Bacteria > Pseudomonadota > Gammaproteobacteria > Burkholderiales > Burkholderiaceae > Polynucleobacter. The sequence continues at coordinate 16,392 of SSFP01000027.1, read as the reverse complement.
TTAGGCAAATCTGGGTAGAAATAATTCTTGCGCGCAAAAACACTAAAGGGGGCAACGTGTGCGCCAACCGCCAAACCAAAACGAATCGCATGCGCAACCGCCTCTTTATTTAAAACAGGCAATACGCCAGGCAACGCCAAATCCACAGCACAAGCTTGTCTGTTGGGCTCTGCGCCATATTGCGTTGAAGCGCCACTAAAAATCTTCGAGGCAGTTCTTAACTGAGCATGGGTCTCAAGACCAATCACCACTTCCCATTTCATGCTGCACCACCTTTCTTTGCAAAAGGTGATGGGCTTTTATGCCAATCCGTTTCTTGCTGATAAGCATGTGCCACCTGTAAAAGGCTAGCCTCTGAGAAGTAGTTGCCAATTAATTGCAATCCAACTGGCATGCCATGGTTACCAAAACCACAAGGTGCACTCATAGCAGGCAATCCAGCCAAATTAGGAGAGAGCGTGTAAATATCTTCTAAATACATTTGAGTTGGATCAGAAATTTTTTCACCAATCTTCCCGGCAACGCTTGGAGCAACTGGTCCTGCAATGATGTCGCACTTCTCAAATACATTTTGAAAATCTTGCGCAATGATTCGACGAATGCGTTGTGCTTTTAAATAATAGGCATCGTAGTAACCATGTGACAAAACATAGGTGCCAATCATGATGCGTCGCTTAACCTCGGCACCGAATCCTTCTGATCTGGAGCGCTTGTACATATCTAATAAGTCACCATACTCACTGGCACGATGCCCGTAACGCACGCCATCAAAACGGCTTAGGTTGCTAGACGCTTCTGCAGGAGCCAAGACGTAATAAACCGGAATAGATAGCTCTGTTTTAGGCAAGGAAACCTCCACACACTCGGCGCCCATTTTCTGTAATTGCTCAATCGCTGCCTGAACTACAGTTCTAACATCTGCCTGCAAACCATCACCAAAATATTCCTTAGGTAAGCCAATACGCAAACCTTTTAAAGGTAAAGTTTCTCCGGCCCTCCAAGGCTGCCCCAACTTGGTTGTGAAATCCTCTACAGGCCTCTCAAGGCTAGTTGAATCTTTAGCATCATGACCTGCCATCGCATTTAACAAAATCGCGCAATCTTCGGCAGTCTTTGCCATAGGGCCCGCTTGATCTAGTGAAGATGCATAAGCAATCATGCCGTAACGAGACACACGACCATAGGTTGGCTTAATGCCGGTAATGCCGCAGAGTGAAGCTGGCTGACGAATTGATCCACCTGTATCAGTGCCTGTCGCAGCAGGACTAAGTCCAGCAGCAATTGCAACCGCCGAACCACCTGAGGATCCACCGGGTACACGCAATGTATCCCATGGGTTTTTAGCAGGTCCCGCACTAGAGTTCTCGTTGGAAGAGCCCATGGCAAATTCATCCATGTTCACTTTGCCCAAGCAAACCATGCCAGCACCCTGAGGCCCCAACTGAGCCACCACATGTGCATCAAATGGGCTCATGTAGTTTGTGAGTATTTTTGAACCAGCGGTAGTTTTCCAGTTCTTTGTTACAAACACATCCTTATGTGCAATGGGCACTCCAGTCAAAACAGGAGCACTTCCCTTAGCCAATAAAGCGTCCGCTTCTTTAGCTTGCAACAAAGTTTGCTCTTCGTTTAAATCAACAAAGGCATTTAATTCTTGAGTGTCTTGAATACGCTTTAAAAAATACGTAGCCAACTCAGTGGCGCTGATTTCTTTTGCGCTCAATGCACTCGATAATTCTTGGATAGTTTTGGTATGCCAGGTCATTCAATCACCTTTGGCACTAAAAACAAACCTTCATGCTGCGCTGGAGCATTTTGCATATTGGCTTCACGTTGATCCACTTCAGTCACAACATCTTCTCTCAAGGGCTGAGCAATTGACATGATTTGTTCAATGGGGTGAGCCAAGGGCTTCACACCATCCGTATTGACAGCCTGCATTTGCTCCACCAAATTGAATACTTTTTGGAGCTGTTCTAGGGTGCTCTGAGCTTCATCTTCAGAGATGGCTAATCGGGATAAGTGCGCTATGCGCTTTACGTCTTCGAGATTCATTTGTCCTGCTGCGGTATCATTAAAGGGTTCATTAACGTATTAATTAATCTATTTTCCCACTTATATTATGTTTGGTCTCTTTCGTAACTACTTTTCTAATGACTTAGCCATTGACTTGGGTACTGCTAACACCCTGATTTATATGCGTGACAGGGGCATTGTCCTTGATGAGCCATCTGTTGTGGCGATCCGCCAAGAAGGTGGCCCTAATGGCAAAAAGACTATTTTAGCCGTAGGTAAAGACGCAAAACAGATGTTAGGTCGTGTTCCAGGCAATATTGAAGCGATTCGCCCTATGAAAGACGGCGTGATTGCCGACTTTACGATTACAGAACAAATGCTTAAGCAGTTTATTAAGATGGTTCATGAGACCAAACTGCTAAAACCTAGCCCTCGCATCATTATTTGTGTACCTTGCGGCTCTACTCAGGTTGAAAGACGTGCGATTCGCGAATCAGCCCTTGGCGCAGGTGCTTCACAGGTTTATTTGATTGAAGAGCCTATGGCTGCTGCTATTGGTGCTGGATTGCCTGTTTCAGAGGCTTCAGGCTCGATGGTTGTGGATATTGGTGGCGGTACCACTGAAGTTGGCGTGATCTCTCTTGGTGGCATGGTTTACAAGGGCTCCATCCGTGTGGGTGGTGACAAATTTGATGAAGCCATCATTAATTACATCCGCAGAAACTATGGCATGTTAATTGGCGAACAAACTGCTGAAGCCATCAAAAAGAACATCGGTTCAGCCTTCCCAGGCTCAGAAGTCCGTGACATGGAAATTCGTGGTCGCAACCTTTCTGAAGGTATTCCAAGAAGCTTTACCGTCACAAGCAATGAGATTTTGGAAGCTTTGACAGATCCGCTGAATCAAATCGTGACTGCTGTTAAGGTTGCTCTAGAACAAACTCCTCCAGAATTGGCGTCAGATATTGCTGACCGCGGCATGATGCTAACTGGTGGTGGCGCTTTATTGCGCGATCTAGATCGTTTATTACTTGAAGAAACAGGCTTGCCTGTTCACGTTGCTGAAGATCCATTAACTTGTGTTGCTAGAGGCTCAGGCATGGCTCTAGAGCGCATGGATAAATTAGGCGGCGTGTTCTCACAAGAATAAGCCGACTAAGCAGCAACTGAGATTTAAGTGCAGCTTAGTCCCCCACCCCTCTTTAAACAAGGTACGCCAGCTCTCATTAAGCTGGCTGCCTGCCTTGTAGTTAGCTTGACCTTAATGGTATTGGATTACCAGTTCAAAGCTTTGGGAGAGGTGCGCTCAATTGCTAGTTATTTGCTCACCCCACTGCAATCAGTCATGCTGTTGCCACGAGCAGCCCTTAGAAATAGTTACGACTACCTCACGAGCAAGAGTTCTCTTGAGGAACAAAATGAAGCTTTGGTAAAAAGGGTAGCCGAGCTAACTTTACTGGCGAACCAGTCAGAGTTACTCATGGCGGAAAACGCGCAATTACGCAGACTCATTGGCATTCAAGAGCAAACTCGCTTCAAGATCTTAATTTCTCAAATTCTTTATAGCCCCAACAATCCTTTGTCACAAAGAATTGTGATTGACCGTGGTGCAAGCGACGGCATTAAGCCTGGGCAAGGGGTATCAGACCACCAAGGCATTGTGGGTCAGGTGGTGAGAGTACTTGAAAACAAATCTGAAGTAGCACTCTTAGATGACAGGGATATGGTGATCCCTATTCAGGTGGCTAGAAACGGGCTCAGAGGCGCCCTTTATGGCAATGGTAGGGGGCAGGCTTTAGAGCTAAGGCACATGGCTGCTGTTAGCGATTTACAGGTTGGCGATGTATTAATGACATCCGGCATTGATGGCGTCTACCCGCCAGGATTTCCAGTAGCCACCATTGAAAAAATTGATCGCAATGTTGATAAAAATTTTGCGCATGTTTATTGCACCCCAGTCGGTGGAGTTAATCGTTTTAGACATGTGATGATTTTGTTTTACGACGCCGGTTTTGGTCCTAAACCAACTCCACATAAATCTGATAAACCCGCGGAAACAAAATCTAACCGTTTATACCGAGGCAAACCATGATAGAAAGTGGTTACATACTTCGCCCAGCAAACGCGTTATTCATAGGGTTTAGTTTGTTTGCAGCACTTCTATTGAATTTCTTGCCTTTTGGTAATGCCCCATGGGTACCAGACTGGTTATTAATTTGCATTGTTTTCTGGACCATCTATCAGCCCAGAAAAGTAGGCGTTGTTTGGGCGTTTTTGCTGGGCCTCATCATGGATATCCACAATGCCAGCTTATTGGGTCAACAAGCTTTTATGTACCCCTTAGTGGCTTTCTTTGGTATTCACTGGCAACGTCGCGTTCTTGGCTTTTCTAGACCGCAACAAATCTTGCACTTATTGCCTCTTTTCTTAACAGCCTCCATTTGGCCATTAATCGTTCGCTGGGTATCTTCTGGCGAGTTACCGATTTGGGCTTGGGCTAGTTTATTTGCTGCCTTTATTGAAGCTACTTTGTGGCCGGCTGCGGTATGGATTCTTTTAGCGCCACAAAGAAGACCCACTGACGTTGATCTTAATCGTCCGCTTTAATTAATAGCTATGCATCGTTTTAGCAAACCTCAACCAACGGTTAGATCGTTTCAAGAACGACTTTCTGTGGCGATGATTTTTGTTTTGGTTTGTTTTTCGATTCTCTTGCTTCGGTTTGTATGGTTACAAGTATTTACCCACCATCGGCACTCTGTTGCAGCTGAAAATAATCGCATTGCACTCATCCCCGTTCCTGCAAATCGTGGCTTGATCATTGATCGAAATGGGGTTGTGATTGCAAGAAACTACTCAGCCTATACGCTGGAAGTCAGTCCATCGCTGATTGAAACAGACATTAATTCTCTCTTAGATGATTTAGCTGAAGTTGTAGATATTCAGGCGAAGGATCGTCGTAACTTCCTAAAGTTATTTAATGAATCAAAAACTTTTGATTCATTCCCTATCAGAACGCTACTTAGCGATACGGAAGTTGCTCGATTTACTGCACAGCGTTTTCGCTTTCCGGGTGTTGAGATTAGAGCTCGCTTATTTAGGCAGTATCCCTATGGGGAACTTGGCTCACATTTGATTGGCTACATCGGTCGAGTCTCTCAAAAAGACCGTGAAAAACTAATTGCCGAACTAGACTCATCAAAAAGCTCCGACGATGATTGGAGCCAAAGAAAAAACATCAACCTTCTTGGCATGCCCTACATCGGAAAAATTGGTGTGGAGCAAAGTTATGAATATGCTCTTAGGGGTTCCCCAGGATTTGAACAAGTTGAAATTACTGCTGGCGGTCGTGCGGTTAGAACCCTGTCAACCTCATCATCAAGTCCTGGGAAAAACTTAGTTCTTTCAGTTGATATCAAATTGCAATCTCTTGTAGAGGAACTCTACGGCAAAAGGCGGGGTGCCTTTGTGGCGATTGAACCTGAAACCGGAGATATTCTTGCGTTTGTTTCCAAGCCTAATTTCAACCCTAATGACTTTGTTGAGGGTATTGATGCCAATACCTGGAAAGCCTTAAACGAGTCACCTGAGAAACCTCTCTATAACAGACCACTAAAGGGCATCTATCCTCCTGGTTCGACTTACAAACCCTTCATGGCTTTAGCTGCTCTAGAGACTGGTAAACGCACCCCCAGCCAAGCCATTTCTGATCCGGGGTATTTCACATTCGGCAATCACACATTCAAAGACGATAAGGTAGGCGGTCATGGAATGGTGGATATGGCCAAATCAATTGTTGAATCTTGTGATACCTACTACTACCTTTTAGCAAGGGACATGGGCGTGAACATGATGCATGACTTCATGAAACCTCTTGGCTTTGGACAAATTACTGGCATTGACTTAGATGGTGAATCAAGAGGCATTCTTCCATCGACCGCATGGAAAGAACGATCATTTAAAAAACCTGAACAACAAAAATGGTACGAAGGCGAAACTATTTCTCTAGGTATTGGTCAAGGCTATAACAGCTTCACAATTTTGCAACTGGCTCACGCAACCGCTAACTTAGCAAACAATGGTGTGGTCATGAAACCCCATCTAGTGAAATCCATTGAAGATCCTATCACTCGCGAGCGATCTTTAACAACACCTAAAGAAAGCTACAGAATCGATCTTAAAAAAGAAAATATTGAAGTCATTAAAAATGCGATGTTAGATGTTAATCGTTTTGGTACATCAGCTGCTGCATTTAAAGGTGCTAACTATTTGCCCGCAGGTAAGACAGGTACAGCGCAGGTTTTTAGCTTAGGATCCAAAGCATATAACCATGGCGCCACCCCAGAGTTTTTAAGGGATCACGCACTTTACGTTGTGTTTGCGCCGGCAGATAAACCCAAAATTGCAATTGCAATGGTTGTAGAAAATGCTGGTTTTGGTGCAGCTCAAGCTGCCCCTATTGCAAGAAAAGCCCTTGATTACTACTTAGAAGGCCGCTGGCCAAAGGAGATCCCAGAGTGGAAAAACGCTCCTTAATTCATCATTTTGATTTTTTATGGGCAGGCCTTGATAAGGTACTAGGTTTAATTGTGCTTGGTTTAATTGTGATTAGTACCATCACATTTATTTCAGCCAGTAGCGGCACATCAGTCAAGCTCATTGATCAGGCTAGAAATTTAGCGCTTGCTTACTCGGTCATGCTCATTGTCTCAAGAGTTCCGCCCAAGTGGCTAGAGCGTTCAGCCGTTTGGATTTATGGCGTAGGTATTGCCTTATTACTAGCAGTAGCTGCTTTTGGCCTTATTAAAAAGGGCGCACGTCGCTGGGTGAATATTGGCGTGGTGATCCAACCATCTGAAATTATGAAAATTGCCATGCCCCTTATGTTGGCTTGGTACTTTCAAAAACGAGAGGGCGTTCTTAAGAACTTAGATTACGGTGTGGCTGCACTACTATTAATTCTTCCGGTATTTCTAATTGCACGTCAACCAGACTTAGGCACAGCATTATTGGTGATGTCTGCAGGCTTATACGTGATTATCTTGGCAGGCTTTCCATGGAAATACATTATTCCCGTAGTCGGCTTTGGCGTATTTTGCATTCTCCTGATTGTGATTTTTGGTGGCTATATTTGTGAACCTCAAGTGAAATGGTTCATGCTTCATGACTATCAAAAACACCGCATTTGCACATTGCTAGACCCGAGCACCGATCCTTTAGGCAAAGGCTTTCATACGATTCAATCAGTGATTGCTATTGGCTCTGGTGGCTTATTTGGCAAGGGTTGGTTAAACGGCACTCAAGCTCACCTTGAATTTATTCCCGAAAAACACACAGACTTTATTTTTGCTGTTTTCTCAGAAGAGTTTGGCTTACTTGGTAATTTAGTTTTATTAGGCTTATTCACCGCATTAATTCAAAGAGGCTTTGCTATTTCCTCTAGTGCACCGACTTTATTTACCCGTCTTTTGGGTGGCGCCATCACCATGATCTTCTTCACCTATGCATTCGTTAACATGGGCATGGTCAGCGGCTTGCTACCGGTGGTAGGCGTGCCACTACCATTTATTAGCTATGGCGGAACTGCTTTAGTCACACTAGGCATTGGGGTTGGCATATTGATGAGTATTCATCGATACCGACGATTAGTCCAAAGCTAGTGCGCCAATAAAAAAGCCCAGCAATGCTGGGCTTTTACTTAAGAAGAATAGATACTAGATTACTTCTTACGCTTGTTAACAGCATCTTTAAATGCTTTACCAGCTGTGAACTTAACTGTCTTAGCTGCAGCAATCTTGATTGCTTCGCCAGTCTTAGGGTTGCGGCCAACACGTGCAGCGCGCTTACCTGAGCTAAATGTTCCAAAACCGATCAATTGAACGCTGTCACCTTTAGTAACTGCTTTCTTGATGTTATCCATCGCTGAATTTAATGCAAATTCAGCTTTAGCTTTTGACAACTCTGAGTCTTCTGCAATCGCTGCAATGAGTTCTGCTTTATTCAAGTTCCGCTCCTTAATAAATCTTTATGAAATTGGGACGACATAACAAATCCGTCTCGCAAATTGTACCCATTTTTTATAAAAAAAATGTTATTTTTTGCAGAAAACATATATTTCATATGGCTTGCAGAGCCATAACTCCTGTTATATTTCACCCCATCATGTTTAAACCTATTTTTAGCCCCGCTCTGATTATTTTCTCTGGCACCCTCTATGCCATTACTTTTGGGGTAAATAGCTACTTTTTAGACTCTTTTGCCCACTCTTTGGGGGTGTCTTGGATATTCTTGCCCGCAGGATTGCGGCTTTTACTAACTCTTTTGTTGGCTGAAAGTGGCGCCATTGGTATTGCTCTTGCCTCAGTCATTATTAGCGTCGCCTTCTTTTTTGAAAACTTAATCCTTGGGATTGCTGCTGGTATCACTAGTGGTTTAGCACCTTATGTTGCTAGATATTTGGCTTTCAAAGATATGGGTTTAAATGCACAACTGGACACGCTTGATGGATCAAAACTTCTCAGTTGTGTACTCATTTACTCTTTGATTTGTCCATTGATGCATCAAATTGTATTCACTATTGCCACCCCAGATAATTTATTTTTTGACAATCTAGGCGTCATGATCATTGGAGATCTGATTGGCACAGTCATTGTGATTTACTCAGCAAAATTATTAATCTACTTTTTCAAGAGAAAACAAAAACAACTCTCTATAAAGTAAGAACGCTGCAAAAACCTTCTCACTAGTAGTGATAACGCATGATTTAAGATGGTGACTCTTTCAAAAGAAGAGAGTCATTATGCAAATCAAGAAAAAAGATTTCCTCACAAGGGAAATAGATAATTCCGAAGCCCCCCAAGCATCCAAAGCAATTGATATCAAACCCTTAATGGGGGAGCAGAACTATATTGATTTAATTCATGAAGGCGAACGCTATCGCCTCAGAGTTACTAAATATAGAAAACTCATACTAACGAAGTGATGTTGGGTTAGCCCTTATTCCACCACTTCGATATTGGTAATGTAGTGCCCTGTATCACCAAAGCATGAGAATGGGACGCCCACATGTTCTTCATACATGAGATTGACTCGTTTGCCCATGCTTTGATTAATTTTCTTCACAACCTCATCATCACGTACCGTGAAATTAAATTTTTCTGTCAAAGTGCCAGGCATGTTAATCATCGCCAACTCACCTTCCCATGTCTTACAAATCCAACCCTTTTTCGAAAGCTTTTGCACGTAGCCCGCGCGCTCACCCTTAGAGTAGCTCCAAGTCAGCGTCAACCACGTATAGGCAGACACCAAAATAATCATGGTGATTAAAAATGTGATGAAACGTTTCATGAACTCTCCAATGGAAGGTCTTGCCATGTCGGGTATTTTTGCATAACCCCTAAAAATAAGGGGGATTCAAGATGAAAATCTAACCACTTTTTTAGGCGTGGAAACGGTGCTGAATCAAACCAGTCTTTATCGACCATGGCGAACTGCCGAATAAAGGGAAATATAGCAATGTCAGCAATCGATATTTGTTCACCGAACAAAAATGGCTGTGAGCCTAAGCGCTCTTCAAGTGGAGCAATGAATGTTTGAATGGCTTTTTCAAGAATGGCTTCTCGCGTCAGTGATGGGCTTAACTTGATTCTTTCTGGATATTTATATTGGTCTAGCAGCGCCTTAAATGAGCTGTCATTTAACTCAATTAATTGCCACGCCTCATCTAAAACAGACGACTTAAGCCATTGATCCGGATCACTCTTCTGCAATGCCCAAAACATGATCTCCAAGCTTTGCTCAATAACGAGTTCACCACACTGCAAAACAGGCACTGTGCCTTTGGGGGAGATCGCCAACATCGAAGCGGGCTTTTCTCGAAGAGAAATCTCTCTGATTTCAACAGGTATTTGAGCATAGGCTAGAGCCATTCTTGCTCGCATGGCATATGGACAGCGTCGATAAGAATATAAAACTGCGGACATTGTTTTATTTAACAGCTTGCCGTTCGAACATCTTCACTAATGCGTACATAGCCTGATGGCTAGGGGTGGAAACTCCAAACTCTTGAGCCTTGCGCACAATGAGCCTATTCAAAAACTCAATCTCAGTAGGCTTACCCTTCATTAAATCTTGAGCAGTGGACGAACGCTGACCAGACATTGTCACTGCAATTTTTTGATTGATGGCTTCTGCTTCTTCAAAGGAAATATTGACTCCCTCATGTTGCGCCACCAATAAAAACTCTTTAGTCAATGATTCAAGTAACTGGCATATTTCAGCCTGCTTGACCATCTCGCCATATGTGATCTGACCTATTGCTGATATGGCGTTATATGAACAATTCACCAAAAACTTAAGCCACAACTCTCTTTTGATAGAACTTGATACCTCACAAGGCACTCCTGCACCCTGAAATAATTCTGCAATAGCCCTTAAAGACTCATGGGCCTGAGGATTGGCTTCCATGTCACCAATCAGCAACTCGCCTCGTCCAAAATGTTTTAACTGCCCATCACCAACCATGCTTGTTGCGACATAAACCACAGCAGGATAAATGGGATGGGGTAATAGCTTAGATAAGCGTTCTGCGTTATCAACGCCATTTTGCAAACTTAAAACAATGGCACCCTTTTTAATAAATGGTGCCACCTCTTTAGCAGCGAGATCTGTGTCGGGGGATTTAACGCAACACAATATGAGATCTGCCGTTGATATGTCTTCTTTATGACTAGTAACATTAATTGCTACAGTTTCTTTAAAACTCAAACAATCCATGTGTAAGCCATTTTCTTTAATGGCTTTTACTTGGCGCTCCCTTGCTAGCAAAGTAACATCTTTACCAGCTCTAGCCAACATCCCACCAAAAAAGCAGCCCACAGCTCCAGCACCAATAACAGCAACTTTATTAATTTTTGTATTCATGGCGGCAAATAAATTAATTGAGGTAGAAATGATTATAGGAGTGCAACCATTAAATTTCTTGTACCCAAAACAAAACCACCCGAAGGTGGTTTGTTTTGATTAGCGATAAACAATATCTGCTCGTCGATTTTCTTTCCAGGCTTCTTCATTGCTACCTTGAGCTTTTGGCTTTTCTTTGCCAAAGCTCACAGCCTCCAGTTGACCTTGATTAACGCCCAATAAGCTTAGCGCTTTCTTAACCGCTTCTGAACGTTTTTGACCTAAGGCTAAGTTGTATTCTGTTGTGCCACGCTCATCGGTATTACCTTGAATCACGATATTAGCTTTCTTGTCTTGATTTTCACGCAAATACTTAGCATGAGCCTCAATCACAGATTGGTATTCAGGCTTAACCTTATAGCTATCAAAGTCAAAATAAATACTACGCTTGCCATAAACAATCGTCTTAGGATCGTTGATTGGGTCATAGCCCATACCTTGACCTGTCACATCGACTGATGCCACTTTATTTGAATCAGAAGTTGTGCTGCAAGCACCCACTAAAGCAACAAGAGAAACTGCTAATAAAACTTTTGCAAACTTAAACATTTGTATTCCTTTTAAAAAATTAATTAAAGATATTGGAAATACTTATGCAAGTCTTGGGGGTTTAAAAATTCTTTCTGTAACAACTTCACCAATTAATACACGAACCACTGATCTCATGATTTGAGAGGATTGTTTAACAAACAGAACAATCCCCACACCAATAACTATCGCCACCATATGAATAGGAATCATAATTGATGATTGATTCTTTATGTCGGATAAAGAAGTGTGATTAACCTGCTTTTGTTCAGCGATGAATGCAGAATAATCAGAATAAATCTCAGCGCGCTTAAGCGCATTTTCAATAAAACGATTCGCCGACACAGCCTTAAACAATAGAAGGCTGAGACACAAAACTAATAATAAGAATTTATGTTTGCGAATCATTTAAACAGATTCTACTAAAGTTATATGAGAATATGGATTGGGATTAACTAGATAGAAATGAAAAAACCACCCGGAGGTGGTTTTGGTATTTTTTGGTGGCCCGGGGCGGAATCGACCAGGGCTTAGGATGTCTGGCTCTAGCTCTAGACCACCTACAGCACACTAAGAACAAGAGCACCCGCGGCCGCAACCTCCGCCTTGCTTAGCTTTAGGGGTGCCGCCAGCATCTAATTCTGCCGGATAACCGTCCTCTATTAATGTCGCAATTAAATCATCAGATTTATCAGTAGCCCTAGTTACCTTTACTTTGCCAGCAGCCAAATCAACGGCCACATCCTGAACACCATCCAATCGCTGGAGAGCATTGGTGACATGCTTAACGCATGAGCCACATGTCATACCACTCACACTTAAATTAATTTCACCCATTTCAATACCTTTATCTATAGGATTGATAAACGCTAGGCTTACCATTTAATCCGATTAGCAAAACATCATATGGGTCTTTTCTACCCTTGTATTCAGCTCCATCCATACCTGGAGATCCGACTGGCATTGCAGGAACAGCAAGTCCAATCGCCTTAGGTTTTTCTGCCAATAGACGCTTGATTTCTTTTGCTGGAACATGACCTTCAATCGCATAGCCGCCAATCAAAGCGGTATGACAAGAGCCAAATTGATTAGGCATACCTAGCTTTTTGCGAATCTCGTCATTGCCATCTGTATAAGCTTTTACTGTAAAGCCATTCTTTTCAACATGATCTGCCCAATCTTTACAACAACCACAAGTTGGGCTTTTCCACATAGTAATGAGTGGTTCCTTAGCCACAGCAAAACTGAATGTCGGTAATAGAACCAACCCCAAAGTAATAAGTCTTCTTTGTTGATTAACCAATTTCATATCAACCATCTCTTTCTTCAAATAAAGGTTGCCCTTTCGGGCAAGCCTTTCATTAATGATTGTGTCCTTGGTTATTCATTGGCATCTGCCCATTTTTCATCTGCTGAGGCATTTGTCCACTATTCATCGGCATTTGATGAGAAGGCATATTGCCCATCATTTTTTGATGTTGCTTCATCATCTTCTCATGCTCTTCTGGATTGCAATACTCATGGCTATCAGAGCTAGAACTCATTTGATGAGCACTTGCACCTTTGTAACCAAGAATACTTGGGTCAAGCATACCGGCAATCATGGCAATATGACCAAACACTAAGAACAGGGCAACACATGTCGCATGAATCTTGAGCTTTGCGATTTGATCTAAGGCTTTATTAACCAAACCCATCTCTTGTAGGGCAATCCAAATCAGTGGCAAGCCGGCAATTAAGTATGTGCCAACAGCAATCACATCAATCACTGTTCCCCATTCACCTGCCTTAGTAATAGGAACCACAGCATTTGTCATGATGTAAATGATGATGCCGACAAAGTAAATGCCTACCGCAATACCAGCAAAGCGATTGAGGTAATACACAGCGCCATCAAACTTACGAGTGAAGAGCAAATACAACTCTGTAATGGCCAAGGTCTCAGCCAAGATGACTGGGATAGCCATAAAAATAATTAAATTCCAAGGCTGGTTAACAGCCAATAACTCCATGTAGTGAGTCATGTTCATAAGATTTCTCCAAAGAATAACGGTGGCAAAGCGCCACAAAAATTAGTTAATAAGGGATTAACTAATTTGTCTTGGAGGTTTGAAGATGTTGTTGGGCATTTCCTCAATTACTAAGCGAGGAACCCACGCAACAAAGTGACTAGAAAAGTCTGGTTGCTTATATTCATTTGTAGATAAATTGGCTACAACCCCTAAACAGCACTGATGGTGAGTTTGGTGATTAGTTGTATGCGACTTATCCATCTTGGTATCAGCTTGTGTATGGCAATCATGTTGAACCATATTTTGAGCATGTACCTGCCCAGCCAATTCATTTGAAGCAGAAAGACTACCCGCATGAATGAGGCTTATGAAAAGCGAGAGGCACAAAAGTACACAAATCCGACGCATAATTCATTTTATTACTTTTGACATATTTGGTAAATCATGACTTGGCTCATTACAAAATATCTTCTAACTGCTGGAATGGTTGTATTCATCAGCGAGGTTGCCAAACGAAGTGATAAGTTGGGAGGGTTTATTGCTGCATTACCTTTAATGACTCTTTTGACCTTAACTTGGCTATTTATTGAAAATCAATCGGAAGAAAAGATCGCCAACCATGCTTATTACACTTTTTGGTATGTGATTCCAACTCTGCCAATGTTTTTATTATTCCCATACTTACTGCCAAAACTAGGTTTTTGGATAACGATGGGCTCAAGCATTATTGTTACTGTTATTTGCTTTGGCTTATTTGCCCTTGTGATGAAAAACTTTGGGGTTAATTTGCTGTAAATGAAAAAACCACCCGAAGGTGGTTTTAAGAATCTTGGTGGCCCGGGGCGGAATCGACCAGGGCTGAGGATGTCTAACTCTTTATTTACAGTTGTTATGTAACTTCCACTTTTCCTCATGCCCCATAGCTTTAGCGAAATCAGGCACCTTACATCTTTCAGCTTCTTTAGCATCCACCTCTTTATTAATTGCTTCGTCAGGAGCAGCCGATAATGTGGGCTCGCTAGAGTCGCCAGAGAAATAATTAAAAATAGCAGCCACAACGACTATAAATAGAACTAATACTGCTAATTGATGCTTGTTGATATTGTTTTGTTTCTCAACATTAATATCGCAAGAATTTCCCGGGCAGAGCTGGGCTTGAGCTTTATTAAAGAGGTTATAAATCTTACAGCCGATACAAATACCAAATGATGTTTCAAAAAACATTAGCGTCAAACATGCGGCGCAAACAATGATATTGATTGGACCGATAACACTCTTGAGCACCACCAAATAAAACATGGTGACAGCAAGAATAAATCCGATCGCCCAAGCAAAACGCTTTTGTGGGGCACCTGTGTATTCAGGTTGCTGGCCTTTCACTAGCCACTGCGCCAAAATCATCACTGGAGCATATTTAGGATTAATGAAAATTCTGATCGTAAATTCAATTAAGAAAGCAGACACAAAAACTTTCGTTGGGAAAAAATTACCCATCAACCAAGCATTCATAAATGAAACCAGAGCAAATACAAACAAAATGCCTGCGGCAGCTCTCACCACTCTCTCATTAAGAACTCGCACTGGGTATTCTGGTTTGATTTCGCCAAATTGAAAAACGGAAGTATTCATTTAAGACCTTTTATTTATATTAGCCGCTTAATGTATGTCGTTTAAAACGACATGGCAAGTCTTTCTCCAATACTTACAAAATATAGTCAATTGTCAGGGTTAGTAACACTTATTTTATAAAAAACTGCGGTTAATAATGATGCTAATCATTAGGGGCTCATCATGAAAAAATATCTCTTAGCATTATTAATAACAGTGACTTTTAGCCACCACCTTCTGGCCGAAGTCTTAACGCCTCAAAAAGTGAATGAATCCACCTTTGCGCTAATTGGTGAGATTGGTGGCAGAACTTTTGAGAATCAAGGTTTAAACGCTAACTATGGCGTGATAGTCACGAATGATGGCGTTATCCTCATTGATAGTGGCGCTTCAAGAAACGGGGCGGAGCTAATTAACCAACAAGTTCAGCGCCTTACTGGAAAGAAAGTAAGATGGGTCATTAATACCGGATCTCAAGATCACCGTTGGTTAGGGAATGACTACTTTTTATCCCAAGGAGCAGAGGTGATCGCCCTTCATAAAACTGTTGCCAATCAAAAGCAATTAGCCTTGACCCAACTAGACTCAGTGAAAGCTGTATTAAAAGATCGGTTTAATGGCACAAAACCAGCCTATGCTCAAAAGCCAATTAATCAAAATGAGGCTGAACTTAATCTTGGTGGCACCAAGGTTCAAATTAAATATCTAAACCATGCTCATTTTGAGGGGGATGTTGTGGTCTACCTTCCACAACAAAATATTATGTTTTCTGGCGATCACATTTACGTCGATCGCTTATTGGGAGTATTGCCACAAAGCAATGCCACAACATGGCTTGATGCTTTTACAAAGATTGAATCAATTAATCCTAAAGTCATCGTGCCTGGTCACGGTAGTATTTGTGACTTACCTAAAGCGAAAAGGCAAACAGGTGACTACTTGAAATTTTTAGTAGATGGCACAAATAAATATGCTGAAGATATGGCTGGTGTTGAGAATGCTGTCAAAGGTTTATCTAACGCTCCACAATTTGAGAAGCTCGCTAACTTTAACGAATTACATAAAGGCAATATCAGTAGAGCCTACTTAAGGCTTGAGGCTCAATGATGTTGTTTTGAACGACATAGTAAGAGGATTGAGCATCCTAGAACTCAGGATGAGAGTTATTAACTACTCTCGATACTTTTATCTACGGTAGAAATAAAAATAGCCCAACAAGTGGGCTATCGATGTACGACCTGAGACATACTTTACAGTTTATACCGGA
>SSFP01000140.1 GCA_008015455.1 Polynucleobacter sp. | reverse complement strand
GCCCAGCCATTTCTTCGGGCTTTTTCTTACCCCTGGCTCGACCTAATAACTCAGCACCTCCGAGTGAATAACCACCGATGATCTGCGCGATCTGCATCACCTGCTCCTGATAGACCATGATGCCGTAGGTTTCTTGAAGAACGGGTTCAACTCGAGGATCCGGGTAATGCACCTGTTCCTTGCCGTGCTTACGTGCAATAAATGAAGGGATCAGATCCATTGGCCCTGGTCGATAGAGAGCCACCAAGGCAATAATGTCTTCAAATCGGTCAGGTTTTGCTTCACGAAGCATGCCTTGCATACCGCGACTTTCAAGCTGGAAAACGGCTACTGTATTGGCTGTTTTTAAAATATCAAAAGCAGCAGAATCATCTAAAGGAACCTGCCCTACTCGCCAGTTCTTTTTCTCTGGATAGAGTTGATGGATATAACGTTCTGCCCAATCTAAGATGGTGAGTGTGGTTAGTCCTAAGAAGTCGAACTTAACAAGTCCAACAGCTTCGACGTCATCTTTATCAAATTGACTCACAACACCAGAGTCAGGAGCATCTTTAGTGTCTTTACTATCTTTTGCACCTTGAGTGTACAAAGGACAAAAATCAGTTAACTTGCCTGGGGCAATCAAAACACCACCGGCATGCATACCCACGTTACGAGTCATGCCCTCTAATTGTTGAGCTAAGCCCAATAACTGCTTCACCTCTTCTTCCCGTGCTTCGCGCTCGGCTAAGAGTTTTTCATCTTTCTTGGCTTGCTCAATAGTGACTTGTTGACCTGGTTTATTAGGAATTAATTTTGAAATGCCATCCACAAAACCATAAGGCTGCTCTAGAACGCGTCCAACATCTCGAATCGCAGCGCGAGCTGCCATCGTGCCAAATGTGGCAATCTGACTCACAGCATCTTTGCCATATTTTTCTTTAACGTAGGCAATCACACGATCTCGACCATGCTGACAAAAGTCGATATCAAAGTCAGGCATCGATACACGCTCTGGGTTTAAGAAGCGCTCGAAGAGCAAGTTATATCTCAGTGGATCTAGATCAGTAATACCTAAAGAGTAAGCCACTAGAGATCCTGCACCAGAACCACGACCAGGACCTACTGGCACGCCATTATTTTTTGCCCAGTTAATAAAATCAGCAACGATGAGGAAGTAACCTGGGAAGCCCATTTGAGCAATCGTGTTGACCTCAAACTTTAGGCGGGCTTCATAAGTAGGTCTTTGCTCTTCTCTAGTCGCCTCATCAGGATAGAGATGAACTAAATGTTGAGACAAACCTGCCATTGCTTGTTGCAACAAGTACTCATCTAGCGTCATTCCCTTGGGGATTGGGAAATCTGGCAGTCTTGGCTTACCTAATGTCAAACTCAAGTTACAACGTTTAGCAATTTCTACTGTGTGCGTTAAAGCTGCCGGCAAATCTGCAAAAAGTTCTTGCATCTCCGCCTGAGACTTGAAGTATTGCTCGGGTGTAAACTTCTTAATCCTCTTAGGGTTCGCAAGAATCTCTCCTTCAGCAATACATACTCTAGCTTCGTGCGCATTAAAGTCACTTGCTTGCATGAACTGAATCGGATGAGTCGCCACGACAGGCAATTTGAGCTGCTGAGCCAAATGAACAGCCGCATGTAAATGCGCTTCGTCTTGTGGGTGCCCTGCCCTTTGAATTTCTACATAAAAAGAATCAGGAAAATACTTTGCCCAAAATTTTGCACGCGATGCTGCCTCACTCAACTGATCCGCTAAGAGTGCCACACCAACATCACCAAAACGAGCACCAGAAAGTGCTATTAAGCCTTCGGCATATTCTTTGAACCAAGCAGGATCAATTTCAGCACGGCCTTTGTATTGGTTAGTTAAAGAGGCTTTGCTTAAGAGCTCGCATAGATTTAAATAACCCGTATGATTTTTAACTAGCAGTTGCAAACGAAATGGTTTATCTCGATCATCTGGGTTTGTAATCCAAACGTCGCTACCAACAATCGGCTTAACCCCCTCTTTGCGAGCGGCTTGATAAAACTTAACTAAACCAAAGACATTACCTAAATCTGTGAGCGCCAAAGCACCCATTCCATCCTTGACGGCGGCAGAAATGGCATCATCTATCCGTACAGCCCCATCCACAATGGAATATTCCGAGTGGAGGCGCAAATGGACAAAGTTGGTATTTAAAGACATGAGATGATTTTAGCTATGTTGACTTGCAATTACCTTGGTCGCTTCGCACCCTCACCGACAGGCGCTCTGCACGCCGGATCGCTCGCAACTGCGCTTGGCAGTTGGCTCCACGCCCGGGGGCATCAAGGAAAATGGCTTTTAAGGATTGAAGATCTTGATTTACCAAGATGTATGCCTGGTAGCGACAAAATCATTATCAGCCAATTAGCAGCTTGTGGCTTACATTGGGATGGGGAAATTGTTTATCAATCCAAAAGAACTGATCTGTACCAGGCGGCTCTTGATCAGTTAATCGAACGACAATCGGCTTTTGCTTGCCGATGCACACGTAAACAAATTGAAGATGCATGGCTAGCTCTTGGCAAAAAGAAACAAAAGCATGAAGAGCTCATTTACCCAGGCACCTGTCGAGATCGACAAGATATTGCTGAACCTTGCGCTTGGCGTTTAATCGTCAGAGATGAGGAACTCAGGGAAAGTGTTGGTGATTTTGTTTTAAAACGAGCTGATGGTATTTTTACCTACCAATTGGCTGTAGTGGTTGATGATGCCCTCCAAGGCATCACCCATATTGTTCGTGGCGCCGACTTACTAGACAACACACCGCGACAAATTTATCTTCAAGAACAATTAGCTTATCCAACACCTCAATATTTGCACTTGCCCTTAGTCCTCAACGAGCAACATGAGAAGCTCAGCAAACAAACACAAGCACCTGCAGTAGCCACCGATAGCTCTGAAAACGCTTTAAACGCTCTGAGAGCTGCAGGACAACACCTTGGCTTAACCAACCCTGAGTTATTTAAGAGCAACGATTGGAGCATCTCTCAATGGCTTGAGAATGCCACCCAAGATTACATGAAACATCTTGGGTGACTCTTGAAAAACTCTTCAAAAGAATGGATTAGGGCTTTTCGGGTTAGGGCTTTTTCTTAAAACCGCCCAATAAGGCAGCAACTGGTTTAGCTGCTGGCTTAATAGAGGGCTGACTCGCTGGATTAGTTTTTGCTACCTCATCAGACGCAGCTGTTTTAGCCGGCTGATTGGGGTCTTGCGCCACATAGGGCATGTAGAAAAATGGATCAGCTGCTACCCCGCCAGCAGGATCTGGAACCGGCATCCGAATTAACTGACGATTCATTAACTTTTCAATATCAGCCAAGAGTCTTTCTTCAGATGGATCTACCAATGCAATCGCATCACCTCTAGCACCTGCTCGACCCGTTCGACCAATGCGGTGAACATAATCTTCAGCATTGAAAGGTAGCTCATGATTAATCACACAAGGCATATCAGCAATATCCAAACCGCGCGCAGCCACGTCGGTAGCCACTAATACATCCATCGTGCCATTCTTAAATGCTTCTAAGATTTGCATGCGCTCTATTTGGCTCTTGTCACCATGAATAGCTCCTGCTTTGATGCCACTCCGTTCCAAAGCGCTCGCCAATTTACTGCAACCAATACGGCTGTTTGTAAAAACAATCGCTTGGCGAGATAAACCTTTTTGAATGCGGGCATTCAGAACTTTGACAACCGCATCCTTCTTTTGCTCAGAGGGCACCATATGAATGACTTGCTGAACCGTATCAGCGGCTGCATTTTGTCTAGCGACTTCAATGGTTACTGGGTCACGCAAATAACTTTGCGCCAGCTTTTTAATCTCTGGTGAGAACGTGGCAGAGAACAATAAAGTTTGTCTTTGCGCAGGAATCAAACTGATGATGCGTTGCAGGTCAGGCAAGAAACCCATATCCAACATACGATCAGCCTCATCAAGAATCAAAATTTGCACTTGTGACAAATTGGCTGTTTTTTGAGTAATGTGATCTAACAAACGACCTGGGGTAGCAATTAATAACTCAATACCAGAACGTAGCAATGTAGTTTGCGCTGACATATCAACGCCACCAAAAACAACAGCTGTTCTGATGTCTGTATATTTTGCGTATTTAAAAGCGTTATCAGCCACTTGGTCTGCTAACTCTCGAGTAGGCGTTAAAACCAAAGCGCGAATCGGATGACGCGCAGGGGATGCACTATTACTTGCTAGCGGCAAAATGTTTTGCAAAATCGGCAACACAAAAGCTGCGGTCTTACCAGTACCAGTTTGAGCAGCACCCATCACATCACGACCTTGCATGACATGGGGCATTGCTTGAGCCTGAATAGGAGTTGGTTGTGTGTAGCCCTGCTCTAAGATGGCTCGCAAAATAGGTTCAGCGAAACCAAATTCAGCAAATGTGGGGGCTTTTTCTACAGGGGATATATTTTGTTCGGTACTCACAGGGCTCTATTATGAGGCTTATAAGTACCGAGGACTAGTTTTCTTAATGGAACTTGTTTTAGAGCTTATTTAAAGAGCTGCAATACCTGCCTTGGCAATTTCAGCATCTTCAGTTGACTTAACCCCTGAAACACCAACAGAACCAATGGTATGACCGTCCATCACAATATTGACGCCACCTTCTAGAGTACCGCTTAAAACTGGCGTAGCGTTCATGAATGACTGACGCCCACCGTTAATGATGTCCTCGTAGACTTTGCTTTCACGACGACCCAATGCAGAAGCTTTAGCTTTTTCTTGAGCAATATATGTAGAAATTGTGGGGCAACCATCTCTTCTAATAAAACCTAATAAATGTCCGCCATCATCGGCGACAGCAATACTGACTGCCCAGTTATTTTTTTCAGCATGAGCATTGGCTGCAGCCAAAATCTTTTGTACATCCGCTTGATTTAAATAAGGTTTTTGCCCTGGCATATCGTTCTCCTCTTGAATTTATAGTTTTATGAAGCCCTACGATACCTTAATTTCTTAAATTCATCCCAATTCAAAGCTGCATCAATCACAAAGTGAACTTAGTAGAAATTGTTAATTTATGGATTTATATATAAATTAAATATATAATGTATTTAATGAATTAATAAAGGATCTAAATCTCATGGATGCCCGCACGAATACTGAAGAAGTTGTCAAACTAGACATGTCTCTGATGAGACAGAATGCAGACAATGCTTGTCGCATGATGAAGACCTTAGCGAATCGCGATCGCTTAATGCTTTTATGTCAACTAAGCCAAGGTGAAAAGTGTGTGGGTGAACTTGAAGAGATCACGCATATTCAGCAACCGACACTATCTCAACAATTAGCAATCTTACGCAAAGAGAGCGTTGTATCCACTCGTAGAGATGGCAAGCAAATTTATTACAAACTTTCTAGCCCCATCGCGATTGCCGTGATGGAATTGTTGTACGCCACCTACTGTGGCAAATAATTTACTTTTAATAAAGGAATAACTATGCAATGCAATGTTGGCGGTATCGATCGCGCTCTTAGAATTGTTGTGGGTGCACTATTGGTAGTTTTGGCAATTACTAATGTTGTTGGAGTTTGGGGTTGGATTGGTATTGTGCCCCTAGCAACTGGCATTTTCCGTTTTTGCCCAGCCTATCCATTACTTGGCATTAAGACTTGTAACAAAGATTAATGTGATTGCTCTAAGTGATCAACTTCGCTTCAAACTGAAGAGAAGTTGATCCAAAGGCCGTAAAGCACTAAGCCAATGGTGCCTGTTAACAAAGCAGGCACCATTCTTTTTTCCTTTTTAGAGATCATCACCAACACTGCCAAAACTGATACCAAAATCCTAATCGAGATGGGAACAGTTGCAAGCAAACCCACTGGTAGCAAAATAATTCTCAAGGTTAATGCTGCGACCATCGCATAGGTAACGGCTGATAACCAATTAAAGAGTTCGCTATCTTGACTGATCTTGCCAGATAAAAAAACGCCTAGACCACGCCACAAATAAGTTCCGATGCAAGCAGCAATCAAAGCTGCCCACATACCAGCATCATTGAACATGGTGGATAAATCAGTCTCTGGCATGCTGTCTACTCCGCAAAAATTTATCAAAGTTATAAGCGATCGTGCCACCAACCAACCCTGCAATTAGCAAGGAGTAATCTGGAAACCAAAGATAAGACACAGGCCCAATGACAGCACCTAAACCAATCGCTATGCGATTAGCTCTGGGTCTGACCTCAGTAAACGTTAATAAGAAAAATAAGGGGTTGATGAAGACCATTCCCAAACTTAAATAACTAGGCACTTGTCCTGCCAACATAAACCCTAAGGCTGTTGCCGGCGTTGAAACACCCCAACAAACCAAAGCAAATCCTGTGAAATAACCCAATCTTTTTTCTGGCGCGAGCTTGGGGAATTCTTTCATAGCAATCGCCCATGAAGTCATCGCCATGAAATGCACCAATAAGTAATAAAAAGAACTGCGTTGTTTTTCAGGGAACTGTGGAAATAATGTGAGGCACATCGTAAAAAAACGTGTGGCGGTTAAAGTCACCGCAAAAGCAATCGCTACCCCAGATGAACCCAAGACAATCATTTCAATGAGAACAACCTGTCCAGGCAAGGCAAACATAAAGAAACTCGTGGCGCTGGTTAACCAGACGTCTAACTGATTAGCTTGCCCCATGGCTCCAAAACCAAGCATGCCAGCAAATAGAACGGCAGCAGGTGCGCCAAAAGCATCTTTAGCGCCTAACAGGATCGTTTTCTTATCCAAACTCATCGCGAAAGTTTATTCGCTTATTGATATTGATGCTGAAACTAAAAATTAACTTAAATTGACTTTTGTTCCAAAGCCCAAAGAATATGTTCTTTCACCATATCGGATTCGAATGGAAGTACCTTTTGAAGAGCTTGCTCAATCGCGTCTTTATCTTGTTCAAGCACTGAAGTTGAACGTAAAGCATTCCCCATACCTACAGCAAGATTTCTTCGCCAGGCTTTATAACCAATTCGTCGAATGGGGCTACCCTCATGTCGACTTAAAAAATCTTTTTCACCCCAAGACCATAAATCTAAAAGGCTGGATTGATCTAGGCCATGACGAGGTAAAAAATCTGGGACTGCACTCAATTGTGCAAACTTATTCCAAGGACAAATAAGTTGGCAATCATCACAGCCATAAATACGGTTAGCCATGAGAGGTCTTAACTCAACGGGGATGCTGCCCCGATGTTCAATCGTTAAATAGGAAATGCAGCGCCTTGAATCCAACTGATAAGGCGCTGTAATAGCCTTTGTGGGGCAAACATCCATACAAGCCGTGCACTCACCACAATGTGAAGTTATTGGAGGATCTACTGGAAATGGAATGTCTACATAAATCTCACCCAAGAAAAACATCGAGCCAGCTTCGCGATTAAGCAATAGCGTATGTTTACCTCGCCACCCTAATCCAGACTTATGCGCTAACTCCACTTCCATTACAGGGCCAGAATCAACAAAAACACGATAGCCGTATGAACCTATCTTGTTTTGAATTTTCTCAGCTAAAGTTTGTAGGCGGTGACGTAAAACCTTGTGATAGTCGCGCCCTCTGGCATACATCGCCACAATCGCCTGATCGCCACCCTCCCACTTCTGCATTTCATTTTGGCGCCAATCTAAAGCACTTCTCATTTCAGGCGTATTAGGCAAATAATCCATACGCACAGTGAGCACCCGAATAGTGCCAGGATGCAGCTGTTGAGGATCTTCTCGCAAATGAGCGTGCTGGCTCATATAATTCATGTCACCGTGACAACCAGCTGCCAACCACTCTCTCAATTTTGGTCCCGCCTGACTCAAATCTGTGTCAGAGACTCTAATATCGCCAAAATCAAGAGCGCGAGCCTCATCTCTCAACCAATCAATTTGGTTGATCCAATCAATGGAATTAGATGGGTGAAACTGGCTCATCAATTGTTTAGTTTTAATTGCACAGTGAGATTGTAGGTTGCCATGAAAGAAAAATCTCAAATCCTTCACTCTGAAGCTGATACCGAAAAACTAACAGCCCAGCTAGCTGGAAAAATTAAAGAACTCTTTAATCAAAATAATCAATACGCACTCAAAATATCTCTCGAAGGTAACTTAGGTGCTGGTAAAACAACGTTAACTCGGTATCTTCTGAAAGCATTAGGGCACATGGGCAAAGTGAAAAGCCCCACTTATACACTTTGTGAACCGTATGAGATCACACCGTCACCAGTCATCACTGATCAACAAGTCCAAACACTACAGGTTCATCATTTTGACTTGTATCGCATGAACTACCCAGAGGAATGGATTGATGCGGGCTTTAGGGATACCCTAAGCCAAGCAGGCATTTGCCTGATTGAATGGGCAGAAAAAGCTGGCACAACATTACCTCCCTTTGACCTCATCATTCAATTGCAAATGAATGATGATGAAACACGATCAGTCGAACTGATCAGTCTTTCAAAAGAGGGACAAGATTTATTAGCATGAAGTTGTTACCCAAAAATACCAAACGCCGAGAAATCTTAAAGCGTATAGCAAAAGCTAGCGCATTAGTTTTACTGAGCCCTCCTGAAATTGCTTGGGGCGCTAAATTATTAGCTGTGCGTATGTGGCCTGCTGAAGATTACACCCGCGTCACCTTAGAGTCAGATGAGCCCCTCAAAGTATCACATCAATTATTAAACAAACCCAATCGCTTAGTTGTGGATGTTGAAGGTATTGAATTAACCAACACTCTCAAAGAACTTGTGGCAAAAGTTAAAAATAATGACCCCTATGTCGCGCAAGTTCGTGTAGGTCAATTTCAGCCGAAGATTGTTCGGCTGGTCTTTGATCTTAAAGAAAGTATTCAACCTCAGCTGTTTACGCTTGATCCTGTTGGCAACTATAAACATCGTCTAGTGTTTGACCTATACCCCACAGTGGCTAATGACCCACTGATGGAATTGGTCAAAAATAGTGCTAAAAAATCAGCCGCTCTTGAAGCAGAAGATCCTATTGCGGCATTTGCTAATAAAGATCCTGGTAGCTCCCCACCTCGCCCGATGGCACCAAGCGAAAAAGATAAACCTCAACACCGACGCTTGCTAACCATTGCCATTGATCCTGGACACGGAGGGGAAGACCCCGGCGCCATTGGAAGAAGAGGCTCGAGAGAAAAAGATATTGTTTTAGCCATTTCCAGAAAACTCAAAGAAAAGATTGAACAAGAACCCGACATGCGCTCTTATTTAACTCGAGATGGCGACTACTTTGTGCCCTTACATACCCGAGTAAATAAAGCCAGAAGAGTTCAAGCAGATTTATTTGTCTCGATTCATGCTGATGCATTTGTGCAACCTCACGCCAAAGGAGCCTCAGTATTTGTGCTGTCTCAACAAGGTGCATCGAGCACTGCTGCAAGATGGTTAGCGAATAAAGAAAATAGCGCTGACATGATTGGTGGCTTAAATATCAAATCAAAAGATAAGCAAGTTGCTCAACTCCTACTCGACATGTCGACAAGCGCACAAATTAAAGATAGCCTAAAACTTGGTGATGCAGTCTTAAAGCAAATTGGCAGCTTTGCTAAATTGCACAAAAAAAATGTTGAACAAGCCAGCTTTGCGGTTTTAAAAGCACCTGATGTTCCATCCATCTTGATTGAGACTGCATTCATCAGCAACCCAGAAGAGGAAGCCCGTCTGAACGACCAAGAATACCAAGAGCAGATTGCTCAAGGCATCTTAAAGGGCATCAGAAATTACTTTGCCAAGAACCCTCCTGTAGCAAAATCTAGACAAATCTAGCTCTAATTCAAAAAGTCCGCTATAATCTTCTTTTTCGCAAACTGGGTCGGTAGCTCAGTCGGTAGAGCAGCGGACTTTTAATCCGTTGGTCGCGAGTTCGAGTCTCGCCCGACCCACCATCTGCAAGGCTTAACAGCCAAAAAATATAAAAACCACTAAAGT
>SSFP01000019.1 GCA_008015455.1 Polynucleobacter sp. | reverse complement strand
TCAGAAGCAATCCAAGAAACGATAGAAGCGATCTCATCAGGCGTACCCAAACGCTTCACTGGAATCGTTGAGATGATTTTTTCAAGCACATCTTCACGAATTGCAGTCACCATATCTGTACCGATATAGCCAGGAGACACTGTATTTACAGTCACACCCTTAGAAGCTGTTTCTTGGGCTAAAGACATTGTGAAACCATGGATACCCGCTTTGGCTGTTGCATAGTTAGATTGACCAAATTGACCTTTCTGACCATTCACAGAAGAAATATTGATCACACGACCCCAACCGTTATCCACCATGCCATCAATCACTTGCTTGGTCACATTGAATAATGAATTCAAGTTCGTGTCGATCACGGCACGCCAATCTTCTGGTGTCATTTTGCGGAAAACTGTATCGCGTGTAATACCAGCGTTATTCACAAGTACATCAATTTTGCCGAATTCAGCTTTCACTTTGGCAAATGCAGCGACTGTGCTATCCCAGTCGCCCACATTACCCTCTGAGGCTGTGAAATCAAAACCTAGAGCTTTTTGCTCTGCTAACCAACGATCTTTACGTGGTGAATTAGGTCCGCAACCAGCGATGACTTTGAAACCATCTTTTGCTAAACGCTGACAAATAGCGGTACCGATACCACCCATACCACCTGTTACATATGCGACCTTCTGACTCATTCTTCTTCTCCTTGTAGGTACTGCCATTAAAACTTTAAAAATTAATACTTCAACTGCTTCATGACTCTGACTTAGTCTTTAGCCTTTTCTTTCACATAAGAACCAGGTGCTTTTTCAAGAGCCTTGAATTTGGGATTGCCATAAGTCTTTGGTGCTGGCTTTAATTTGCCACCATGAGGGGCTAACCATTTAGCCCAATCAGGCCACCAACTTCCTGGAATGTCCTTAGCACCTGCAAACCATGCATCTGCTGTTGCTGCGATCTTTGGGTTAGACCAGTAGTTACGCTTCTTCTTCGCTGGTGGATTGATCACACCTGCAATGTGTCCGGATGCGCCCAATACAAAATGGACCTTAGCGCCTTTGAGTAACTTCGTAGACTCATAAGCTGACCACCAAGGCACGATGTGATCTTCTCTTGAAGCGTATAAATACACTGGGCACTTGATCTTACCTAGATCAACTTTTTCACCACAAATAGTTAATCTGCCAGGAACTTTTAGATCATTCTGCAAATACATATGGCGCAAATACCAAACGTACATAGCGCCAGGTAAATTTGTAGAGTCGCCATTCCAATAGAGCAAGTCAAATGGTGGCGGTGAGTTACCTTTGAGATAACTATCAACCACGTAATTCCAAACTAGGTCATTGGGTCGCAAGAACGAAAACGTGTTGGCTAGTTCTACACCTCGCAACATGCCACACTTGCCACCATTCTTCCCACCGATGGTGTTTTCTCTGAGCTGAACTAATGTCTCATCAACAAAGACATCCAAAATACCTGTATCTGAGAAATCCAATAAAGTGGTTAGCAATGTCAAACTAGCGGCTGGATGTTTGTTTCTAGCTGCGAGTACTGCCAATGCTGTCGTGGTGATCGTGCCACCAACACAGAATCCCAAAATATTAATTTGCTTTTGACCACTGATAGCTTGAACCGTTTCAATGGCATTGATCGCACCATCACCGATGTAGTCATCCCAAGTGGTATCAGCCATGCTGGCATCTGGGTTCTTCCAAGAAACCAAATAAACCGTATGCCCCTGCTCTACCAAATAGCGAACCACTGAGTTTTCAGGCTGTAAATCCAAGATGTAATACTTATTGATACACGGTGGAATCATCAAGTAAGGACGCTCATACACCTTAGCAGTTAATGGCTTGTACTGAATTAACTGGAAAAGCTTAGTTTGATAAACCACAGCACCTTCAGAGGTTGCCATGTTTTTACCCACCTCAAATGCAGTTTCATCTGTTTGAGAAACTTTTCCCTTACCAAGATCTTGAAGTGCATTCAAAATACCAGCGCGTAATGATTCACCTTTGGTATCGATGAGACGTTGGTGAGCTTCTGGATTCGTCGCCAAAAAGTTAGAAGGCGACATGGCATCAATCATTTGCTCAATGCTAAAGCGAATACGCTGACGCACTTTAGCTTCTGCTTCTACAGCATCCGCTAAGTTCAATAAATGACGAGAATTCAATAAGTAGAAGTTAACAGTCGCTTGGCTCCAAGGATTCTTCCAAGCCTCCCCCAAGAAACGACGATCTTTGATCTCGACCCCAGTTGGGTTAGCCCACAAAGCTGCCAAATCTTTAGCATATTGCTGCTCAATTTCAACTAGCTTCTCAGGTGGAATGAGCGCCATATGCTGAGGCGCTAGACTGGGCCCAGCTCCAAAGCCTTGCATCTTGACCATAAAACTTCCTTAAGTATTGACTTCACTGTATGTCTAATAGCTCTATTCTGATGTTTTATTGGCGAATTCGTTATAAGAATTAACCCTATCTATAACTTCCTCGAAGCTTACGAGATTGAGGGTTCAGAGTAGTATCGTTCAACTACTCAATTAGAGATTTTTTCTAGTTTTATAATTGTTTGATCCAAATCAAACTCGTCATGCGCCCTGTAACCTGATCTCTACGATAAGAATAAAAACAAGATTCTTTGACAGTGCAACGATCTCCACCTTCCACTTGTTCAACTCCTTGAGAATGCAGTCTCATCCTGGCTAGTTGATATATATCAGCCCAATATTTCATGGGCTCAGAGCAAGGCTTGAAAGCTCGGCTACTGTTTGGATCATGTTGCTCAAAAATATCTTTGACTTCTTGCCCGACCTGGAAGGACTCAGGACCAATGGCTGGGCCTAAGAAAGCTTGAATCTCCATATCGTGACCAAGCTTTTGCTTCATCTTCTGAATCGTTTTTTCAATGATGCCCGCTGCCAAACCTCTCCAACCCGCATGCGCAATACCAATTACCTCGCCACCCTTTGAAGCCAAAAGGACAGGTAGGCAATCAGCTGTCATGATGCATAGAACTCGCTGAGGCTGAGTGGTAACAGCAGCATCAGCCACAGGAACGCTAGATTGATCCCAATGATCAGCATCAAATATGTCAGTTCCATGAACTTGCTCAAGCCAGACAGGTGTTGCAGGTAAATGTTGAGTGAGTAAGGCACGATTTCTGTTAACTGAGTGCTCATCATCACCCACGTGTGCGCCAAGATTCAAAGAGTCATAAGGTGTCTGACTCACACCACCATCTCGCGTGGTGATCAAAGAAGCAATGGCTGAATGATTCTGCCAACTAGGCTTGATCCATTGCTCAGACATCTAAAGTCTCCCAATCAGGCCAAAGAGATTCTGTTGGAAATTGCAAATGACTAGCTAAGGCTTGCATATCATCAGGCATCGGCGCTTGCCATAACATGGGCTGTTTAGTTCTAGGGTGAATAATTCCCAAAACAGCGGCATGCAAAGCTTGTCCAGGTCGCGCAAACTTAACTTGACTAGCTTCGGCGGGGTTTTTCTTTTTATAGACCGGATCACCTAACAATGGATTACCTAAAGATTCCAAGTGCACACGAATTTGGTGGGTGCGCCCTGTTTCTAAACGACAAGCAATCAAAGAAACTTTTGAACGACCAAATTCCAGGCAATTAAGTAATTGCACATGGGTCACCGCTGGTTTGCTGGCTGATCCTGTCAGTAATGCCATTTTTAAGCGATCGCGTGGATCTCTGCCAATCGAAGCATGAACTGTTTGAGATTTCACCTGCCCCCAAGCAAAGGCCAAATAACGTCGAATGACTTGTCTTGATTGCAGTTGACGCACTAAATCAGTTTGAGCCTCTAAGGTTTTAGCAACCATTAATACGCCAGAAGTGTCCTTATCGAGTCGATGCACAATCCCTGCTCTTGGCACTTGAGCAATATCTGGATATCTAAACAACAAGGCATTTAATAAAGTTCCCGACCAATTGCCCGCCGCAGGATGAACTACCATACCCGCTGGCTTATGAATCACCAAAATATCCTGATCTTCATAAACAATATCTAGAGCGATATCTTCAGGCACATAGGCTTGCTCTTCTTCGGATGCCTGAGGAACCACCAACACTTGATCACCCGCTTGAGCAGCAGAACGAATTTTAGGAATTTGCCCGTTAATCGTGACAAACCCACCTTCCATCCAAGTTTTAAGCCGATTTCTAGAATGTTGAGGAATTAATTGAGCCAAAACCTTATCCAAACGTTCCCCTGCCATGCTTTCTGGCACAAATACAGCAATAATCTCATCGTCATCGATATAATCAGAAGTATTGTTCTCAGGAGAATCTGGTAATGCCAAAATTGGGTGTCCTTCCATCTATGAATTCCACTAGTTTAAGTCTCATCCGACTTCGGATGAATTTATCAGTGATAAGTATCATGTCAATCGTATTTGTTAGCCTACTTTCAGGATGCGCTGGAACTATTGAAGATGAAACTGCAGGTTGGTCACAAAATAAACTTTATGTTGAAGCCAAAGATGCACTCGATGGTGGTGACTTTGAAAAATGTGTCAAATATTTTGAAAAACTTGAATCAAGATACCCATTTGGCCCCTACACACAGCAAGCTCAAATTAATGTGGCTTATTGTCACTGGAAAGCCAACGATTTACCTCAAGCCACTGCGGCTGTAGATCGATTTATACAGCTACACCCAGGCCACTCAATGGTTGATTATGCTTACTATCTAAAAGGTCTCATTACATTTAATGACAATATGGGATTTCTTGGCAAGCTGACTGGTCAGGACTTAAGTGAGCGAGATCCTAAAGCTGCTCGCGATGCATTTGAGGCATTTAAAATCTTAACAACACGCTTCCCTGATAGCAAATACACACCTGACGCATTAGATCGAATGCGTTACATTGTCAACTCATTAGCCGACAGTGATGTGAATACCGCTAGATTTTATTATCGTCGCGGTGCTTTTTTAGCGGCGATCAATAGAGCCCAACTAGCTATCACTGATTATGACCGAGCACCAGCAGTTGAGGAGGCTCTATATATTCTCTATAAATCCTATGAAGCCATTGGAATGAAAGACCTCAGTAACGATACTTTAAGGGTTCTGAAGCTCAATTACCCTAATAGCAAGATCATAGAAACAGGCATCAGAAGCACAGCTGAGGATAGAACACCACCTTGGTGGCAAATCTGGAGGAAATAATTTTCTAAAGCTCATGCTCTAGAAAATTGAAAAATAAAAAAGGAAGGAGAATCTCCTTCCTTTTTTTATTGCCTTGAGCCATTACACCCTCTGAACTCTAGGAGCTATGGCGCAGAGCAATTCATAACCAATCGTTCCAGCTGATTGCGCAACCAAATCCACAGGTAAGTATTGCCCCCACAGCTCTACCTCAGTCCCTACCTCTACATGCGGCATATCAGTGATATCAATCGTGATCATATCCATGGATACTTGCCCTGCCATTCGGCAAATTTGACCATCCGCCAAACCTGATGCACCAGCGACCCAAACAGGTGTTCCATCAGGTGCGTGCCTTGGATAACCATCGGCGTAACCACAGGCAACAACCGCTATACGAATGGGCACATCAGTTTTATAGCGAGAGCCGTAACCAACAGCCTCACCTGCCTCTAGATGCTGAATAGCAATCACTTGTGAACGCAATGACATAGCCGGCAATAACTTCGCATGCTCAATATCTTCAAATTTGCCAGATGGTGAGGCGCCATACAGCATGATGCCAGGGCGCACCCAATCGCAAGTTACTATATGGTGATGCCACAAGATAGCTGCTGAATTGGATAAAGATGTCTGTCCTGACAAACCATCGATTGTTTGCTTAAACAGCTCAACTTGTTCATCAACCGATGGACTCCGATCCACATAATCCGCATTGGCAAAATGTGTCATGTGAGCAACTTGATAGCCCGCTGCATGCAAACGGTGATATACCTCACGATATGCCTCAGGCACAAAGCCTAGACGATTCATACCGGTATTCATCTTTAAATACAAAGTCATCTCATGAGCTGCACTGGATGATTTGGCCTCTATCGCAGTTTCTAACCAATCCACTTGATGAAGATCATGAACCACGCAATCACAACGAAGATCTAATGCATCAAATACATCCGCCTGAGTAAATAAACCTTCTAGCAACAAAATCGGACCTTGCCAACCATGCTCACGCAGCACTTTAGCCTCTGACAAGTCCAAAAGCGCAAAACCATCCGTATCTTGTAGACCTTCAAATGCCTTAGCAATACCATGCCCATAGGCATTCGCTTTAACGACAGCCCATACTTTTGATTGGGGCATGAGTTCTCTCACACGCGCCAAATTGTGACGCATGGCATGAGTGTGAAGATGGGCTAATATCGGTCTTGACAGAAAATACTCACTTTCGTGTTTTAATGGTAGTTCATAACTAGATTGTACGAATGAAACCAGGTTTTTACACAATTATGGCAGCGCAATTTTTTTCGTCGCTTGCCGATAACGCGTTATTGATTGCAGCCATTGCGCTGCTATACCAACTCCAGGCCCCAGCCTGGATGACTCCGCTTCTGAAACTTTTCTTCGTTTTATCTTATGTTGTTCTGGCTGCCTTTGTAGGCGCCTTTGCCGATTCCCGACCTAAGGGTAAGGTCATGTTCATGACCAACACCATCAAAATTGTTGGTTGTTTAGCGATGCTTTTTAGTACGCACCCATTAATGGCTTACGCCATTGTTGGTTTTGGTGCCGCAGCTTACTCCCCTGCCAAATATGGCATTTTGACTGAATTACTTCCTCCTGAGAAATTGGTGGCTGCAAACGGTTGGATTGAAGGCTTAACTGTGGGATCCATCATTCTAGGAACCGTTTTTGGTGGTATGTTGATTTCTAATCAACTGTCGACCTTCTTACTTGCTTTTGATTTACCAGTCTTGGATACAGGTATTGATACGGCCCCTGAAGCAGCGATCTGCATTATTGCAGTTGTCTATTTAATTGCTGCTGGCTTTAATTTACGTATTCCTGATACGGGTGCGGTTTATCCTCAACAAGAGAAAAACCCAATTCGTTTGATTAAAGATTTTGAGCACTGCTTCAGAACTCTTTGGAAAGATCGCTTAGGGCAAATTTCATTAGCTGTCACCACCCTCTTTTGGGGAGCTGGGGCAACCTTACAATTTATTGTATTGAAGTGGGCTGAATCTGCCTTGGGCATGTCCTTATCGCAAGGCGCTATTTTGCAAGCGGTGGTGGCTGTGGGTGTTGCTGGAGGCGCTGTATGGGCAGCTTGGCGAGTA
Organism: Polynucleobacter sp.; assembly: GCA_008015455.1. Lineage (GTDB taxonomy): Bacteria > Pseudomonadota > Gammaproteobacteria > Burkholderiales > Burkholderiaceae > Polynucleobacter. The sequence continues at coordinate 10,643 of SSFP01000019.1, read as the reverse complement.
CCCCTTAAGAAATCCTTGGGTGTATTGCAATATGGCGTGATGATGGGTGCCTTGGTCATGCTCATGGCCATTTACCGTAAAGATCTATTACCGCCAATTGACATTGATCTGGGTCTGTTCCACGCGCCGTTGTATCTCTTGATCGCCTATGTATTCTTAATGGTCATTGGTTGGATGTCAGGTTACTTTGTGGTTCCTATGAATGCCCTTCTACAACATCGTGGTCATGTATTGTTATCAGCAGGACACTCCATTGCAGTTCAAAACTTCAATGAAAACCTTTCTGTACTAGCCATGCTTTGCCTTTACTCCTTGCTGATCTGGCTAGACGTCCCAGTATCGATTGTGATTCTTTTATTCGGCAGTTTTGTGTGCCTCATCATGATTTACATCATTCGCTGGCACAACAGAAACCAAGCTGAGTACGACTCACTCCACCTCATTGGTGAACATAAGCACTAATCACGGCTGGGTCTCAGCTTGGTCTTTTAAGACTTAATTTTTTCATAATTACCCCACGACTTGTCGGGTAATTATGAAACACCCCCACTCGCCTGAAAGTTATATGTAAGATATCAAAAAAGAAATTTTTGATATCTATAACAATTATTTACAAGGCGACAAACCATGCTTGAATTTCTGCTAGACCCGAATACCATCATCGCATTTCTGACACTAGCAGCGCTTGAGATTGTCTTAGGTATCGACAATATTATTTTCATTAGCGTTCTAGCCAATCGTCTGCCTGCAGACATGAGAGATAAGGTGCGGCGCTTTGGCTTGATGTTCGCCCTCCTTACACGCGTTCTTCTACTTCTCAGCCTCTCATGGGTGATGGGACTAACAGAGCCCCTATTTAATGCTTTTGGGCAAGAGATCAGCGGTCGAGACCTTATCCTGTTTGTGGGTGGATTATTCCTACTCTGGAAAGCTTCCAAAGAGATTTATTTAGAAGTGGAAGCAGAAACTGAAGAAGATCACGCTGACTCACCTGAAGAAGTTAAAGCTAAGCTCAATGCAACTAGAGCAAAGATGTTCTGGGGCGCAGTGATCCAGATCGGTATCTTAGACATTGTTTTCTCACTCGATAGCGTGATCACGGCTGTTGGCTTGGTGGATGAAATATCCATCATGATTTCAGCCGTACTGGTATCAGTGGCTGTGATGCTATTTGCAGCAAAATCAATCGGTGACTTTGTGCATCGCCACCCTTCGATCAAAGTGTTAGCGCTTTCTTTCTTAACGATTGTAGGTCTGGTGCTCATCGCTGAAAGTATGAATATTCATATTCCTAAGGGATATGTTTACTTTGCGATGGCATTCTCGCTATTGGTTGAGTTCCTCAACATTCGTGCAAGAACTAAGAAAAGTAAACTCAGTGCTTAAAATAACTGAGATCTAAATTAAAGACCTGGCTAGGATCAAATCCTGCCAGGTTTTTGCTTTATCAATCGGGCGTTTTAATAAATGCTCAGGATGATAAGTCAACACAACTGGCCACTCCATCTCACCCGCCTCTAATGAATGAATCGCACCACGCAACTCTTCAAAAGGCTCATCTGATTGCAAGAGTTTTCTTGATAACTCAGCACCCATCGCTAGAATCACTTGCCCTGAAGCTTGACCTGCAAGTGCTTGGCTACTACTAATCACCTGCACTTGCGATCTAGACAGCATCAAAGAAGCAAGAATCTTGTCAAATAAGAGGTTGCCATCCCCTTGAAGTTGATCGACCACAAAAGTCCAAGCACTTTGATCACTCGCAGGTATCTGATGAGCATCTGGCACTTCAGCTTTTGTTGGAGTCGCACTTGCTACTTCAGGGACTTTAGACGCATCAGAGGCTTCAGGCTCTTGCAGAATCCAAGTACTGATACCCATGGCTATTAAATAATCTTGTTGACTCATGACTTGCTTAACTCTTTCATCATCACCAGGGCATCTTCTCGAGCCCCATCTTCAGCGGGATAATAAGCCTTTCTAAGACCCACCTGCTCATACCCCATTTTTTGATACAAATGAATAGCGGCTTGGTTGCTTGCTCTCACCTCCAAATATACTTGCCGAAAGTTTTTTTGGCTTGCTTGATCTTCCATCACGCTTAATATTTTCTCAGCCCAACCTTGACGACGATAGTCAGGATCAACAGTAATATTAAGAAGGCTTAATTCATCAAGACTGGGCATGAGTATGCAATAACCGATGGTTTGATCAGGCGCATCGTCTAAACCAAGTTTTTTAAGGGTATAAGCCCAATAGCCAGCATCCAATGAATCTGAAAATTGGCCAATCGTCCAAGGTGCTAAATGACTACGCTTTTCAATGGCGAGAACTTCATCCAAATCACGAACAGCCATCGGTAAAAGACGTACATCAAACATAAATTTATGAAGCCTGAGCTCTTTCAGCAATGGTCTGGGCTACTTTATCCCTGATATAAATAGGCTGAAGGTCCGCTGCACTGACTTGCAGTCCTTTTTCTAATGCATCAAAAGCCAATTCAGCAATGGATCTAGCATGAGGCACAGCTTCCACATCTAATTGATGAGCCGCCTTGATGAGCGCTTGCATTTTCTCCGGATAAGCTGATGCAGCATTACCCACCAAAGCAAATGATTGGCTAGGGATAGGCAAATCTTGTGGCGCAGATAAATTGATATCACCGAATCGCTCAGGAAGACCATTAGCCAATACGCGATATTGCGCCCAATACACTTCACTCATGCGTGCATCCACAGCGACTAGTACATTTTGATCTTGTTGAAGATTGAGCGAATGAATACCCTCAAGAGCTATGGCATCTAAGCAAACAATCGGCACACATGGCAAATCGCCACCCAGTGCCATACCTTGACCGATACCTACTCCAATACGGATCCCTGTGAATGCGCCAGGACCAATACCAACGGCAATCGCGTCTAAATCTTTAAAAAAGATATTCGCTTCAGTCAATAAAGCTTCCACCCAATCTAAGGCATGTTGGCTAGATTCAGGTCCTAAGTTTTCGTGGCGAATCAAAGAAAAAGGAGGTTGGGATGCCCCACCTCCTTGTGCATTGACCAAAGCCACAGAACACCACTGCGTCGAGGTGTCGATGGCTAGGATAGTCAATTAGATTTCCTCGTACAAAGGAAGAGTCAAGAACTCCTCAAACTGCTCGCTTGTACTCATCGTGTCAAAAATCTCAGCAGCACGATCCCAATGACCTTCGGCACCGCTTGCTTTAACTTTTGGCAACTCTTCAGCAATGAGCTTGCGTACAAGTTCAGCGGTTACTTTTGTACCATCTTCTAAAACACCCTTCGGTGAACGAATCCACTGCCAAACTTGAGAACGGCTGATCTCTGCAGTCGCAGCATCTTCCATCAAGTTATGAATAGGTACGCAACCATTACCTGCTAACCAAGCACCTAGGTAATGAATACCCACATTGATATTCATACGTAAGCCAGCTTCAGTGATCGGTGTTTCTGGTTGGAAATCCAACAAATCTGCTGCAGTTACATTGACTTCAGGTTTTTGCTTGTCAAACTGATTAGGACGATCACCTAATACCGCCTTGAATTCAGCCATCGCTGGCTCAACAAGACCTGGGTGAGCTACCCAACCACCATCGTAACCGTCTGTTGCATCACGCTTCTTATCGTTAATGATGCCTTGCATCGCGATCGCATTCTTCTCAGGATCGTTCTTAATTGGAATTAAAGCACTCATACCACCCATGGCAGGCGCACCGCGCTTGTGGCAAGTCTTCAATAACAACAAGGCATAAGCACGCATAAATGGTGATGTCATCGTCACTTTAGCGCGATCAGCTAAACAGAAGTTCTTATCAACTTTGAATTTCTTAATGCAAGAGAAAATGTAATCCCAACGACCAGCATTCAAACCAGCACTGTGCTCACGCAATTCATAAAGGATCTCATCCATTTCAAATGCAGCCAAAATAGTTTCAATCAATACAGTGGCTTTGATCGTACCGCGTGGAAGACCTAACTCATCTTGAGCCATGCAGAAAATATCATTCCAAAGACGTGCTTCTAAATGACTTTCCATTTTTGGCAAATAGAAATATGGACCTGCGCCGCGAGCCAACTGCTCTTTAGCGTTGTGGAAGAAGAACAAAGCAAAGTCAAAAATACCGCCTGAAACACGCTGACCATCGATCGTCACATGCTTTTCATCTAAGTGCCAGCCACGTGGACGCACTTGTAATGTAGCAATCTTGTCATTGAGTTTGTATGACTTACCATTTTGCTCAAGAGACAATTCACGGCGAACTGCCTTCTTCATATTGATTTGACCTTGGATCTGATTAGTCCAGCTTGGGCTGTTCGAATCTTCAAAGTCAGTCATGTAAGAGTCTGCACCTGAGTTGAAGGCATTGATTACCATTTTGGCTTCAACAGGACCTGTGATTTCTACACGGCGGCACTGCAATGCAGCAGGAATTGGGGCAACTTTCCAATCACCTTCACGAATTGATATTGTTTCAGGTAAAAAGTCAGGTCTTTCGCCAGCATCTAAACGCTTAGTACGCTCAACACGAGCTTTTAATAATTCTTGGCGACGTGGCTCAAAAGCTCGATGTAACTTAGCGACAAGAGCTAGTGCCTCAGGCGTCAAAATAGTTGCGAATTCTGGACTTACTTCGGCATTAATAGCCATACCTTGAGGCAGGTTCGACATAAAATCTCCTGAAAAAACAATTAGTTAATTATATAAATGGATGGAATTAGAAATTCTTAAAAGAATATTATGCCTTCACCTGAAAAAAAATTCTTTAACTTGTCTTACAACCGACATATTTTTTCAATCAGACGTCAACCAAATCAAAAACTCATTCGTTAAAGGTACAAAGACACTTCAAAAGGAGTCTGCGGTGAGATACGGTTTTAACCACTTAACAGATGATGAATTTGTTGGTTTGTGCAAAGAATTGAATAAAAACAAAGGTTTACTGCTGATTGGCGCGATTCGCGAGTTACCGCCCAAGCTAGCAGCCTTCGCTGAATGGCGTAAAGGCTTAAGCTATATGTCGGCATACGCATAAAACCTTCTCATTACTTAAAAGAAAAGAGCCACAAAAGTGGCTCTTTTTTATTTGCAGCGCAGCAACTATCTTAGCTTAATGCAGCAACCACCTCAGGTGGGGCTTGCACCAACTCAATGAGCACCCCTTCACCACCAATGGGAAACTCATCATTACCCTTGGGGTGCAAGAAAGTGATGTCGTAACCAGCAGCACCTTGACGAATACCGCCAGGCGCAAAACGCACACCTTGAGCAGTTAACCACTCAACTGCTACTGGCAAGTTATCCACCCATAAACCAATGTGATTCAGCGGGGTTGCATGAACCGCTGGCTTCTTATCTGGATCGATGGGTTGCATCAAATCCACTTCCACCTTGTAGGGACCTTTGCCCATGGCACAAATATCCTCATCGACGTTCTCACGCTCAGATTTAAATGTGCCCGTGACTTCAAGACCAAACATGTCTACCCATAACTTCTGGAGTTTGGTCTTATCAGGTCCACCAATCGCCACTTGCTGAATACCTAAAATTTTGAATGGCTTAGTCATGACTGATGACCCTTATTCAAAACGAAGGATTTGTTGATCAACAGCCAAGCTTTCACCCTTAGCAGCCATCACCTCAGCCACCACACCATCTTGAGTAGCCACCAATACGTTCTCCATCTTCATGGCTTCAATGGCTGCTAAGCGTTGACCTGCTTCCACCTTCTGACCAACAGTGACAGCCACATCGACCAATAAACCTGGCATTGGCGACAAGAGGAACTTAGACATATCAGGTGGTTCTTTGAAAGGCATTAACTTCTGCATTTCAGCGCCCTGAGGTGTCAAGACCAAGCTATCCACACGAACACCATCAAATTGAATGCGGTAGAACAAACCTGTGCGCTCAACTTGAGCTGCGATCTCTTGACCATTCACCACAGCGTTGTAAATGATCTGACCTGGGTTCCATTCTGTTTGAATGTCATAAGCCTTACCCTTCACGGTGACTTTATAACCATTCGCAGTCATTTCTAATGAAGATGACACATATTCCATCCTGCCTGGCTCGCCTGATGCCACCACGAAGTCATTTGGAATCTTCACTTCATGACCTTCCAATTGACCATAGATACCAGCAGCACGATCTAAGTAACGGCGATGTACAGCAGTTGCCAAGGCATCCATTAAATGTGGATCTGCAGGTTTCACATCACTAGCGCGGAAGCCATGTGGGAACTCTTCCGCAATAAAGCCCGTATTGAAGTCACCTGAGATGAAACGTGGGTGTTGCATCAAAGCAGCTTGGAATGGAATGTTTGAATGAATGCCACGAATTACAAATTTATTTAAAGCAGCACGCATTTTTGTGATGGCATCCATACGGTCTTTGCCATGCACAATCAACTTAGCAATCATGGAGTCGTAGTACATCGGGATCTCACCACCCTCGTACACACCTGTATCCACACGCACGCCATTCACTTCCTCTGGTGGTTGATATCTCACCAAGCGACCTGTAGACGGCAAGAAATTGCGATATGGATCGTCCGCGTTAATACGGCATTCCATCGACCAACCGTTACGTTGGATTTCTGCTTGACCAAATGACAATTTTTCACCAGCAGCTACACGAATCATCTGTTCTACAAGATCCAATCCTGTAATCGATTCAGTCACAGGATGTTCCACTTGTAGACGTGTATTCATCTCCAAGAAATAGAACGATTGGTCTTTACCCACCACGAATTCAACCGTACCTGCTGATTGATATTTCACAGCTTTGGCTAAAGCCACTGCCTGCTCACCCATCGCTTTACGAGTGGCTTCACTAATGAATGGTGATGGCGCCTCTTCAATCACTTTTTGGTGACGACGCTGAATCGAACACTCACGCTCCCAAAGGTACACAGCGTTACCGTGTGCATCACCTAAAACCTGAATCTCAATATGGCGTGGTTCTTCAACGAATTTTTCAATGAACACACGATCATCGCCAAAGCTATTACGTGCCTCGTTCTTACATGCTGAGAAACCTTCAAAAGCTTCTTTATCGTTAAAAGCAACACGCAAACCTTTACCACCGCCACCAGCAGAGGCTTTGATCATCACCGGATAACCAATACCCTTGGCAATCTCAACAGCTGCTTCAGGTGTATCAATGGCATCGTTGTAACCAGGAATGGTGTTCACTTTTGCTTCATTGGCTAATTTCTTAGAAGCGATCTTGTCGCCCATTGCAGCGATTGAATAATGCTTAGGACCAATAAAGGTGATGCCCTCTTCTTCTAAGCGCTTAGCAAAAGCTTCGTTCTCAGACAAGAAACCATAGCCTGGATGAACCGCTTGAGCACCCGTATCTTTACAAGCTTTAATGATGTTATCCATCACCAAGTAAGACTCACGTGATGGTGCAGGACCAATACAAACTGCTTCATCAGCGAGTTCAACATGGCGTGCATCTTTATCCGCTTCAGAATAAACAGCAACAGTTTTGATGCCCATCTTGCGGGCAGTTTTAATAACGCGGCAAGCAATCTCACCACGGTTAGCAATCAGAATCTTCTTAAACATGTTCTTTTCCTAATCGATTAGAGGGGGATATTGCCGTGTTTGCGCCATGGATTTTCTAAATCCTTGTCTTTGAGCATCGCTAAAGAACGCGCAACACGTTTACGAGTTTCATGAGGCATGATCACATCATCGATGTAACCACGACGACCTGCCACGAATGGATTAGCAAACTTAGACTTGTACTCAGCCTCACGTTCTGCCAACTTCGCAGGATCACCCTTCTCTTCACGGAAGATAATTTCAACAGCACCCTTGGGACCCATCACAGCAATTTCTGCTGAAGGCCAAGCAAAGTTAACGTCACCACGTAAGTGCTTAGACGCCATCACGTCATAAGCACCACCGTAGGCTTTACGCGTAATCACAGTGATTTTTGGCACTGTGCATTCAGCATAGGCGTAAAGCAATTTAGCGCCATGCTTAATAATGCCGCCGTACTCTTGAGCAGTACCTGGCATAAAACCAGGAACGTCAACAAAAGTCACTACTGGAATATTGAAAGCATCGCAGAAACGCACAAAACGTGCAGCTTTAATTGATGACTTGATATCCAAGCAACCAGCAAGAACTAATGGTTGGTTGGCAACAATACCCACTGTTTGCCCTTCAACGCGCGCAAAACCAATAATGATATTTTTCGCATAGTCAGGTTGTAATTCAAAGAAATCACCATCATCAACAGTTTTGAGAATTAACTCATGCATGTCATAAGGTTTGTTTGGATTATCTGGCACCAAGGTGTCTAATGAATAATCTAAACGCTCTGCCAAATCAGCACCCTTACGAACCGGTGCTTTTTCTTTATTAGATAAAGGGAGGTAGTTAAAGAAGCGACGCAACATCATGATCGCTTCAACATCATTGTCAAAAGAACGATCGCAAACACCTGACTTAGTCGAATGAGTCACAGCACCGCCCAACTCTTCAGCTGTCACTTCTTCATGTGTCACAGTCTTGACAACTTCTGGACCTGTCACAAACATATATGAACTATCTTTCACCATGAAGATGAAATCAGTCAAAGCTGGTGAATAAACAGCGCCACCTGCTGAAGGACCCATGATCAATGAAATCTGAGGAATCACACCTGATGCAGAAACGTTACGTTGGAAAATCTCTGCGTAACCACCCAATGAAGCCACGCCTTCTTGAATACGTGCACCGCCAGAGTCATTCAAACCAATCACTGGAGCACCAACCTTCATCGCTTGATCCATCACCTTACAGATCTTCTCAGCATGCGCTTCAGATAAAGAGCCACCAAACACAGTGAAGTCTTGTGAGAACACAAACACTAAGCGACCGTTGATCATGCCGTAGCCTGTTACCACGCCATCACCAGGCACGGACTCATTAGCCATACCAAAATCCGTACAGCGGTGCTCTACGAACATATCCCATTCTTCAAATGAACCTTCATCTAGAAGAAGTTCAATACGCTCACGTGCGGTCAACTTACCTTTGCCATGCTGGGCATTGATACGCTTTTGACCACCCCCTAAGCGTGCCTGCTCGCGCTTGGCTTCTAGTTGCTTAATGATGTCATGCATGAAATGCTCTCCCTTGTTTCCAAATCTCTAAAAATGATTAATTTTGTTTCATTACATCTAATAATCTTCTGGCTGCTACTGATGCTGCTACTTGCCCTGCATTCACTGCTTGCGTCAACTCAGGCAGTAATTTCTGTACCTGAGGATGATTTTCAAAACTTTGTTTTAAACCTGATTCAATTCTTTCCCACATCCAAGAAGTCGCTTGTTGCTGACGACGCTCTGCAAACTGTCCATACTTAGTCTGAATGTCTTTGAACTTTGAAACCGTTTCCCAAAACTCAGTTACACCCTGAGAATGCAGCGCGCTCATCTTCATGACTTGAGGATGCCAAAGCGTTTCATCATGGTGGGCATGATCAGGATTGCCATGCATGCTGAATAAACGCAAAGAACTCATGATTTGCACTTGCGCGCGCATCGCCGCATCTGGATCTAAATCGACTTTGTTAATGACCACCAAATCAGCTAATTCCATCACGCCTTTTTTGATGGCTTGCAAATCGTCACCCGCATTAGGTAATTGCAATAGAACAAACATGTCTGTCATATTCGCTACAGCAATTTCACTTTGGCCAACCCCCACTGTTTCAACGATCACGACATCGTGACCCGCTGCCTCAGCCACCAACATGGCTTCGCGAGTTTTTTCTGCAACACCACCCAAATTGCCTGATGAGGGACTTGGACGAATAAATGCTTTTTCGTGAACTGACAAAAATTCCATTCTGGTTTTATCGCCCAAAATCGAACCGCCATTCACCGTGGATGAAGGGTCAATCGCTAAAACGGCTACACAATGACCTTGTTCGATCAAATACAAACCTAAGGCTTCAATGAAGGTTGATTTACCAACCCCCGGAACACCAGAAATACCCAACCTGAAAGACTTGCCACTCTTAGGCAAGATGGCATTGAGTACTTCATCGGCTCTTAAACGATGATCTGCTCTGGTCGACTCTAAAAGAGTGATGGCTTTAGCCATCGCACGACGTTGCGCAGGTCCTGGCTGTGAACCGGGACCACAAATAGCATCAACGAGCGCTTGGTCTTGAGCTTCCACGAAGTATGAACTCTGAGATGGAGGGTTCTTATTTCTTAACAGCCAAACGAATCTGCTCTAGAACATCTTTCGCTGATGCAGGAATCGGCGTACCAGGACCATAAATACCTTTAACACCCGCTTCATAAAGCTCTTCGTAATCTTGACGAGGAATCACACCGCCCACGAAAACAATGATGTCATCAGCGCCTTGTTTTTTCAATTCAGCAATAATCGCTGGCACAAGTGTTTTATGACCTGCCGCCAAAGTAGAAATGCCCACAGCATGGACATCGTTTTCAATCGCTTGACGAGCGCACTCTTCTGGAGTTTGGAACAAAGGTCCCATATCAACGTCAAAGCCGAGATCCGCAAAAGCAGTAGCCACGACTTTAGCGCCACGGTCATGACCATCTTGACCTAACTTCGCAATCATCACACGAGGGTGACGACCTT
>SSFP01000023.1 GCA_008015455.1 Polynucleobacter sp. | reverse complement strand
TTGTGTGCAGGATTAATTCTTGCCATGATGATCTTGCCATTTATTGCGTCTGTGATGCGCGATGTTTTTGAAATCGTTCCACCAGTTCTAAAAGAGTCTGCTTACGGTATCGGTTGTACCACTTGGGAAGTGGTCAATAAGATTGTTCTGCCATATACAAAAACCGGTGTAATTGGTGGTGTTATGCTGGGCTTAGGCCGCGCACTAGGTGAGACTATGGCTGTCACATTTGTTATTGGTAATGCTCATAAATTATCAGCTTCTTTATTTGCGCCAGGGAGTTCAATTGCTTCAACTTTGGCTAATGAATTTGGTGAGGCTGAACCAGGATTACATTTTTCATCATTATTTGCTCTTGGTTTAGCGCTATTCGTGATTACATTTGTTGTATTAGCTTTAGCTAAGTTGATGTTAGCCCGTATGGAAGCTGCACAAGGTAAAAAGACATGAACATGCACACAAACATGAACCCCGCTATTTACGCTAAGCGTAAACGCTCTAATTTCATTGGCTTGAGCTTGTCGATGATCGCCATGGCTTTGGGAATGATTTTCTTGTTTTGGATTTTGGGTGTCCTTTTGGTTAAAGGGCTGTCATCCGTTGATTTGAATATGTTTGTCGCTAGTACACCTGCCCCAGGTTCTGAGGGTGGTGGTCTTGCCAATGCAATTGTTGGTAGCTTACTGATTGTGGTTAGTTGTACTCTAATTAGTACGCCTATTGGTGTGTTAGCAGGTATTTATTTGTCTGAGTATGGTGCTAGAAGCAAAATTGCTTCAATCACAAGATTTGTGACCGATATCATGCTATCTGCACCATCAATTGTGATTGGCTTATTTGTCTACGCAGTATTGGTGGCGCAAGTGAGACATTTCTCTGGATGGGCGGGAACAATTGCTTTAGCATTAATTGCCATTCCAGTTGTCGTGAGAACAACAGAAAATATGTTGCAGTTAGTGCCAGGCGGTTTGCGTGAAGCAGCTTATGCATTGGGCGCACCTAAGTGGAAGGTTGCTTTCTATGTCACATTAAAAGCTGCTAGAAGCGGTGTGATAACAGGTATCTTGTTGGCATTGGCTCGTGTCAGTGGTGAAACAGCTCCGTTGCTATTCACAGCTTTGAATAATCAATTCTTCTCTACCAATATGAATGCGCCAATGGCGAATTTACCAGTGGTCATTTTCCAGTTTGCTATGAGCCCTTATGACAACTGGGTAAGTCTTGCTTGGGGTGGCGCACTGTTGATTACTTTTGTGGTGCTTGGCTTAAACATTATTACGCGAGTGGTATTTAGAGAAAAAGTACAAGGATAAGTATTGAAATGAGAACTATGTTTGATGCAGAAACATCTCAAGGAAAAAATATGACTGAAATGAATCAAAATCCAGCGGCAACACTTAAGAACGCATTAGAAATCAAAAACCTTGATTTCTACTACGGTTCCTTTAAGGGTTTGAAGAACATCAACTTAAACATTGCTGAAAAGCATGTCACGGCTTTTATTGGACCGTCTGGTTGTGGCAAATCTACTTTGCTGCGCACTTTAAATCGTATGTATGACCTATATCCAGGTCAACGTGCTGAGGGTGAAATCAATTTCTATGGTCAAAATATCTTAGATCCTAAGCAAGACTTAAATCTTTTGCGTTCAAGAATTGGCATGATTTTCCAAAAGCCAACACCATTCCCAATGTCTATTTATGACAATATTGCCTTTGGTGTTAATTTGTATGAGTCATTAACACGCGCTGAAATGGATGAGCGTGTCGAGTGGTCATTAACCAAGGCTGCTTTATGGGGTGAGGTAAAAGATAAGTTGAACCAAAGTGGTTTGTCTTTATCAGGTGGTCAGCAACAACGTCTATGTATTGCACGTGGAGTGGCTGTGAAGCCTTCAATCTTGTTGCTAGATGAGCCAACTTCTGCTTTGGATCCAATATCCACAGCAAAAGTAGAGGAATTGGTGCATGAGTTGAAGAAAGACTATACGATTGCTATCGTGACTCACAATATGCAGCAAGCTGCTCGTGTGTCAGATTTCACAGCTTATATGTATCTTGGTGAAATGGTTGAGTTTGGCAAAACGGATGAGATCTTCATTAAACCAAAACGTAAAGAGACAGAAGACTACATTACTGGTCGCTTTGGTTAATCATAAAAATAACCAAGCCATCAATTAAGAATTAGGAGAACAATATGCCAGATAAACACTTATCCTCTCAGTTTGACGCTGACCTTAACTCTGTATGCGGCAAGCTGCTAGAAATGGGGGGCGTTGTCGAGTCACAGGTAGCTATGGCGATGCGCGCATTTGCTAACTTGGATGGAGATTTAGCTGACCAAGTCATGGCGCGCGAGCGTGAAGTGAATGATTTTGAAATTGAAATTGACTCTGCTTGTACAGAATTGATTGCACGTCGTCAACCAACAGCTCGGGACTTGCGTTTAGTGATGGCGGTATCAAAGGCAATTACTAATCTAGAGCGTGCTGGTGATGAGGCTGATCGTATTGCTAGAAGAACTAAGCACATCATGGAAGATAGTGCTTCGCATAGCATTAATACAGCTGAAATCAGACTTTCTGGTCAGATGGCAGTATCTTTATTGCGTCGTAGCTTGGATTGCTTTGCTAGATTGGATACCAAAGCAGCTGCTGAAGTGGTTCATGAAGATAAGCAAATTGACGAAGAATTCAGAGCCTTTGTTCGTAAGTTGGTTAGTTATATGTCTGAAGATCCACGTACGATTTCAGTCGCTTTAGACATGTTGTTTATTGCTAAAGCTGTTGAGCGTATTGGTGATCACGCCAAGAACATTGCGGAATTTGTGATTTATATCGTTAAAGGTACGGATGTTCGTCATCTTCCTCATGAGCAATTATCACAAGAGGCAAATAGCTAAATATGGCCAGTAGTATTCTCATCGTTGAAGATGAGCCTTCCATTGCAGAATTAATTGCGGTTAATTTAAGCCACGCAGGCTTTTTGCCAATTCGCGCATTTCAGACTGATCAGGCAACGCAATTAATGAAAGAAGTTTTGCCTGATTTGGTGGTGCTTGATTGGATGTTGCCTGGAAAATCTGGTGTGCAATTTGCTAAAGAATTGCGAGCTAATGAGCGTACAAAAGATATTCCCATCATCTTGTTAACCGCTAGAAGCGAAGAGATGGACAAGATCGCTGGCTTAGAAGCAGGCGCTGATGATTACATCACCAAGCCATTCTCTCCTAAGGAACTGGTTGCTCGTATTAAGGCTGTTTTAAGAAGAAGAGCTCCTCAATTAGCCGATGAGATGGTGCAGATCAATCATCTAAGATTGGATCCTGTGTCACATCGCGTGACAGCAACAGACGGTGCTTTGGAAGTAACACTTGATCTAGGTCCAACTGAGTTTAGACTGCTTCATTTCTTAATGACCCATCCAGAGCGTGTTCACTCACGCGGACAGCTTTTAGACAAAGTTTGGGGTGATCATGTGTTTGTTGAAGAGCGAACAGTGGATGTTCACATTAAACGTCTGAGAGCCTCTTTAGCTCCTGCAAATTGCCAAAACATGATTGAGACAGTGCGCGGCAGTGGTTATCGTTTAACCAAGACGCCAGTAACTAGTTAGGGCTATTCTTTCCCTTGAATGGGTAGGGTAGCTCTAAATATTTTGAGCTGGTGACTAAAAAAGAATAATAAATCAGCTTTTGGCGGAACATTTTTTCAGAAAATTCCATTGAAGAAACATCTTTGCTGATATCTTCAAGATAGCGCTCTGAACTTTCTTTAGTCTCAATCTTGGTCATCGTATTTGCATCATTCACTCATTCTTTACTTGTGGGAGCTTAGAGAGGCTTTTTGACAGCAAAAAGTAGTTTTTTTGAAATATTTTTGAATCTTTAAAAGCCTTGTTAAGATGTCGTCTATGTTGTCACTTCAAACCCGTTTATTCACCATTGCCTCCATCGTTGTGATCCTTTCTTGGGCAATTGGGGGGGGCGTTAGTGCAACGGCTGGTTGGGCAACAGCAGTGATTTGTTTGGCGTTATTGTTGGTGCACCAGTTATGGCACGCTTCTAAATTATCAAAATTATTACTTTCCCCTAGTTATGGAGAGGTTCCGGGTGCTTTAGGTATTTGGGGAGAGATTTATTATCGACTTCATAAATTAGTTCGCTCTTGGCGTGACCAAGTGCTTGAAGTAGAGCAACAACACCAGCGTTTTATACAGGCGATTCAAGCTTCTCCAAATGGCGTAGTGATGCTCAATGAAGATGATCAAATGGAATGGTGTAACGCGATTGCTGGAGCTCACTTTGGTTTAAATCCAAGGCGAGATGCAATGCAACGAATTACTCATATTTTGCGCAAGCCAGCGTTTGTTCAATATATTGTGAGACAGAATTATCGCGACCCTATTCGTTTGACCAATATGGGTAACTTTGAAGAGTACACCCTAGATGTTCAGATATTTCCCTATGGAGATAAGCAAAAACTGATTTTGTCTCAGGATGTTTCTCAAATTGAAAAGACTGATGCCATGCGTCGGGACTTTGTTGCCAATGTGTCTCATGAACTTAAGACGCCATTAACAGTTTTGGCAGGTTTTTTGGAGACAGTTCAAGAGTTAGATTTAAATGCCGAAGATCGTCAGCGTTATTTAGAGATGATGAATATCCAAACAGGACGTATGAAGACCTTGGTGGATGATCTCTTAACGCTAGCAAAATTAGAAGGTAATCCAGAGCCTCCTATTTCTCAAAAAATCCCGATGAATATGTTGTTTGCAAGGTTAAAGCTTGATGCAGAAGGTTTGTCTCAGGGGCAGCATGAGATTTCATTTGAATGCTTAAGTGAGCAAAGTGTTTTGGGTGATGAGGCTGAGATTTATTCTGCATTTAGCAATCTTGTATCCAATGCCATCCGCTATACACCGGCAGGGGGTCGTGTCATGGCTAAATGGCAAGCTTTGGATGAGGGAGTCGCTGAATTCTCAGTAGAGGATACGGGTCCTGGAATTGCTGAGGAACATATTCCAAGGCTCACAGAGCGATTCTATAGAGTGGATCGAAGCCGCTCACGAGATACCGGTGGAACTGGTTTGGGCATGGCGATTGTCAAACATGTCATCAGTCGCCATCAAGGTGAATTAAAGATTCAATCTAAAGTAGGTGTTGGCAGTCGCTTTTCTTTAGTTTTCGGTAAGCAACGATTAGCTCACTAAGCTAATTAATAAGCTACTCACTTACGCGAGTAGCTTAACCAATTCCTTTTGCCCTACATAAAGCGTACTACCTGCCCTTGGTTTGATTTGCGCATAAGCCCCTTCAGAATTCATCTGCCATGCAGTGCAATTGTCTTTGAGTAACATTCTCAAACCTTCTTTAATCACTCGTGCTTTAAGTTTCTTATTCAAAACTGGGAAGGCTACTTCTACTCGACGGAATAGGTTGCGATCCATCCAGTCGGCAGATGATAAATAGAGAGTTTCTTCACCATTGGCATAGAAGTAATAAATTCGATGGTGCTCTAAAAAGCGACCAATAATAGAACGCACTTTGATATTGTCTGAGAGGCTTGGAACCCCAGGTTGGAGTGCGCAAACCCCACGAATAATCAGATCAATCTTCACTCCAGCTTGTGACGCTTTGTAAAGCTCTTGAATAATGGTGGGTTCTAGCAAAGCATTCATCTTAGCCATGATGTGCGCCTTTTTACCTGCTTTAGCAGCTCTTGCTTCAGCTTGAATATGCGCAATTAATTCAGCATGCATTGTGAATGGAGATTGCCACAACTGTTTGAGTTGCGTTCTGCGTCCTGTGCCTGTCAGTTGCATAAAGACATGGTGCATGTCTTCACAGATTTCAGGGTTTGAAGTCATTAAACCGAAGTCACTGTAAAGCTTGGCAGTTTTGGGGTGGTAATTTCCAGTTCCTAAATGAGCATAGCGCTTGAGAACTGTTTTGTCTTTGCGACGACCTATACCCGGTATAACTTCCTTGCGAACCACTAAAAGCATCTTGGCATGACATTTATGTCCAACGACACCATAGACAACATGAGCGCCAACGGATTCAAGCTTGGCGGCCCAAGAAATATTGGTTTGCTCATCAAAGCGTGCCAAGAGTTCTACTACAACTGTCACTTCTTTGCCATTACGGGCGGCTTCCATCAATGCATCCATCACAAGTGATTGATCGCCTGTTCGATAGACAGTTTGCTTAATTGCTAAAACATGAGGGTCTTTTGCCGCCGCTCTGAGGAGATCTAAAACAGGGTCAAAGCTCTCATAAGGGTGGTGCAGTAGAACATCCTCATGAGCCAATAATTCAAAAATATCGGTACCCGGTTGAAGATGAACTGACTTGGTAGGTTGATGATCAGCAAACTTCAAGTCAGGTCGATCCACTAAGTCTGGAATCTGTACCAAACGTACTAAATTCACAGGTCCATCCAGTCGGTAACAATCTTTAGGGTTCAAGCCCTCTACTTCAAGTAAGTAGTCAGTGAGTTCATCCGGCATGTCCGATTTGATTTCAAGTCGGACGGCATCTCCCAGATGACGAGTTGGTAACTCACCCTGAAGAGCAGCTCTAAGATCTGTAATATCGTCTTCTGACACGAATAGATCTGAGTTACGCGTTACTCTAAATTGATGGCAGCCAGTAACATTCATGCCCTGGAATAATTCAGGCACAAATGCATGCATAAAGGATGATAAAAGTACAAAGCTGTGTGGTGTATCCGATAAATGCTTAGGCATTGCTACAACACGAGGTAGTGAGCGTGGAGCCTGAACGACAGCAAGTTTGGCGCTACGACCAAATGCATCTTCACCTTCAAGGGTGATGAAGAAATTCAAGCTTTTATTGATGACTTTAGGAAAGGGGTGCGCAGGATCTAAAGCAATCGGTGTTAATAAAGGAACTAATTCTGTTGTAAAGAATTCTTTTGCCCAAGCTCTTTGGGCAGGGGTCCATTGGTCATGGGTATGAAAAGCAACCCCTTGTTTAGCAATCTTAGGAAGAATGTCGTCTTTAAGTAACTTATATTTCTTGTTAACTAGTTCGTGAGCTTTTTCGGCAATGATGTCATACGCCTCGGTAATTGACATGCCATCGGGAGTTTTATTCTTATGGTTATTTTTGAGTTGCTCTTTGATGCCAGACATTCTAATTTCAAAGAACTCGTCCATATTGCTAGATACAATACAAACAAATCGCAATCTCTCGAGCAGGGGAGTTTTAGGATTTTCTGCTTGCTGTAAAACACGGGCATTAAATTCAAGAACGCCTAGTTCGCGATTGAGTAAGGGAGTCTTAGATGATGTCTTTATCTGCATGCATCAAGTTTGACAATTTAGTGTGTCAAAAAGATGACATTCATGTGAATTTGATTTGTCATTCAATTGTCACAATAAAGTCATAATCTAATGCCTTATAGGTCTTAAACCAATTAGATTTTTATATTTTGTCAGCAAAAATCCCAGAAAAGTCCCCTGAAGAACTTGTAGCCGCTGTTGACCTTGGTTCAAACAGTTTTAGGATGGTTATTGCTCGGGTTATTCAAACACCCTCCGGTACTCAAGTTCAGCCAATTGATACATTAAGAGAGTCAGTCCGATTAGCAGCAGGTTTAACGCAGGATAAAAAGTTAGATGAAAAATCGATCTCAAGGGGTCTTAAAGCACTCCATCGATTTGGCGATCGTCTTAAAAACTTTGATCCGAAGCAGGTGAGGGTAGTTGCTACCAATACGCTCAGAGTTGCCAGAAATGCTGATACTTTTATCAAAGAGGCTGAAAAACTATTAGGCTTTCCTATTGAGGTAGTTGCTGGTCGCGAGGAGGCTCGATTAATTTATATTGGCGCAGCTCATGACGCGCCAACCTGTGATGGAAAAAGATTTGTCCTCGATATTGGTGGTGGTTCGACTGAATTTATCATTGGGGATGGTTAGGAGCCAAAATTATTAGAGTCTTTGTATATTGGCTGTGTATCTTTTAGCCAGCAATATTTCCCAGATGGTCTTGTTGATGCTCATAGTTTTAAGCAAGCGCAAACTGCTGCCAGACGGGAAATTCAAGCTATTTCAACGCAATTTAAGAAGATGGGTTGGAAGCAATCCATAGGTTCTTCAGGTACGGCTAGAGCTATTGCAGAATTAATTGCTTTGAATGGCTTTGACGGAATCCCTCACGATTTACCCGTGAGTGGTGCTGGTGGAGTCATTACTCTTGAAGGATTGCAGTTACTTAAAAAATCCCTGATTGATTCTGAGTATGTTGATAAGTCGAGTTTGATTGGCTTAAAAGGTGATCGTAAGCCCGTTTTGCCGGGAGGACTAGCGATCATGATCGCAGCCTTTGAAGAGTTGGATATCAATCGCATGGAAGTCACTGAGGCAGCTCTTCGCCTGGGTGTTTTATATGACTTAATGGGTCGCTCACAACACCACGATATGCGTTTTGTGACTGTTGAACAGTTTATGCAGCGCTACGGTGTGGATCGCCAACAAGCCAAGCGCGTCAGTGAAACTGCTGTTCATTTTTTAAATCAATTTCCTAAGCCTAAGCATGAAGACCGCAAAGATAATCTTCATATCCTTTCTTGGGCAGCTAAGCTTCATGAGATTGGCTTAACGATCTCTCATAATGGTTACCACAAACATTCTGCATATATTGCTTCTCATGCTGATATGCCTGGATTCTCAAGACTAGACCAAGCCAGATTAGCAGCACTCTTACTAGGGCATACTGGCAAGCTTGGCAAGATTTCAGTAGGGTCTGCCTATATTGATTGGCGCATGCTCTTTTGTCTTAGATTGGCACACGTTATTTGTCGACGTCGAGATGATGAGCCAATTCCAGATATTCTGGTGAAGGAAATAGAGGGTGGATATTTGCTAAAAGTATCTAAAGCCTGGGCTAAAAGTAATCCTTTGACACAGTTTGGGCTTGAAAAAGAATCAGCAGACTGGCAAAAAATCGGTAGAGAATTTCAAATCGAATTCTTATAATAAAAAATGGATCCTACTGGCTCCATTTTTTATCTCTATAATGTACTTAAATATACTTTTCTAATGTACTTTGCTTTTCCTAATAAAT
>SSFP01000091.1 GCA_008015455.1 Polynucleobacter sp. | reverse complement strand
CGGCTCATTGTCGATAAGGTTTCTGGCTTCTTGGCGCGCTATCTCTACAAGCTTTGGGTTCTTGATAGCCTCCATCGCAAGGTCACTCATGCCCCATTGTTTGCCATCCATGAGTGTTCCAATGCCGCGCGTAAGCATGTCTTGCTCTGCAAGTTCAAATCCATTCTTTGCTGTTACGAGTGCCTCTAGTCGCTTCTGTGTCATTTCTCCTGTGCTTTCTGTAAAGAGATAGCAGTATGACTGATGTTCCGCTCGTCCTACTCGTCCACGTAACTGGTGAAGCTGAGCAAGTCCAAAACGGTCAGCATGCTCAATGACGATACATGTTGCATTTGGAACATTCACCCCAACCTCAACAACAGATGTGGCAACCAGAATGTCAGACTTTTTTGCAAGAAAATCCTCCATCACTTCTTCCTTCTCTTCTTTTTTCATTTTGCTATGCAGGATATCCACTATAAATTCAGGAAATATAACATCAGCCAAACGACGTGCCTCTTCTTTAACACTTTTCAACATTCTTTTTTGTCGTTCTTCTTCATCTTGTTCGTCAATGCGCGGACAAATAACATATACCTGTCTACCTTGCTTTAGTTCAGATCTAATATGTTCATATGTTGCTTCACGTTTAGATGTTGGCACAATTTCAGTGATGATGCGTTTACGGTTACTTGGCATTTGGTCGATCACTGTGAGGTCTAGGTCTCCAAACATAGTAAGGGCAAGCGTTCGTGGGATAGGGGTAGCGGTCATCGAAAGAAGGTGAGGAAGTTCTTTGCGTGTGTCTCCTTGTTTATGTGCTAACATTTTTCGCTGGCGCACACCAAAGCGATGCTGCTCGTCAATAATGACTAAAGCAAGATTTGCAAAGGTTACTGTTTTTTGGATAAGCGCGTGCGTCCCTATAACGATAGATACCCGCCCTTCAGATAGCCATTTCAAGAGTTGTGTTCGTGATATGTCTGTATAGGTTTCTCCATATGACTTGCTTGGAAACTTTTTACAACCAGATCCAGTGAGTAGTCCAATCTCTATACCTGTGCCTTCAAAGAATTGTATAAAGCTTTCAAAATGTTGCTTTGCGAGAATTTCGGTTGGCGCCATATATGCAACTTGAAGAGGGGGACCTGCTTTACCTACTCTGTTTTGTAATGTCGCATACGCTGCCACTGCTGCGACAAATGTTTTACCGCTACCTACATCTCCTTCAAGAAGTCGTCCCATTGGGTCACTACGATTCATATCATCTAGTAGTGTGTCTATTGCATCAACTTGTGCCTGTGTTGGGGTAAAAGGAAATGATGAAATAAAATCATCTACTTGTTGGGTGCGTTTAATTGAATAAGCAAGAGAGTGCTTCGCGTCAACTTTTTCTCGGTACTGTTTCAGTTGCATGAAAAATATTTCTTGAAAAGCAAAACGTTTTCGCGCAGCAACAGTGTATGGCTCGTTCTTTGGGAAATGTATGTACAAAAAAGCATCTTTAAGTTCGGGTAGGCTTAGCTTCTTGAGAATATGTGGAGGAATAGGGTCATGTATCTCGTCTAATATGCCACCTGAAATTGCTTTTTTGATGAGTATATAGAGATAGTTTGAAGAAACACCTTTTGTTTCTCTGTAGACTGGTATTAAAAATTCTGGCGGTACAGCTGTTGCAAAAAGCGAGTCTGCACGCTCAGGAAGTGTCTCCAAACGTTCAATGCTTGGATTAGAAAGAAACGTACCCTTACTATCTTCTTGTACAGTGCCTGCTATTTTTACTTTTGTACCGTTTGGGTACATCTTTCCGATATACGCTTGGTTAAACCATATACAACGTACCGTGCCTGTATCGTCTGCAACGCGTGCTTCTGTCATAGGAATATGTCCTTTGAAACTTCTGCGCACAGTGACTTTTTCCATAACGCCATATATGGTTACAGGTGCTCCTTTTACAAGCGTTGAAACACTTGATTCTTCTCGAGAATCTGCATATCGGGTCGGAAAGTGATAGAGCAGGTCTCGAATACTTTTTATTCCAAGGCGATGTAGTCCTTCTGCATGAACTTCTGAAAGTTTGTTAATCGAAGAAATAGGGGAGTCTAAAGACGTCTTCATGTAGGTAGAGTATAACAAAAAGCTGGCCGCCGTAGGCGGCCAGCTTTTTATCTAAACTGTGGTCGAGAATGATAAATGATGAGCGCAAGCGTAACGAGTAGAAGAACAAAGAGGAGCATGTTAGATGCTGTGTAACTGTGAAGTGAAAAGTTGATATACAGCTCACTTGAAATGATGATCAAAGCTACGATAAGCGGAAGTATCGGTCGAGGCCAAATGAGGATGAGTATACCCAAGATGACAAAGAACGCATGCCAGAGTGTAAAAGCAACCGTTTGTGGAATGTATTCGTTGATACACGCAAATACAGCCATCTTTGTTTTCTTTGCACCCTCCAAGAGACTGTTCGCATGAGGGTAGATAAAATAAAACGCCACAGCTAAGCGAAGAAGGTATGGCCAAATGTTAAACATCATATATGTAGTATATCAGGATAAACGTTGACGTACAGATAAAGTTTTACTGCGAGCAGGTCTGTCTATATATTTCTGGGATTAGTTGACAAAATTGCGCTCTAAAATCTTTGTTTGCTAGAGTTTCATGTAGACGCTTAGCTAGTTTCTTAAAACACTCTTCTGCGTAACCTGAAGGAACACTCGAACACAGGGTAACTCCTCGCGATGTAAACTTTGGAGAGTTATAAATGAGAGAAGAAATAAGAACTTGAGTACATGAATCATATAGCTTCATATCTTGTAGATAGTACGCACATAACGAAGTTAGTTTTGACGCTGTGTCGAAGCCCGGGTATATAGCCATAGCTATAACACCTTTTGAATAACAATCTCTATCAAATTCATCTGTCTGAGCTTTTGAGCAGTTTTTGAAAATAATATCAGGCACATACCCATATGCATGTGCATACATCTCAGCCATCTCTGTCCAGCATGCTTTTGCCATAATACCTTTCGTCTTCAAACAAAACCCTTCGATTTTGTTAAAGTACTCTTTGTTGAGTGTGGGGAGGGGAAACATACCGTGTTCAGCAAGAATCAGTTTTTGATGGTCTTCCATAAAAATACCGTCGTAACAGTTAAATTGCCACTCTGGTCGTAAGTCTTTACATAGTGTGAGGGCTTCTTCTAAATTGCCGAATGCATTTACTAAAAATACATGCCCAACAAAGTGAACACATGTCCTTTTTCTGTATTCATTGTTTCCTTGACCACAAATCTCGTTTGTAAAATCGCCGTCGATAGGTATGTCTGGATTAGTTGTTGCGTAAGCTTCTAGTACGCCATGCAAAAAACCACTCCCACAGGCGTTTACGTTAACTGATTCAATTAACTTATAAAAGTCAGCAGGGTTCCTTCTATAAGCTTCGCTTGCCATGTTGTGCGCGATTACGTGGCAACTTTTTGTAAAGTCATCTATATCTTGAAGAGACGAAAGAATCATTTCACCATTTGCGAGCCCGTAGATTCTAACCACTTTGCGCAGCTCAAACTTATAGCAATCTTGTTTTTTGTTTCCATCTGGAGTTGAGCATGATTCTTTGATGGACCGTGCAAGTTCTATTGTTTTATTTTCTGAAATACTAACTTTATTATTTTTATAAAGAATGTTAGTAAAGTTTGTGCCAACATACAGAGCCAAGCTAACAGCAAAGAAAGCAAAAAGAATTACATATATAACTTTTGCTTTCTTAGAATATAAGCCGTTTTTTGTGGCAAGTGATTTCAGTTTCCTCAGCGTGTTCCGTAGAGCTTCTTTCATGTGTCGTGTCCTCCTATTGTTCAAGTTCGTCAGTTACGAGTACATTTACTTGTTGAGATTGTGATAGATCGCCACAACGAAGGTTAAATGTTGTTGAGTATTCGATAGGAACAGTTTTCTTTCCTTTTGCATGTGTTGTGTTATATGCCGCCTGGGTGAGTGCTGCTATCATCGTACGAGTTGTACCGTTGCGTAGCCAGTAAGGATCGTTCATGTCAGTGTTTCCGTTGGTAAGTGTGTTGTTAAGTACTGATATAGCTGCATCGCGCGGAGCTTTACAAGATACATCATCACACAAAGCAGGGTAGAGAGGTAGCGCGCGTAGACGGCATGTACTTGATGCTATTTCTAGGTCCCATGTGAGCGCAGTTGATCCACCTCGCTTGATAGACCGTGGACTTGCGGTGAGTGTTCCAACTTGCGCGGCAAATATACCGCTGTTAACTACTAGATTTGTTGGAGCGCTATTTGTTGAGTTGTAACGACAGTACACGGTATAGGTATCAGCACCACCTAGTCCGCCTGTTGTGATAGGGGAACCGGAGTATGTCCCAGAGTACACAATAGTTCCATTACTTCTACGTACTTGGTAGTTGGTAGAATTTGTACACGTAATAGTAACCGTAACGTCGTTTACATTTGAACCTTGAAGTGTAGCACTCCCAACATATGGAGTTGGGTCGTATGTCTCGTACGAATTGTATGTTTCGTAAGAGTTATAGGTTTCATACGAATTGTAGGTATTATACGTTTCGTAAGAGTTATAGGTTTCATACGAATTGTAGGTATTGTATGTTTCGTAAGAGTTGTATGTTTCGTAAGAGTTGTATGTTTCGTAAGAGTTATAAGAGTTATATGTCTCGTATGTAGGAGCGCTTTCTCCTGATGCAGGTATAATGACTCCAGCCGTAGCCCCGAGACTTGAATTTCCTGAGAAGGCAAGTTCAGAAACAGATGGGTTTGTTTCTTTTAGTACAAAAAAAACAGAAACAACTACAGCTAAGACAGCGACCCCTCCGAGATAGTTCTTGTTTGCTTTTTTAAAATGCTGGTAGAGTTTTTTGTGAGCGTGTGTCATACGTATTTCTTAAGGAAAGTGTAACACGGTATGACATAGAGCTTATTTTTTTATACACACTACGCTACTTATATTTTTCCGCAAGAAGCGCCGTGTTATTTTGTATGCTTACTTTTGTTGCCTCTAGTCCTTGATTGTATACACGCGGATCATTCCCCGGGTAAGTTGCCCCCCAATCTCTTGTGGTAAGTTTTTCCGCTGCTATCTGAGCATAGGTGAGTGCTGTATGTGCCTCGGCATACCTACCCTTATTCATAAGAAGTACCCCATACGTATTCTGCACCCAGGCATTATCAACTAAATGAGCAACAGGAGAAATAGTTTCTAGTCCTGCATCAATATCTCCAATTCTAAACTCGAGCCACGCTTTATCATTTCTTGCTGCCCAACTCTCTGGTTTCCATTCGATGAACTTTCCAAAAGCTTCTATTGCTAACTTTTCCTCATGC
The DNA here is from genome assembly GCA_008015455.1 of Polynucleobacter sp. Taxonomy (GTDB): domain Bacteria; phylum Pseudomonadota; class Gammaproteobacteria; order Burkholderiales; family Burkholderiaceae; genus Polynucleobacter. The sequence goes on along the minus strand of SSFP01000091.1, from coordinate 123 downwards.
ATATAACCATATATAAGCCCAAGCATATAGTAAGAACGTTTGTTTTCTGGAAAGAGTTCTAACTCTTTATATATTTCGTTACGTGCTGCTTGAAGTCTGCCTTGTATAAATTAGGTTCTGCCT
>SSFP01000028.1 GCA_008015455.1 Polynucleobacter sp. | reverse complement strand
CTTCAAGCCATCCTATAAAGCCTTTTGTTGGGACAATTATGTTTATCCCTAAGACCCTACACATTATCAAGTCCATTTGGTCCGACTCTACCGCTCGAACACTGTCCTCTACATTATACCTGTACGTTGAGGCATCAACCTTTTTCAGAATTATTTTTAGCGTATTGACCAACCTGTCTATGTCTCCGTCAATAACGCATTGCTCTAAATGGCTAATAGCTCTCTGCTCATCAGGGCTTTTGATTTCCTCAAATCTTTGTTTGTTCTCGCTCATTGCTGCGAATTTACATTTTTACGTTAAACCATTACTTTAACTTACACGTCGTAACTTGCTGATAATCACCATGTTATGCATCGCAATTTAAAGCATTACATCATCCAAAAACGTCCGTTTTGCCACGTCAGGGAACTCGTTTTTAACCCCTCCGCGGCAGGGTGTTTAACTTTTTCTTTCTCTTTGTTAAACAAAAAAATCGAAAATAATAATCAAATATACCCTGTCGCCATGTAGTTCGTCGTACTTGATGATGGGCATGACCAGAATATCGTTATGACGCCACGTCACAGGCCCCTGAGTGAACGCTGTAATGTTTTCCATGTTGTACACCACAATTACCCCTGGCTCCGTACAATGGGCGTCTATGGGCGATCTGGGTGCGGGCAGGGATGGTGCCGTCATTGTGGATGGCATCCCTGTCATGGGGTCGGGTATTGACCAGTGTCGGCAGGGTGTTGTCATGGGTTGGGTGTAAATGGTTCTTGTGGCTCTATGACTGTGATCTTGTACTGCTGGGCATCGTCTATGCTTGTATAAGTCAGGGATACTCCTATGGGTGCTTCGTCTGCGAATTGTTTAAAGTCTTGATAGTCATTGCGAAGTATTTCAGATTGTAGCTTTTGGTGACCACAATTGAAAACTATTCCCCTGCCGACCATTTGGATAAGGAAGTTTCTATTGTTGTGCGAAATATTATTTGGCATGGTGTTGTATTTTCCCCGGCTAAAAAGAGATAGCCGGTTGTGAAATGAATGTTTTTCGAAATGAATTTTGGGAAAATTGCAATTCTTCGGAATAAATGGCAAATTTGGATACTGCATTTTGTATCCGGTGCATCAGGTGTGGTGCATATACCCTGTGGACGAATTGGATCTGCCTGCCGGTATCGGTGGTAATGATGCCAGAAAAAACCATGTAGTCCGTATGCTCGGGAACCAATCCCGAAACTGTGTTGTCGGTTTTCAGGATAGTTGCTGAAGTCTGTAACAGGTCGATTATCTCAGGGATGGTTGGTCCGTGCCCATGAATGTATGTGAACCCTGTCTTGCGCAAGCTGCGAATTTTGGCCGCTATGTCTGCCCTGCCTTGGCGTGTCCGGATGCGATCCTCGGGATAATTGGAAAGAACTCCCAAAAACAGGGGTTTGCCTTGGATGTTTGGAGAAGTGAAATAGTAGGGTGTGTGCGTCACACCATTAGGCATTGTGTGCGCCTGCCCTCTGTGGATGGCTGCGAATTTTTGTTTCATCTTGCGAATTGTTATGTGAATTTAGGAATTATTTGCGATATGGCAAAGATTATTGCGAATTTATTTTAAAGGAAGTTGCCCTGATCTGTAACAGGTGGGTCGAATCTGTTATACCCTATTTGTTCGTAAAAGTATTTGCTTCTGTCAAAGTATTGTCTTCGCTTAACTATTCCGTCATTGGCTACGGTGTGTTCTGTGCATCCGCATTCTGTCAGCATTGTATTTATGGTATCGAGTTTGTCAATTTGAGGTTGTATCCATTTTTGGGTATTTATATCCCAAATAAAAATAACTGAAAGGTTGGGGGTTGCTATCACCCATCTGTAATTGTTGTCAACCTGGTGCTTGACCAATGCCGGACCGTAGTCCATTGCTTCTTCGAAGTCAGGTATAAAATCCTCATGTCTGACATCTAAGTTGAGGTTAAAGGGTGATTTTGGGTATGGGGTTAGCTTTTTCATTTTTCCAATTGCTTTTTGACTGTGTTATAAAAATTGGTTCCTTCCTTTTCTCCCATGATAATATCGGGATGGCAACAATGTGCATGAAAAACACTTTCGTCGTTATTAAGAGGAACGGTAGCCCTGATTTCGATATCGTCTTCTTGGATTTCGTTGTCAATGACGACAATCTTTAAGTCAGGGTCTGAAGAAGCGATCCATTGGATCAGACCGCCTGTGATGTCTATAATGATTGTATTGCTCATGGTATTAATGATTTGATTTTTCAATCCTGAAAGGCCTGTCACTGGTCACATGACCAACAAAGCCAAATTTCCGTACATGATCGCAAAGTTTTTGCGCAGCTGTTTTGTCTGAATAAATTTTAACCCAAAATTTCCCTGTTTTCAGGCATTTTGCTCCGAGGTATGTTCCGTGGGTATTCTTCATCCACTTGAACGGTTTTTCCTGCTGTGATGGTGCTCCCAGATAGTCTGGTTGCATATTGGAAATGTTTAATCTTTTTACGCGAGGTCTTTTACCTGCTGTTGGCTGTTTCTGTGTCATAGGTATGTTTTGTCTGAAAGGTTGAATTGAATATGGTTGTTTAGGATTAAATAAAGCATATAGCTAAGAGGAATATCGTATTCTTCCATTTGCTTGCTTGTATATCCCATTGGTTGAATGTCGCCAACCATCCCCGAAGGATCTTGTTTTATAAAATTTTGAAATACCATCTGTTGTAACTTGTCCATCGGGATGGCGTAATCTTTGTTGTGGTAAAAGTTGTACAAACTTGGTTGTCCTTCTCTGAAAAAGGGTGCAACAAAAAAACTACCTTGAGTATGTGGTATTGAAATTTGGCAAACAAAGCTGCCCATTACGGTACACATTTCTATATTTGGATTATGCACTGCATGGATGTAGCTTTTTATGATCTCCACTTTTTGTTGAGCTTGTTGTGTCATTTTATGGTTTTTTTTGGTGGGAGCAATAGAGCGCATATTCCTATTGCTCCCAGTGAAATTAATAGGATTAACATGGGTGATCTATTTTATGGGATGGATACCATACTGGAGTGTTTGTTCCTTTCTCATAGTACCATTCGTAAATGTCTTCTACTCCTGAAAAATCAAAAATATCATTAGGAAATTTTTCCATTATCTCTTCGTATGTGTAAAAAACCTTCCCATCTATATCTACAATATTTTTCATTGCCCATTGATATGCTTCTTCGCTTGTTTCAAATTTTTCAGGCAGCATTTTAAGTGGTTTTTTTAATACCCTGTATTTTTCGCTGATTACGTGTTGAAAAATTATAAAGTAACCATTTGATGTAACCATTTCAATATCATCATCATCATCTTCTTCTTCTTCAATATCAATGGTCGCAATAGGAATGACATCAGAATAATTGTCGTCATACAGTTCTTGCAATCTTTCTTGCGCTTCTTCCGTCAGGTCGTGCCAAAATATTTGAAATGTTTTCATGTTAAAAATTATGCTTTTTAATGGTTGATAAAATTTGTAGGCCATTAATTAACCGATCTCCGGTTTGCTTAAATAGCCATGAATTGCCTTCCGTTGCGAGGTCTGCATTGCTTTTGTTCTGAACTTCGCAAAGTTCAATAGCTTCTAAATCTCTGTAAGAAATGCTTGCCATTTTTCTGGATGCATTGGTGAAAAATATTTCTGCCATTTCCTTGTTAAAAGTTTTGTGAATGGCTACTACTTCGTTTGTGTATTTACCTATAACTGCGTACATGATATTGGTTTTATTGCTGTGATAAAATAGCTTTTGCGGTTTCATTGTTGGCTGAACATATCCATCCTGCGGTATTGGTTCCATTTACTTTGAACCATTTGCCATACTTTCCAACCTTGCGTAATTCGTCTGTAAATGGCCTTGTGGCGTCGTTTGCAATGATTAAAATGGACTTATCGCTATATTGGATAGCTTTCAACCCTGCATTCAATAGGGTGCCGTTTGCAGGCTTTTTGGAGGGTTCCTGATCTGCTTGTCTGTAATCGGTTTCTTTTATCCAATATGTAATAACATCTTTGGGGTCTTTTTTCCATCCTGAATCTGATAGCTGAATTGTTTCTGCTTCCTCGGGAATATTGGCTCCTACTTTCCCCCATGTGTATGTTTGTCTTGGGTATTTTTGCGTTCCCTCTTTTGTCATTTTGTTGTACTGGGCTTTGATTAAGTCAAAGTGCCATGACCATGTAATAAACGTCTTGTTAAGTGGGATTCTGCCATACGTTCCTTTTACGCAAATGTACCCTGCATCTTTCATGCTCTGAATAAATGCTTCTTTGGTTGGCCTCCTGCGCTCTTCTTCTTCTTCCTTTAGCTTGTTTTGCCTTTCCTGCTCTGCTTGTTTCTGTGCCTGTGCCTGTGCAATTTTATCGGCTATGTACTGGTCGCATTCTGCAATTGTTCTGCCTGTCACTGATTCAATGAATGGCAAAACATTTTGTTGGTAAATAGCATTCACATCTATTCTGGTAACCACTGTTACGCCCATGAATGGGATCTGGGCTAAAAATACTCGCAATGTGCCGTACATTAACGAGGTGTTTATTTTGTTTGCGTCTTTCTTGGCTGCTTCGTACATGGTCAATAGTTCTTCTTTGTCGTGCGTAAATTTTGACCATTTGTCAGAATAAAACTCCGTGCTGTTTTCGGTCGTTCTGTGCCCCAATACGTCTCGAAGATACCCATAAATGGTTTTCTTCTTGTCGTAGTCAATGGCATTGTACTTAATGCCTATTGACTTGTTTTGATTGTGTATAAGATACTTGTACCTGTAATCGCCCACCCTGTCTACATTGCCGTTGTATATCCCATGTAATGTTACTTGGGTTTTATACTTGAAAATTGGCATCCCTAATTGCTCCAATGATTCGATGGTAATGCCGTCTCTGGTAATCATATCATCCGTGATTATTTTGCTACCTCGGTTAAGTTGCTTTCTGGTATCAAAATTTGCTTTTTCGAATACGGAATTACCGTCTTTATCCTTGGTTTCCGTTGTCCCTGTCTCTGGGGTGGCGGTGGTTGGTTCTTCTTGTTGGGGTTGGGTTGTAATGTTGCTGAATAAGTCCATTTTTGATTAGTTTGGTTTTGTGATAAAATAGTGTGCGTTGGGTTGGTATGGCTTGCCTAATAAGTCTGTGGCTCCTTTCAGTCGTCTTGACAGAACCATGCATTGAATTATCTTTCTACCCTGTTTTTCAAAGTTTTGCAGGTAGTCAAATAAAACAGGTTGTTTTAATAGCGCATTGAAAGGGATGTGTTCTAAATAGTATTCTCTACCATTGTAATGTATTGGTAACTGTGGTAATGATGCCCTGTGTATTGTTTTCATGGTTTTTGATTGTAATAAAAGTTAGGAATTGAGGCAATACAAATTTCTATGCTCCCATTAGTAAGAGTTTCTATGTGTCCAATATTAGAACAAAATGAATGGATAATATATATTACTCCGCTTGGTTTGACAACTTTCCAAACCGACCACCCATCTATGTCGCTGTGTTTTTGGTATATGAATGTAAAAATTTTCTCTACCAATGAATTAATTGTTTTCTCTACGTTGGATTGGATAGCTTTACTTGCCGTTTCTTGCTCGAAGTTTTTTGTATCCTCATAAATTGGGTTTATAATGGTGGCAACACATAGGGCAGTGTTTTCGGCATCAAGACTATTAATGTCGTCTTTATGCGCTTCCTGATTAAAGGAATAAGTATATTTTTTTACCCCTGTCTTTATGTTTATGTTTTCCCAGATTGCAGCCTGATAAATTGTAGGGTTTTTCCTTAATTCTTCGGTGGCTAAAGTTATTGTTTCTTGTATTTTTTCTTGCTTAACGTCTTCTTGCGTAACAATGTGGACACAAGTCGAAATGATAAAAAAACCACCATTTCTAATATCTCCTACTTTGGCATCTTGATCGAAGTTGAAACTATACGATTTATTGCCAAAAAAATTTGATAGGTTATCGGTATTTTCGATTTCCCAGATTGCTGCCTGTTTGGTATCTGGCAGTCCTTTTAATTTTGTGACTGCTAATTTTATTTGATCTTGTATTTCAGTTTTCATGGTTTTATGCTGTTATGCCTGTGTTATTGAATATAGGTTGTTGTGGAATGCTTTTCAATGCTGTGACCATATATTGGTCACTAAATGACGGCAGGCTTATTTGGCTGCCATATTCGGTTTTGCATGGGAATGGATTTACATCAGGATTTAACCATCCATCAAAAATTATACATCCTCCATCGTTTCGGCTATTTACCCTGTATCCGGTTGGCTTTCTTTTACCTTTAGGAATAAACCCAATTAAAACGCTATTGGAATACTGGGCGAATTGTCGCATAGTGCAATTATATACAGTTGCTTGCCATGCGAATGGAAGTCCTAACATATTAAACCCGATAATGGTTATTTTACCTCCCTGTCTTGCTTGGATTAAATTAAATAGGTCTTCATTAGCGAATGGGGTTTGTATTGCTTCTTGGTTCATGATCTTTTTTTTGAAATGTTGAAAAATACCCTGCTTTGGCCTATCCCTCGGCAGGGCGATTTTATAACTAATAACTAAAAATGGTCTATTGGTGTAAATGGCATCTACCATTTACATTTTTGGTCTTATTGCGGCATCTGTTGCCAGATTTGGCTATGCCTGTGCATTGTGTCGCCTCGGATGTTTTTTGCTCTTGTGCAGGCTGTGATGCGGCAAAATTTGCAGATTCCGCTGCGCTCCTGTGGAGGTGGCAATGCATACCTACCTCTTTAACTCGATTTTTGCAGGGGGTTCCCTTTTTGGTGGGTGCGCCACAAGTCTGGGCGGCTGCTGCGATGGTCATAAATATAACTAACAATGTGGTTAAAATTGCTTTCATGGCGTTATGGGCAATATGTGGTACCTGTACATGCTGCAATTATGTTGGGTGTACCTGTCTGTGATGAATAAATAGTTCCCAGCAAATTGTTTATTTGCTCATGCACTAATTTGTTATCCTGTGTATCAAGTGCAACAAAATAGTATTGTTGGCACGGCATATAATTAGGCAGAATAATTGTTTTTGATTCAGGAAACTGTAAGGAAACAATCCCTTGACTTTCGTTCTGAAAGACAAGGTAATAAAAAACACTGTCAATGGTGATTCCCAATTGTTCCTCAAGGTATTCATCATCGGGCATAATGAACGTGGATTGTTTCGTTTTGATGAAAGTTTCCAAACAATCGAACGTTGTCATAAACTTTCTGGGTTCTTCGCTCCTACTACATGAAGCTAAGAACAAAATGGTTGCTAAAATGAATAAGTGTTTCATGCTTAAAAATGGTTTTGAATTAAGTAATTAACTGCGGTTTTGTACATCTTCTCCTTTGATACCCTACTGGATGTCATTAGATAAACATTCCAGTCTCCGCTATCGGAGAAATAGCAAACACGAAAATTGTACTTTGTTTTTCCTGTGAGTGCTTGCTCTATTTTTTGCGCCCTGTCTTCGCTCTGGGCAGCTACAAATAATATTTGTTGTGACATGATCTTTTTTTTGTTGTGGTTGAAAATACCCTGCTTCGGTCTATCCCTCGGCAGGGTGTTTTGGTTAAAAAAATAAGTCTTACAATATTCCTTCGTCAATAAAGGAATAATACTTTGTCAGGTCTCCTGATACTATCATGTGATCTAATAAAACTAAATCACATAAATTGCATCCTTCTTTTAACTTTCTCGTTATTTCTATGTCAGGATTGCTCGGTTGCATTCTATTAGATGGGTG
>SSFP01000133.1 GCA_008015455.1 Polynucleobacter sp. | reverse complement strand
GACTCTTTTGTGATTGATTTTTAGTATGAATGGCTTGCTCGCCTGTGTTTGCTGATAAGTTCTCGCCATTTGAAATATTAAAAGCCAACCTCGCACATTGTTGAATGACTCGATGTCGGAGCATGCGCCTTGGCATCTGTTGCCAAGACGGATGATCGGTTCTGACTTCTTCCAGATATTCTTTGATCACGATCGGTAGGATTCTGTCGTTCCGATAGATAGTGCATTCCATCCAGCTTGGAATATTGTCAATCAGTTCAGTGGAGTCTCTCAAACTCATCCCTGCATATTGAGGATGATTGTTAATGAGTTTGGACCAACCATCAATCGTGATGAAGGGTTGATAAGTTTGGTCTTGATTTTGCAGTAGTGCGATCTCATCAGATAAAGGATCTAGCTGGTACTTATTGGCCAGTCTGAGCAGTTGTACCTGAGGATAGAGTGGCACACCTAAGTGTTGATCTAACCAAAGCTGAACTTCTTCAGGATCTAATCCTAATGTTTGGCAAAGAGTATTGATGGCTGTTGAAAGGGCTTTCATGAGAGCCCCTTGATGACCAAGCGACGACTGTTCTGGATGGGTACTTGGTATTGATGAGCTAAATCAGGGTGCTCCTCAGATAGTCTCTTGGCATCTAACCGAAGCGATGGCTTCGGCGCCTTCCAGGTGGCCAAGGTCTGTCCGTGAAAGGTCAGTACTTCCGCATCTTGCATCTGTCCCATGATGCTCTGTTTGATGCTGCTCACCTCTTGTTCATAAGACTCAATTTGTTCATTCAGTGACTTGAGCTTCTTAATCAGCTCACAAGTCTCTGCTGGAGCTTCTACGGATTTACTGACTGTGGATTTACCAAATAGTGTCTTGTAATCAGACTCTGATGTGGCAGCAGGCGGTATATCAGTCAGAACATGGTTCTCCCAAAAAGATACGGCTCGTTCTAACACCATCTGCTCTAACTCTAGGTCGCGAGTGATCTCATAAATCCTAAAGTCAGCATTACCAAACAGAACCGCTAAATCAGTTCGATCAATATTGGTGAGCATCATGTACCAAACACATTGCACCAAATAGGAGAGAGGTACTTGATCACTACCAGGATCTCCCCAGTCTGATTGAGCAAAGGGATTAGCTGTCTTACATTCCAAAATGCGTGACGCAGTCAACCTACCATCTTCATCAATCAATGGTGTATCACCATTCAATATAAATCGATCGATGTGTCCATGCATGTACTCATACTGCGCATGAATCACTGCTGCATCATGTGTGGCCAAGGAGAAACCAGTGGCTAGAGCGTATTCCGAAGCGACAAAGGATTCAGCGAACTGACCGAAGCGCAAAGGTAAGGAATCTCGAACGCTGACTTCTTTACCAGTCTTCTCCATCCACACATCGACAGCGCTTCGATACTTGGATACACCCAACACCGCTCCAATATCTGAGCCACCTAGACTTTTAGCTCGCAACAGGGCAAAATCTTGATTATTAAGCATATTTTTCTCCAATCTAAGTAATGAAAACTCTAAATTGAGTAATCATTACTCATTATAGGGTATTATTTACTTGATTACAAGTGATCAAATTCGTGCTGCCAGATCATTGTTGAGATGGACTGGAAAAGAGCTTGCTGAGAAGTCAGGTGTTGGTTTTTCAACCTTGATGAGACTAGAAACTGAAGACGGTGTTCCTAATGCTCAAGCTAAAACTCTTGAGGCATTAAGAAAAGCTTTTGAAGAGGCAGGGGTTGAATTCATTGGTACGCCAGATGATCGGCCTGGCGTGCGCTTAAATGTTCTTAATAAAGACTAGTTATGTTGCCAAGACGTAAACGTTCTGGTGGCCCACAAACTGAAGAAGGCAAGAAGGCTACGTCGCGCAATGCTCTTAAAACAGGGGCCTATTCGAGTCTGATTATTTTGCCCGGTGAGAATGAAGATGATTTCAGGGCTTTAGAAGAACAATTTATAAGCGACTTTTCACCAAGAGACATTGCCGAGGCTGCAATGGTTCGCAATTTGGCGGTGATTACTTGGAAGAAGCTGCGTGTTGAAAAGTTAGAGCATGCAGGATTGATACGTAAACTGCACGAACCTTTTGAATTGCCCGAGTATTTTAAGGTTCAGTTTGATTTCGAAGGTCATGCTCAAGAAAAAGTTCTAGGTCTTGCTCGTGTCACTGAAGCGGATCATCTGCCAGATTGGAAGTTAGGATTTCAGTTATTACGTAAATTTTCAAAGCAGGGCGCTACGGTTAAAGAGTTAGACCAACTAAAAAACGATGCACCTCTTGTTTTCGAGTTGCTATTCCTGGCAGCTAAGGATTTGGGCGCTGAAAATGATGGTCACTTGGCTTGGTCTAAGATGCAAGTCAAAAATCATCTTAACGAAAAGTATGATTTCATCACCAACTTTTCGGAAAAATTTATCAAGAAATATAAAGAGCAAGAGTGGGTGCTTGATCACTTCGACGCTCTGAAGTCGATAGTGGTTCAAATTCAGGAGCATAGACTTTTAAAATTCATTCAGTTCAATAGCGCTCAGCGTGTCTATGATGATCTCGATCGATCTTTTTATAAAACTCTGAGTGAGTTGAGGCGCCACCAACAATGGCGACGCGACATGCAAGCCATCGATGTCGTGCCCATTGAGGATGATGAGTAACTCTAATTACTTTAATAACGGGTATCGATTTTTTTGCTTCGTCATGTTAGTGATGACGATCTTCAGGGGTATGAATTTTGGCAAAAAAGCCAACTCAATTCTTGAAAAAATCGCATTTTTACAAAACGGACTCATTCTCATTTGATGACGGTTAGTCAGGGCGAGTGGGATTGGCTAATTCCGCCGTTGCAACCCCAGTAAATGAGATAATGAAGCATCATAAATACGGGTGTGAAGCATGATTCTAGTCACGGGTGGCGCAGGCTTTATCGGCGGTAATTTTGTCTTGGATTGGTTATCTAACCAATCTTCAGAAGGTATTGTTAACATAGATAAGCTCACCTACGCTGGCAATTTAGTCACGCTGAAGTCTCTTGAAAATGATGCGCGTCATGTGTTCGTGCAAGGTGATATTGGTGATTACGAGTTAGTACTTTCTTTACTCAAGAAGCATCAAGTTAGAGCGGTTGTAAATTTCGCTGCCGAGTCACATGTGGATCGCTCTATTCATGGGCCTGGAGACTTTATTCAAACCAATGTTGTGGGTACATTTCATCTGCTGGAAGCAGTTCGTGCGTATTGGACGGAACTCAATGGCTCTTATCGAGAGCAGTTCCGTTTCCTGCATGTCTCCACAGATGAGGTTTATGGATCACTATCTCCAACCGATCCTGCTTTCTCAGAAAAAAATCCTTATGAGCCGAATAGTCCTTACTCTGCTTCTAAGGCGGCATCAGATCATCTAGTGCGTGCTTGGCACCACACTTATGGTTTGCCTGTACTAACAACTAATTGTTCTAATAACTACGGACCATATCATTTCCCAGAGAAATTAATTCCATTAGTTATTTTGAATGCTCTGGCTGGTAAACCTTTGCCTATTTATGGTGATGGTCAGCAAATTCGAGATTGGTTATACGTGAAAGACCATTGCTCTGCGATTCGTCGAGTATTGGAAGCTGGTCAATTGGGTGAGACCTATAACGTGGGTGGTTGGAATGAAAAACCTAACCTTGATGTGGTTCATACCATTTGTGGCATCTTAGATCAGTTCCGACCTAAGGCTGATGGCTCAAACTACGCATCTCAAATTACTTATGTCAAAGATCGACCAGGTCATGATCGTCGCTATGCAATTGATGCCACTAAATTAGAGCGAGAGTTAGGCTGGAAGCCTGCTGAAACGTTTGAGACAGGTATCCAAAAAACAGTGCAGTGGTATCTGGAGAATCAAGAATGGACTGAGGGAGTCCTTAGTGGCTCTTATCGTGACTGGGTGAAAAAACAGTACAGCTAATAACTGATTGTTAATTGAAATATGTCTTACTCATCTTTTGAACTTTTAGATCATAGCCGACCTATTTTGGTTTTTGGTCGTGATGGTCAAGTGGGTCGAGCATTGCAAATTTGCTTAAAAGATCTTCAAATCCCAGCTGTTTTTTTAGGGCGATCTGATTGTGATCTAGCAAGCGAGTCTTCGATGATTGAGGTGCTCAATCGTTATCAACCTCAAGTCATTATGAATGCAGCAGCGTATACCGCTGTTGATAAAGCGGAAAGCGAGCATGAGCTTGCTTTTGCGATTAATTCAAAAGCTCCAGAGTTAATGGCCCGTTACATAGCAAATGTGGCTCATGGCATTTTGATTCATTACTCAACTGACTACGTTTTTGCCGATACTAAAAAAGATGCCTATTTAGAAAGTGATCCTGTTGGACCGGTTGATCATCTCAATGTTTATGGTCAAAGTAAGCTGTCTGGTGAAAAGGCGATTGAGGAAGTATTTAACTTGAGTGAGGATTTTGGTCATACAAGTTATCAAGATAAGTTTTCTAGGTATTTCATCTTAAGAACATCTTGGGTGTATGGTGATGGGGGTAACTTCATTCGAACGATGTTGCGTTTAGCCGGAGAACGAGATCAATTGAAAGTGGTGGCTGATCAAGTGGGGGCACCTACATCAGCACAATGGTTAGCCGAAGTGGGTGTTCAGATGGCAGGCTCGAGAGTGGGGTCTGGTATTTATCACGCTGTACCTGATGGTGAAACGTCTTGGCATGGTTTGGCAGTGTTTGCGATTGAGACTGCTGTAGGTTGTGGTGAAGGCATAGAAATCAAGTCTGAGAACATTCGGGCTATACCCGCAACAGATTATCCTTTGCCAGCAAAAAGGCCTTATAACTCTCGCTTAAATCATGAAAAATTAAAAAGGGCTCTTTCAGAAATGGCTTATACGAATCACTATCCACATTGGCAAGAACAAGTAGAAGCTTATGTAAGAAATTATGTTGAGCAGTCTTTAAAAAGTTAAAACAGATCATAAAGAGAACTATTCATGAGTAAGCAGTCAAATCATATCAATCGTAGAGGCATCATTTTGGCGGGTGGTTCCGGCACTCGTTTATACCCAGTGACTCAGGCTGTTTCGAAGCAGCTAATGCCTGTGTATGACAAGCCGATGGTTTATTACCCCTTGACGACTTTGATGCTGGCGGGTATCAAAGATATTTTGTTGATTTCAACACCACAAGATACACCTCGTTTTTCTGAGTTATTAGGTGATGGTTCTCAGTGGGGTTTGAATATTCAATATGCTATTCAACCGTCACCAGATGGTTTGGCTCAAGCTTTCATCATTGGAGAGCAATTTGTTGGCAATAACCCTTCAGCATTGGTTCTAGGGGACAATATTTTTTATGGTCACGAATTAGTGAATCAATTGCATGCTGCTAATGAACGTTCTTCAGGTGCTACCGTCTTTGCTTATCATGTCAATGATCCTGAGCGTTATGGTGTTGTGGAGTTTGATGATTCATTTAGG
>SSFP01000094.1 GCA_008015455.1 Polynucleobacter sp. | reverse complement strand
GTATAGCTTTACTGCCTTGGCTCTATAGCATTGACCAAATGCCTCACTCGCATTGCCAAACCCGCCTCTTATTAGAAAAATTAGCGGGTGCAGCGGTGAATGGTCAAGAAATCAAATTAGAACTTCGGGATATGCCAGAGACTATTCCCGTATTGGCAGACCCTCGCTATATTGTTGGTGCCATTGCAACGCCCTACCAAACACCTATTTTTCGCTGGCAAGAAGATGCACCTCGCCGACAAGAAAGAAGTATTTGCCTACAAAACTGGCAATTAGGCATGCAAGAAACAATTGCCAAAATCATGCCTGGCTGTGAATTCGAACTCACACTTCCAGAAGCTTATTTCACTAACTGTCGAGAAGCTGATCGAAAGATTAGACCTCTGAGTATTTTGGCGGCTGTTAATTATTTAGAAGCAACTTTAAATGTTGAAGCAGCTGGCATTTCAGCGATTGTGGCAGGCTTCGGTGAAGAGCAATGCGACGAATACCGAATTTCATTTGCACTCAAAGGCTCTAAAGAAATTATTTATGGTGTAGTTTGGCCTTTGTATGACCGAGAGTCAGTTCCGAATGATGGCATCAACGATATTTCGATGGATGACAGCCCTATTCGAGAAATTTACGACACGATCAAAGCATCAGGGATTGACGATCAATTCAGACACGCTGAGTTATTCAATCCTGAGATGTGTGAAGACTGTGGCGCTCCGATGTTTGTGGATCGTGCAGGAGAAATTGTGCATGCAGAGATGCCTGAAGACACACCAGATCAACAACCGTTGTTTCATTAATTAAGAGGCTACTGCTCTTTTCTTCTAAAAACAGGCTTCTCAGCTGAGCTTTCTTTGGGCGCAAAGCGGTAGCCTTCTAGATTGAAGTCTTTGAGGTCTTCCACTTTTTCAATTTTGTTATCAATGATGAAACGGGTCATCAGTCCTCTTGCGTGTTTAGCGTAAAAAGAAATGATTTTGTACTTGCCCGCTTTTTCATTCTGAAAAACTGGGGCTACCACCGGATAACCTAGCTGACTCACCTTCACCGATTTAAAGTATTCATCAGAGGCTAAGTTGATCAAAAATTTCGATGAATGTTGCTCTAAATCCGCTTTAAGAGCTTTGGTAATTTTGTCACCCCAAAACGCATAGAGATCTTTGCCTCCTGCATTCTTAAACGCGGTACCCATCTCTAAGCGATAAGCTTGCATCAAATCCAAAGGCTTTAGAACACCATACAAACCTGAAAGAATGCGCACATGATCTTGCGCATAATCAAGGGCTTTCTTGTTCAATGATCCTGCATCCAAGCCTTCGTAGACATCGCCATTAAAAGCCAAGATGGCTTGTTTGCTATTTTTAGGTGTAAAGGTTTTAGACCACTCACCATATCTCGCCACATTAAGAGCCGCCAATTTATCTGATAGACCCATCAGTTCTGCAACTTCTTGCAAAGATAGCTTTTTTAGTTCGTTAATCAGCTTTGCTGACTCAGGAATAAAAATGGGTAGCGTATGTTTGTCCGTCGTCGGCGGGGTTTCATAATCCAAACTCTTGGCAGGCGAAAGTACGATTAACATGGCAGAATAAGTAAAAATAAAAATGAATAAACATCATACTGCTTTGTAACTAAACCTGCTATTGAGCGACTAGAGAGACAAGACAATGAAACAAACTTCAAAAAAAGAAATGATCGATATATACAGCTGGGCAACCCCTAATGGTCACAAAGTACACATCATGATGGAAGAATGTGGCTATCGCCTAGGCAAAGACTGGCAAGCACACCCCATCGACATTAG
Source organism: Polynucleobacter sp. (assembly GCA_008015455.1). GTDB lineage: Bacteria > Pseudomonadota > Gammaproteobacteria > Burkholderiales > Burkholderiaceae > Polynucleobacter. The sequence goes on along the minus strand of SSFP01000094.1, from coordinate 6,835 downwards.
CGCTGGAGATCAATTTAAAAAAGATTTTTTAGCTATTAGTCCTAATAACAAAATTCCAGCGATGGTAGACCCTCACGGCCCCGATGGAAAACCTATTGCATTATTTGAATCTGGCGCCATTTTGCTGTATCTATCAAGCAAAACAGGTCAATTTTTACCGACAAGTACACGAGGTAAATTTGAGGTGATGCAATGGTTAATGTTTCAGATGGGAGGCGTGGGGCCGATGTTGGGTCAGACCCACCACTTTCGCATTTACGCGCCTGAGAAAGTGCCCTACGCCATTGACCGCTATACCAATGAGACGCGTCGCTTATATGGCGTGATGGATAAGGAACTATCTAAAAAGCGCTATATTGCAGGAAAGCAATACACAATCGCTGATATCGCTATCTTCCCTTGGACACGTTCATGGAAGAATCAAGGAATTACCTTAGAAGAGTTCCCTCATGTGAAACGTTGGCATGAAGAAATTGCTGCTCGACCTGCCGTTCAGAGAGGCGTGGAAGTCCTCAGCAATTTAAGAAAGCCAGTGCTTGATGACAAGGGCAAAGAAAATCTATTTGGGAAAAAGCAATATCAGAAGCGCTAAAACTTTGATATTGCTTGCTCGATTTATTTAGACAACTTTTGAATCAAAGCTTTTGCAAATACCCAGGCTGCAGGCAAGCCTGGGATGATGATCATCGCCAAAGCTACTACTGAAAAATGAGCTTTGACCCATGGGTGTTCACCAATCACATAGCCCAAGCTAGTCAAACTACCCACCCACAAAATACCGCCCGTCATATTAAAAGCCGTGAACTTGGAATAGGACATTTGCGCAACGCCTGCTACAAATGGTGCAAAGGTTCTAATGAAAGGTAAAAAGCGTCCTACGACAATCGTGATGGGACCGTACTCTTCATAGAAGTCATGCGTTTTATTAAATGCATCTTTATTAAACCAACGGGAGCTCTCCCATTGAAAAACTTTGGGGCCTAGCCAGCGACCAATGGCATAGTTCAGGGCATCCCCTGTGATGGCGGCAATCACCAACAATAGAAGCAGTATCGGCAAACTCATGCCACCAACCGCAGCAATGGCACCAGCCACAAACAATAATGAGTCACCAGGTAAAAACGGCATGACTACTAAGCCTGTTTCTACAAAGATAATGGCAAATAGCAAGACATAGACCCACGGTCCCCAGGCTTGAACCACTGCCGCTAAGTGCTTGTCTAAGTGAAGAAATAAATCAATCAGATTAGGAAAGTCCATTACTGAAACACCACTGTACTTTTACCGTTTAATAAGATGCGATGCTCAGCGTGCCAACGAACTGCTCGAGACAAAGCCATACACTCGACATCACGACCAACAGCTGCTAACTGCTCAGGATCCATCGAGTGATCCACGCGCTCAACACCCTGCTCAATAATTGGACCTTCATCCAAATCAGTGGTTACATAATGAGCTGTAGCACCAATCAACTTAACGCCACGCTGATGGGCTTGCCAATAAGGTTTGGCGCCTTTGAAACTCGGCAAGAAAGAGTGATGAATATTAATGGCGCGACCAGAGAGTCTTTCGCAAACCTTAGTCGAAAGAATTTGCATATATCTAGCTAAAACAACTAGATCAATCTTTTCAGATTCAATTAATTTTAAAAGCTGCTCTTCTTGAGTATCTTTGCGACTATCCGTAGCACTGCTTAAAGGCATGTAGTGAAAGGGAATGCCATAGCTTTTAGCTAGAGGGGCAAAATCCTCGTGATTAGAAACAATCCCTGCGATTTCAATGGGCAGATAACCACTGTGAGTTCTAAAGAGTAGATCATTCAAGCAATGACCCAACTTAGAAACCATGATTAACACTCGTGGCTTGCTACTTGCATCAAACAACTCCCAATCCATCTCCCAAGTTTGACCAATCTCTTGGAAAGCAGCTTGAAGTTGCGCAAGATTTAACTCTTGAGTGGTTTTGGCAAAGTGCACGCGCATGAAAAAGCGATGGGTAAACGTATCGCTAAATTGTGCGGAATCCAAAATATTGGCAGTTTGACCGAATAAGAAATGACTCACCGCATGAACAATACCAGGGCGGTCAGGACATGAAATTTTTAAGATATAACCTTGTGTCGACATACCGCCATTATCCATAATCAAGGGTACAGTAGGAAAAACGCCATTTTGCACATCTTTTTTGGGCTAGAAATGAATAAACTCCCAAAAATGTCAGCCAAAATACATTCCTGCAAGCTTGGCACGCTTAAACTTATACTTTTGATACTTAATAAATAAGGCAAGCAAATGAGTATTCAGTCAGTAGGCATTATTGGTGCCGGAACTATGGGCAATGGTATTGCTCAAGCATGTGCAGTTTCAGGCTTACAAGTCGTCATGGTGGATATCAATGATGCGGCTGTTCAAAAAGGTTTGGCAACAATTGCTTCAAGCCTTGATCGTTTAATCAAAAAAGAAAAAATGACTGAAGCTGAGAAATCAGCTGCGCTTGCCAGAATTAAAACCAGCACCAACTATCAAGACTTCACCAGCACCCAAATGGTGATTGAAGCTGCTACAGAGAACTACGAGCTCAAACTAAAAATCTTGAAGCAACTAGATAGCATTGTTTCTAAAGATGTCATTATTGCTAGTAACACTTCATCGATCTCTATTACACAAATGGCTGCTGAGGTGAGTTCTCCTGATCGCTTTATCGGGATGCACTTCTTCAACCCAGTGCCACTCATGTCTTTGGTGGAGATTATTCGCGGATTACAAACCAGCGATCAGACTCATGCTTTGGTTCAGGCAATGGCTAAAGCCCTTGGCAAAGAACCTATCACGGTTAAAAATGCTCCTGGCTTTGTCGTGAACCGTATTTTGGTCCCGATGATCAATGAGGCTTTCTTTGTTCTTGCCGAAGGTCTTGCGAGTCCAGAAGATATTGATGCAGGCATGAAGCTAGGTTGCAATCATCCTATTGGTCCTTTAGCATTGGCTGACATGATTGGTTTAGATACATGCTTAGCAATCATGGACGTTTACTTTAAGAACTTTAATGACTCGAAATACCGTGCTTGCCCTCTTCTACGCGAAATGGTGGCAGCTGGCTACCTCGGTCGCAAAACAGGTCAAGGCGTTTATAACTATCAATAATTATGTTGGCACCGATCACCAAAAAATTAAGCTACGCAGGACTGATTCCATTTGTCCTTCTCTCTTGTTTGGTTCAGTTTGCTGAACCACCTTGGGATTTTTGGGCGGCTAACTCTTTGTTACTCTATAGCGCCAGTATTGCTTCCTTTGTAGGAGCTTTGCACTGGGGACTTTTACTGGGACCGCAATCCAATCAAACCAGCCATAATTTTTGGCGAGATAAAGGTGCTTGGCTCTGGGGAGTCACCCCGTCTTTACTCGCTTGGGTGGGTCTTCACCTGAGTTTTTCTTCAGGCTATTTTGTGATTGCAGGAACTTTACTATTAGCTTTATTAGTGGATAGAAAACAGTTCCATCACTTAATCGCTGATGAGGCTTATTTAGAAGACTTTCTAAAAATGCGCACCATTTTGACTTTGGTTGCTGCTGCCAGCCTGGTTTGGGCAGGCTTGGCTATTCAGCAGTTTTAATACCAATTAGTACTTTGATTAGTGCTTGTGAGCACCAACAAGAAGTTTCTCAGTGTAGGCAATCGCCAAGGCAGAAGCTACAAATGTGAGATGGATTACTGTTTGCCACAATAATGTTTTGTCATCCGTGCTAGGCGCATTGATAAATGTCTTGAGCAAGTGAATGGATGAGATGCCGATGATCGCAGTGGCTAACTTGACCTTTAAAACACCGGCATTCACATGCGACAACCACTCAGGTTGATCTGGGTGATTTTCTAGCTCTAGGCGAGAAACAAAAGTCTCCCAACCACCCACAATCACCATCACTAACAAATTAGAGATCATCACCACGTCGATCAAACCTAAAACGATCAACATGATTTCAGTTTCTGTGGTGCCACCTTTAGCCATCATCATGGTGATGAGGTGAACCAATTCTTGCCAGAATTGGAATACATAGACACCTTGGGCAACAATCAAACCCAGGTACAAAGGAGCCTGCAACCAACGACTCATGAAGATCCAACGCGGCAATGGGCGTAATTTAGCTTCAAGCGGATGTGGGGTATTTTTATCCATTCTTATTCTCTGTCATTGATGAAGTTATTGAGATGTGCAAATTGTAATAATTAATCAAATTAACTAGCAACATGCGACAATTTGAGCATTAAACCATGTCTTTGTTACCCATGAGTGAAAACTTCACCCCTCTTGCCGAAGCCCTAAGACCTCAACGTCTAGAGGACTTAGTGGGGCAAACTCACATTTTAGGGGAAGGAAAACCTCTCGCCTTAGCTTTTGCCTCAGGTAAACCTCACTCGATGATTTTATGGGGCCCTCCTGGGGTGGGCAAAACAACCATTGCCCGTTTAGCTGCTCATGTTTTTGACTGTGAATTTATTCCCCTCTCAGCCGTATTAGCGGGTGTCAAAGAAATCCGCCAAGCTGTCGAGATGGCGGAGCAGAATCTTCAACAATTTAAGCGTCATACGATCTTATTTGTTGATGAGATTCATCGCTTTAATAAAGCTCAACAAGATGCTTTGTTGCCTTTTGTGGAATCAGGTTTAGTGACATTTATTGGCGCCACCACTGAGAACCCATCATTTGAGGTGAACTCAGCACTTTTATCGCGCTCACAAGTGTATGTTTTAAAGTCACTTAATGACGCTGAACTATTAGAGCTTTTAGAAAAAGCTCAGAAATCTCTCTTCCAAGGCATGAACTTTGAAGAAGCAGCTATACAAACATTGATTCAACTTGCTGATGGCGATGCAAGAAAGTTTCTGAATCTCTTAGAGCAAACGGATCAAGCTGCTCGATTAAGCAAAATCAGCACGATTACCGAAGCTTTTCTTAGTGATGCCTTAGGTGGCAAGCAGCGTCGCTTTGATAAAGCGGGAGACCACTTCTACGATCAAATCTCAGCCCTTCACAAATCAGTCCGAGGATCTGACCCTGACGCGGCTCTGTATTGGTTTTGCCGCATGATCGATGGCGGTGCAGATGCTAAATACTTAGCTCGCAGAATTATTCGGATGGCTTGGGAAGATATTGGCTTAGCCGATCCAAGAGCCATGCAATTAGCCAATGATGCTGCCAATACCTATGAGCGCTTGGGTAGCCCAGAAGGCGAACTAGCACTTGCAGAAGCCCTAGTTTATCTAGCTGCAGCTCCTAAGAGCAATGCGGCTTATAAAGCCTACAACCAAGCCAAAGACTTTGTGGCGCAAGATATGACGCGAGAGGTGCCCATCCACTTGCGTAATGCCCCAACCAAACTCATGAAAGAATTAGGTCACGGCAAAGCTTATCGATATGCTCATGACGAACCTCACGCCTATGCAGCTGGAGAAAACTATCTTCCGGATGGCATGAAAGAACCTCAGTGGTACCAACCCACTGAGCGTGGCTTAGAAATCAAGATCAAAGAAAAATTGGCTTTTCTAAAAGCGCTTGATCAAGCAGCTAAAGATAAAAAGTAATTCCCCAATAAATCAAAATAAATAATTTGGAGGGATCGTTAATAAAAAAAGCCTGCTAGAAATCTAGCAGGCTTTTGGGTGATGTGTTGACCTATTAAACCAACATATCAGCCCAGATGTTACGAGCCCAGGCGTTAGCATACTCTGCTTCCAACGGATTTGCTGCTGGAGAAACACCACCTGAACCAGGAACAGTCACCATCGTACGTTTAGCAGCATCGTAAACGTGAACGCTAGCAACGTGGACCACATCAGTTGCTGAAACAAAGCTATAGCATGTGTTGTTATACACAGGCATTTGACTAACTTCATTGCCACTCAAGATAGCCACAACTGCTGCAGCACAAGTCTTACCATGCTGATTAGCCATGTGACCTGACTTTGGCATACCAGGCGCGATTTGGATAGAGTCGCCTAATACGTGAACGTTAGGAGCCACTTTAGATTCAAAAGTTAAGAAATCCACTTCACACCAACGACCGTTCATATTCGCCAAACCAGTCTTCACTGCAATACCGCCTGCACGCATTGGAGGCAATACGTTCAATACATCAGCCTTAATGTCGTCGTTGAATTCGAACTTAAGTTTCTTGCCCTTGACATCCACGTCTGTCAAATTATGCTTAGGACGGTATTCAACCTTACCTTCATAACGACGTGACCATGCTAATTTGAATAACTTACCCTTAGAGGTGACGTCATCATTGGCATCCAAGATCAGCACCTTGCTCTTAGGCTTGTGCTTCTGGAAATAATCAGCTACTTGGCAAGCGCGCTCATAAGGTCCTGGAGGGCAACGATATGGAGCTAATGGAATTGAAATTGCAAAAGTACCGCCGTCTTTCATAGACTCTAGTTGCTTTCTTAAAGCAACTGTCTGAGGACCGGCTTTCCATGCGTGCAAGATCGAATCTTGAGCTGCTTGTGACTTCATGCCTGGCAAGCTCTCGTAATTCAAATCAATACCAGGAGAAACAATTAAACGATCGTAAAACAGTGATGCCCCACCGGCTAACTTCACTTGTTTTTTGGCGACATCAATTGCGACTACTGAGTCTTTCACTAGAGTAACGCCATGATTCTTTCTCAAACCTTCGTAAGAAACTGTGATGTCTTCCATTTTCTTGCTGCCACCAATTACCAAATTAGATAATGGGCAAGAAATGAAGTTTTGATTAGGTTCGATCAATGTGACATCAGCTGTGTAGTTTGAAAACTTACGTACATACTTAGCAGCAGTAGCACCACCATAACC
>SSFP01000109.1 GCA_008015455.1 Polynucleobacter sp. | reverse complement strand
TTACGCTTTATTCGCTCACGGATTGAAATTGAAATGGGCAACCTAACCGCGGCGAAAAATGCCCTTCTAGAAATTACACAGCAATTTCCAGAGCTTCCTGAGCCTTATAACAATTTGGCTGTTTTAGAAGCTGAAACAGGTCGTTTAGAAGAAGCCAAAGAATATCTAGAGCTAGCTCTTAAAGTTCAACCTAACTTTGCAACCGCTCACGAGAACCTAGGTGACGTTTACACACGCCTAGCTGCTAGAGCCTACGGCAAGGCTTTGAGCATCGACAGAAAACTGATTCAAAATCGTCGCAAAATGAAATTAGCGGAAGATATCCTCAAACCCGTGACCCCATAAAGCAAATCGCTCAGAAGCTTTGTAAACTGAGCGACTGTTTCATTTATCTTCAACACAACTCATCAATTTAATGAAGGATTAAAGATGGCAAAAGTGCAACTTAAAACAAGCCTTGGCAATATCACTCTCAGCCTTAATGAAGAGTTAGCACCAAAATCAACTGAAAACTTTTTATCTTATGTCCGCTCAGGACATTACAACGGCACGATTTTTCATCGCGTGATTGCTAACTTCATGATTCAAGGTGGCGGTATGACTGCTGGCATGAAGCAAAAGCCAACACAAGCGCCGATCGATAACGAAGCAGATAACGGCTTACCTAACAAGCGTGGCTCTATTGCTATGGAAAGAACTAGCGACCCGCACTCTGCAACAGCGCAATTCTTTATCAACACGGTTGATAATGCATTCCTTAACTTCTCAGCACCTACTGCACAAGGTTGGGGATACGCTGTATTTGGTGAAGTGACTGAAGGCATGGATGTAGTGGATGCCATTCGCCAGGTAAAAACAGGTAGCTCAGGCTTCCATCAAGATGTTCCTAAAGAAGACGTCACTATTGTTGAAGCTACTATCCTAGAAGAGTAAACATGCACGCAAGCGCCGTTCTTATTTCTGATTTACATCTCACACCCTCGATGCCTAGAACGGCAGAGAGGTTTTTTGAGTTTCTAGAGAAAGAGGCGCGCGCTCATGAGGCACTCATTATTTTGGGTGACTTATTCGAGTACTGGGTGGGGGATGATGCCAAAGCGCGCTCCCCTTTCCATCAAGAAGTAGCTGCCAAACTGAAGGCAGTTAGCCAAGCGGGCACCAAGGTTTACTTTATGCATGGCAATCGCGACTTTTTACTGGGTCAAAGCTATGCCGATAAAGCACAAATGACAATCTTGCGAGATCCTCAAGTGATGACCATCGCTAACCAAAGCTGGTTACTCACTCACGGCGATGTTCTTTGTACAGCGGATAAGTCTTACCAACGCTTCCGCTCAGTGGTTCGTAGCCCTCTTGTACAAAAGTTATTTTTAATGCTGCCAACATTTTTGCGTATCAAAATTGCCAGCTCTTTAAGAAGTAATAGCACTGCTCAATATCAACGTACACAGAAGTTTCATCCTGAGATTGTTCAAGTCAAAGGTGATGTGACTCTCAACGCCACTGCAGGACTTGTTGCTATGACAGGTTGTCAGCAAATGATTCATGGTCATACCCATCGCCCTAGCTACCATCAAGAAAGTCTAGGCGGTCAATCTTGGCAGCGCTGGGTGTTATCGGATTGGGATTTTGACCATCCAGAAACCGTTCTTCCAAAAGGAAATGCCTTGAGCATTACGGCTCAAGGCATTCGATCACTCGACCTCGTTAGGTCTTAAAGAATTTTATTTTTTCTCAATTACGCTTGAGAGTGCTGACGCAAGGCGTTGACCATTTGCGCAAATAGGCGTGGATTCGCTGCCATAATTTCGCCAGATTTGAGGTAAGACTCTTCACCAGCGTAGTTACCCACCAAGCCACCAGCTTCAGTGATTAATAGAACACCAGCAGCCATATCCCAAGGTTTTAGACCTTGCTCAAAGAAAGCATCTAAACGACCAGCAGCAACATAAGCTAAATCCAAAGATGCTGCGCCAGGACGACGTAAACCAGCACACTGACGCGTCATCTCTGCAAATATTTTTAAGTAAGCTTCAACGTCTTGGTCTTCACGATACGGGAAACCAGTACCAATGAGAGCTTCAGACATTTTGAGGCGCCCTGCCACACGCAAGCGACGATTATTTAAATACGCGCCAGCACCACGAGTAGCTGTAAAGAGTTCATCACGATTAGGGTCATAAACCACAGCTTGTTGTGTCACACCATCCACAGCAAGAGCAATGGATACGGCATATTGAGGAAAGCCATGAATAAAGTTAGTCGTGCCGTCTAATGGATCGATGATCCAAACATGATTAGGTTGGTCAGCTTGAGATAAAGCCTGGATTTCACCAGTCTCTTCAGCTAAAAAACCATGATCCGGGAAAGCTTCTCTCAAAGTCTCGATAATGGCATTTTCAGCCGCTTGATCGACTTCGGTGACAAAATCGTTGTGTTGTTTACGGGTAACCTGAATGCGCTCGCTATTCAACGAAGCTCGGTTGATAATATTTCCTGCGCGACGGGCAGCCTTAATGGCCACATTAAGCATGGGATGCATAGTATTTATTTAGTAACACAACGAATTGGAGAAGAGCAATGTCCAGCGATAAAGCTGTACGACGAAAGCAGATTTTAGCTCGAAATGAGGAATCCTTAAAGCTTTTGAAGAAAAACTGGCCGATCCGCTGGATCATGATGCGTACTAGCCACCCCGGAAATGTCGGCTCAGCGGCTCGTGCAATCAAGACCATGGGCTTTTCTAACCTCCATTTAGTGAACCCTGCTTATCAGCATATGGCTAAAAAAGCTGAGGCTATTTCTTTATCCAGTGGGGCTTTTGATGTTTTAGAAGGCGCCCAAAACCATGATTCTTTAGTTTCTGCCGCAGGTCCAGCCCAGTTAGTCTTTGGTTTAACCACCCGCGATCGAGAATTCGGACCCCCAGCCATCTCACTGAATGAAGCCATCAGCTTAGCTAGCCAAGCTGTTGTTAAAGACCAAGCCATTGCTTTTGTGTTTGGCACAGAGCGCACAGGCTTGGATAACGATGACCTCAAGCATTGCACCCATCGAGTCTGGATTGATGCCAACCCAGACTACCCTTCTTTAAACCTTGCTCAAGCCATGATGATCGTCGCATATGAAATGCGCCAAGGATTAATGGAAGTCTTAGAGATAGATTCAGCCACTAGCTTTGCCAGCATAGCCTCAGGGGCAAGCCCTGAGTTAGCTGATCAAGCGGCTATCTCAGCGATGCTTGAGCACTGGCAGCAGGGTTTGATTGCGATTGGGTATCTAGACCCAGAAAACCCTAAAAAGCTCATGCCTAGACTTCAAAGTTTGTTTGCTAGGGCTACCCTACAAAAAGAAGAAATTGATCTTTTGCGTGGCATTGCGAAACAAATGCTTCAAAGCGGTAAAATCTAGCCATGTCTTTATTCGAACACGTCGACTCCATCATTGCCCGCGATCCAGCGGCTCGCACTCGCTTAGAAGTGATCCTATGCTACCCAGGCTTACATGCTGTGTGGTTACATCGCATCGCTCACTTCTTTTGGAATATCGGCTTAAAACTCATCGCCCGAATTATTTCTCATACGGCTCGCTTCATTACCGGGATTGAGATTCATCCTGCTGTGATTGTGGGACGCCGTGTTTTTATTGACCATGGTTTAGGTGTGGTGATTGGTGAAACCACCATCATTGGGGACGATTGCACGATTTACCAAGGTGTGACTTTAGGTGGCACATCTTTATATAAAGGCACTAAACGTCATCCAACATTGGAAGCAGGTGTAGTGGTGAGTGCTGGTGCCAAGGTTTTAGGTGGCTTCACAGTGGGTGCAGGCGCACGCATTGGTTCTAACGCTGTAGTTCTTAAAGCAGTTCCTGCAGGAGCCACCGCAGTAGGCATCCCTGCTCGCATTGTTGAAACCGCAGACTCTCAGCACTCATTTACAGCCTACGGCATCACCCCAGAAGATCTTAGCAACTAATGAATCCTACAGAGTTGGCTAAGCACACGCCTGCGATGCAGCAGTTTTTGGGCATCAAAGCGGAGCACCCCCACTCTTTAGTGTTCTTTCGCATGGGTGACTTTTATGAGCTCTTCTTTGAAGATGCTGAAAAAGCCGCCAAAATTCTAGACATCACACTCACGCAGCGCGGTCAGTCTGCGGGTAGTCCCATCAAAATGGCGGGCATCCCCTACCACGCTGCCGAGCAATATTTAGCAAAACTCGTTAAAGCAGGAGAATCAGTAGCAATTGCTGAGCAAGTCGGTGACCCTGCTTTATCCAAGGGACCTGTTGAGCGACGCGTGATGCGCGTGATTACTCCAGGCACTTTGACTGATTCAGCCTTACTCAGCGATAGAGAAGATGCGCCATTACTCGCAATAGTACCTGGCTCAAAGAAAAATATTTGGGGCTTGGCTTGGCTCACGATTACTAGTGGTCAACTCAAATTAACGCAATGCGCGAGTGACGAACTAGCGCAGTACTTAGCCCGCATTCAAGCAGTGGAAGTTTTGTGTCCAATCGGAGCAGATACTGCTCTCAAAGAAATCTTGCGTGAATCTCATCATGCTGAGATTCATCTATCAGGCAACTCCATTCCTGATTGGGTATGGACACCCGATGAAGGCAAGCGTCGCTTAACTGATATTTTCCAAATGAGCAGCTTGCAGGGTTTGGGGATTGATAACGAAGAATTGCAAGCTCCTGCACTAGCCGCTGCTGCTGCTGTTTTAGCGTATGGCGCTAATACCCAAGGTTTAGGGTGGCATGGCAAATTACCTCATATCCAACAATGTCAGTTTGAAGAAGATCAAAACTATATTGGGATTGATGCAGCAACTCGTCGCAATCTAGAGATTACCGAGACTTTGCGTGGAGAAGTAGATCCTACCCTCTTCTCACTTTTAGACACTTGTTCAAGTGCCATGGGTAGCCGACTATTACGTCACCGCCTACACCATCCAATTTGCTCACAACCAGTGGTGAGCAAAAGACATCAGGCGATTGAAACACTTTTAGCACATCCGTTTGTTCTTGATGAAATCCGCCTCACCTTAAAACAAGTAGCTGATGTTGAACGTATTAGCGCGCGCTTGGCTTTGGGTAGTGCTCGACCAAGAGACCTCAGCAGCTTGCGTGACACTTTAAAAGCACTACCTCAGCTCGCATCGCAATTAGCTCCTTTAGGTATAGCAAGTGAGCTATTGAATGACTTATCCAAGACATTGGCTTCACCACCCCCTGTCTTAGATTTACTTCAAAGAGCGATTGCTTTAGAGCCTTCCGTATTAATCCGTGAAGGTGGCGTGATTGCTGATGGTTACGATCCTGAATTAGATGAACTGCGTCGCTTAGGTGATGACTGCGGTCAGTTTTTATTAGAGCTAGAAGCTCGCGAACGTGAGCGCACAGGTATTGCTAATTTACGAGTTGAATTTAACAAAGTACACGGCTTCTTTATTGAAGTCACCAATGGTCAAGCCGATAAAGTACCTGAAGACTATCGTCGTCGCCAAACGCTTAAAAACGCTGAACGCTACATCACCCCAGAATTAAAAGCATTTGAAGATAAGGCTCTCTCCGCTAAAGAGCGAAGCTTTGCTTTAGAAAAGCAACTTTACGATGCCCTGCTCAATGAGCTGCAATCTCATGTGGCTGCCTGCCAACAAGTTGCGCAAGCTTTAGCTGCTACAGATGTTGTTGCAACATTTGCAGAAAGAGCTCAAACACTCGGCTGGGTGCGCCCTACGCTGAATGACACAGCAGGTTTGCATATTGAAGCCGGTCGCCACCCCGTCGTCGAAGGTCAACTCGCCAAGCGCTCTGAATCTTTTGAACCTAACGATGCGCACTTTGATCACAGCCGCAGAATGCTCTTGATCACTGGTCCCAATATGGGCGGTAAATCAACTTATATGCGTCAAATCGCATTAATTGTTTTACTGGCTTATGTAGGATCTTATGTTCCTGCAGCGACATGTAGCATCGGACCTATTGATCGCATCTTTACTAGAATTGGTGCGGCGGATGATTTAGCGAGTGGTCGCTCAACCTTCATGGTGGAGATGACAGAAGCAGCAGCGATTTTGCATCGCGCAACACCTGAGTCACTCGTGCTCATGGATGAAATCGGGCGTGGTACATCTACCTTTGATGGCTTGGCTTTAGCATGGGCGATTGCTCAACAGTTACTGGCAAAGAATCGTTCTTGGACTTTATTTGCTACTCACTATCTAGAGCTTGCGAGTTTGCCGGGCAAATATCCACAATGCGCCAATGTTCATTTAAGCGCTGTAGAAAAAGGTCATGGCATTGTGTTCTTGCACACTGTACAAACTGGGCACGCTAATCAAAGCTATGGGTTACAAGTGGCTCAACTAGCAGGCGTGCCTCAAGAAGTGATTAAAGAAGCTCGTAAACATTTACACCGCCTAGAAGAATCAGCCAATCAAGAAAGTCATCAAGCCGACTTATTTAGTCAAAGTGTGGAACCTACTCCCGCTGAGAATCCTGAGCTTGAAAAAGCTTTGCAGCTCCAGAAAGAAATTGAGGCTATCTCATTGGATAGCCTCAGTCCGAAAGAAGCTTTAGATTTGCTCTACCGCCTCAAGAAGAATTAATCAGAATTAGTGCAAGGTAGGACGTTGCTCCGTGCGACGGATGATCTCTTCTTCCAACTCAGCTTCATCATCGTCTTCGACATCAAGACCAAAGGCGCCCTGCGGGTGACCATCTTCTAACTCTTCTTCAGTGGCTTCACGCACATCAGCAATTTGCAACCAGAACTTGAGAGCCAAACCTGCCAAAGGATGATTACCATCCAAAACAACTTTGTCTTCCGCCAAATCAGTCACGGTGTAGATCAACGGATCTTCATCATCATCTGCTTTGGCTTCTGGATCATCATCTAACAATCCCTCAAACTGCATACCGACTTCTAATGGCTCAGGAAATCTGGAGCGAGCTTCGATTTTTAAAAGTTCTGGATCATAATCACCAAAAGCATCCGTAGGCTCTAGCTGGATAGTGGTTTCATAACCCACATCATGACCATCAACAGCTTCCTCAATCTTAGGGAAAGTGCCTTCGTAGCCACCATGTAAATAAATCATTGGACCTGCAGATTCTTCGATAAGATTATCTTGCGCGTCAGTTAGACGATATCTTAGAGAAACAATAGTATTCTTTTGTACTTTCATAATGAACGTATTTTACGTGAGTCCACCCCAACTAGCCCGAATCAGACCATGACAGCCCATTTTCAAGAGCCCTATATCCCGCCAGAAGCCCCGCATCCACTACCGATTGCACAGGCTTGGGCATTATTGGGTGGCATTTCTCCCAAGCAGTTTATGAAGGAATATTGGCAGAAAAAGCCCCTCCTTGTTAGAGGTGCGATTCCTGCCTTTAACTTGGCGAAAGCAGCCGGCACTCCTTTAGCCAGCCCCTTGTCTTTTGATGAATTAAAGCAATTAGCCAACCAAAAAGATGTGGAATCTCGCTTAGTTAAAAGCTCACCTTGGTCTTTAGAGCACGGTCCGTTTTTTAGCAAAAAGATTCCTGGGCTTCAAGAGCGTGCTTGGACCTTATTGGTTCAAGGCGTGAATGGACACCACCCGCTAGCCCAACGCGTGATGTCTTGGTTTAGATTTATCCCGGAAGCGCGTCTTGATGACCTGATGATCAGCATTGCAGGTCCCAAGGGAGGCGTTGGGCCACATATGGACTCATACGATGTATTCCTCATCCAAATGGCAGGACGACGTCGCTGGAAGATCTCAGCTCAAAAAGATAAGACTTTGGTGAAAGACCTTCCTTTAAAGATTTTGAAGAACTTCAAAGCAACGGATGATTGGGTCTTAGAGCCAGGCGACATGCTCTACCTACCCCCCAATATGGCTCACGATGGCATTGCCTTGGATGGTGGCTGCCAGACATGGTCGGTAGGATTTAGAGTGCCCAACTACAGGGAGCTGGTGAATGAAATTTTGTGGCGTACGACTGAAGCCCTAGAAAACGATCCTGCTTTGAATAAGCTGTATACCGACCCTGATCAAGCCGCCACCTTAGACCCAGCCTTGGTACCTGAAGAACTCGTAAAAGTGATCAGAAAGCAGCTCAATAGCCTCCAATGGAGCAAAAGTGATGTTTCTTGTACCCTCGCTGGCATCCTAAGCGAGCCCAAACCTCAAACAGTCTTTTACCCACCTGAGGACTTGTTAGATCTAGAAAGCTTCAAAAAAGCCATCTACCAAAGGGGCTTAGAACTATCACCAAGATCTAAATCATTGTATGACAAGGATTTTTTCTACTTAAATGGCGAAAGTATGAGTGACTCTGAAGCTCCGGATTGGGCTTATTGGTGTGAATTGGGCAAAAAACAGCAACTCAATAACAAAAAGTGTTCACAGCTTGCTGCCCTCATTGATTCCGAAGACAACCCCTGGTTTGAGTCATATCAAGCTGGCTGGTTAATCCTGAAAAAAGCATAGGGGTAAACGCTAGTATTTTTTGCAAATCTATTTATAATCGTTAGTGGTTCTTAAGTGATTTCACCTAAGAACCCGGTCTAAATCACCGTTAGATGATTAGCTAATCTTTTAAGGAAATAAAAATGAAAAAATCACTATTGATCGCTTCTTTGTTAGCAGTTGCTTTGGCAGCTTGTGGTAAAAAAGAAACTCCAGCTCCAGCAGCTCCAGCAGCTGACGCAGCAGCTCCTGCTGCTCCAGCAGCAGCTCCAGCAGCTCCAGCAGCTGAGCCAGCTAAGAAGTAATTCTTACTGAAATAAAAAAGACCACCTTCGGGTGGTCTTTTTTTTACCCCTGAATTTATCAGGGGCTGGGTAGATAGTTGGGTTGCTTTACTTACCGACCTGCAAATCCAATAAGCTGAGGATTTGAACAGAAACATCACCCACCTCAGGACCACCCTTCTCATCCTGAACTGTCACTGTGATTGTGCCTGAAGTGTCTTTAACTAATACACGATAACGTTTTGCTTTCTTCATATCGTCATCGGTCTTCTTGCTAAATAACTTGTCAAAGAAACCACGCTCATTAGATAAATCTTGTGGGTTCACAAAACGTACGAAGTAAATACCTTTGCTGCGATCACGATCATCAACCGTGAAGTTAGAACGATCAAGACCTACACCAATATCACGCCATGCGCGATCAAAGCTACCTGCAAACTCAAGTCTTGGTGTTGGCGTCTTCTTCAAGCTCGACACTGGTTTAGCAGCATTTGTTTTAGCTGCTGCAACAGTTGCTTTAGCTGACTCTTCAGCATAACCCAAACGTTGCATCAAACGAGCCAAGAACTCAGCTTCTAACTCAGGATCATTCGGACGAGCTGTCCACATGGTTTGCGTTTTATCAGTACCGGTTAACTCTTCTGTTGCACCACGATGAGTAATGTAAACCTCTGTCTCACCTTTGCTATTGACTTCAAGACGTGTACGGAATTTATCGCGCTCACCCGTTGAGTAGATGGAATCTAAAACTTTACCTAAAGCACTTCTAATAAAGTCTTGTGGAATCTTGGCACGGTTCTCAGCCCAATCAGTTTCCATGATGCCGGTCTCAGGAGAATCCACCATCAAGATGAAACCAGTCTCTTGCCAGAAATCACGAATGCTTGGATATAAATCTTTAGCGGCTTTGTTCACGACCAACCAACGACGGCTAC
>SSFP01000005.1 GCA_008015455.1 Polynucleobacter sp. | reverse complement strand
CTTTTTTAGCAGCTGGTTTCTTTGCAGCAGGTTTTTTCTTGGCAGTTGCCATATTAAACTCCTTCACGTGAGAGTGATTTACTGATTAAAGAAACCCGACCACACCAATTTCGTGTGAGCGAGCCATTCATCGGCGCGCCACTCACTACACGTCGCACGCTAATGAATCTTGGAAAAAAAGCCGTGACCTTTACAGGTGACGGCTTTTTAAATAAGAAAGAAGATTGAAAACTATTAAAAGAAAGAGATAACAACGCACTCTGATATTTCAGAGTTTTCGGTTTTAATTCGCGTTGTTTGCTACTACCCATCAACAGTTTTTTCTCCTAGAGTTTTTATAACTTTCGTGATAGTACAACTTAAGAGATGCGTTGTCATTAAAAATTTTAAAAAATTTTTACTCCCAACTCAATGCACCACCCGTTTGATATTCAATCACTCGAGTCTCAAAGAAGTTTCTTTCTTTCTTCAAGTCGATCATTTCACTCATCCATGGGAATGGATTTTCTTCATTTGGGAACATTGCATCCAAACCAATTTGCATACAACGACGGTTGCAAATGTAGCGGAGATATCCTTTGAACATTGGAGCGTTCAAGCCCAAAACCCCTCTAGGCATGGTGTCTTCAGCGTAGCGGTACTCTAGTTCAACAGCTTTTTCGAACAAGCCACGCAACTCTTCTTTGAACTCTGGCGTCCACAAATGTGGGTTTTCAAGTTTGATCTGGTTGATCATGTCGATACCAAAGTTGCAGTGCAATGATTCGTCACGCAAGATGTACTGATACTGCTCAGCAGCACCCGTCATTTTATTTTGACGACCCATCGCCAAAATTTGCGTAAAACCAACATAGAAGAACAATCCTTCCATGATGCAAGCGAAAACAATCAATGAGCGAAGTAGCTTCTGATCATTCTCTGGTGTGCCTGTCTTGAATGATGGATCAGTCAAAACGTCGATAAATGGAATCAAAAACTCATCTTTGTCACGAATTGAAGCTACTTCGTGGTACGCATTGAAGATTTCAGCCTGGTTTAGGCCCAAAGATTCAACAATATATTGATAAGCGTGGGTGTGGATAGCCTCTTCAAAAGCCTGACGCAATAGATATTGGCGACATTCTGGTGCAGTAATCTGGCGATAAGTGCCCAAAACGATATTGTTGGCAGCTAAAGAGTCAGCTGTTACAAAGAAGCCTAAGTTACGCATGATAATGCGACGCTCATCGTCAGTTAACCCATTAGGATCCTTCCAAAGAGCAATATCACGAGTCATATTGATCTCTTGTGGCATCCAGTGGTTGGCGCAACCAGACAAATACTTCTCCCAAGCCCACTTATATTTAAATGGTACTAACTGATTCACATCAGTTGAACCATTAATAATGCGCTTATCAGCCACGTTAACTCGACGAGCAGCTGCATCTTCCGCATTCACATTAGCAGAAGGTGCAGATGCTGAAGCCATCGGCATAGGCATCGGACGATTAGGTAATAAATTGCTTTCAACAGCAGCACTCGGTGTGACCACCGGTGCTGGCTGATTAAGCGGCGCTGCTGCAGGGGTTTCTTCTTCCCAAGTCAACATAATTTTCTCCAAATATTCTTATAAAACTACTTATTCTTTAACCATCAATATACGACTTATTGACAAGCTTCGCATTCGTCAAAGCCAGGATCACCAGGACGCATTGTGCAAACTGGACCATCTGCTTCAACTGGAGCAGCAGCTAAAGTAGGATCACCGTTAGACACTGCGTTCAAAGCGCCACCCTTCACAGTTGATTTCTCAACGTGAGTCGCTGAAATCGTGCGCAAGTAGTAAGTTGTTTTCAAACCACGCAACCAAGCCAACTTGTAGGTGTCATCCAACTTCTTACCTGAAGCGCCAGCCATGTAGATGTTAAGAGACTGAGCTTGGTCGATCCATTTTTGACGACGTGAAGCAGCTTCCACCAACCACTGAGGCTCCACCTCGAAAGCTGTTGCGTACAAATCACGTAAATCTTGCGGAATACGATCGATTTTTGATAATGAACCGTCAAAATACTTCAAATCAGCAATCATGACTTCATCCCACAAACCACGAGCCTTCAAATCACGTACTAAGTAGTCATTCACCACTGTGAATTCACCTGAAAGGTTAGATTTCACAAAAAGGTTCTGATAAGTCGGTTCGATACAAGCTGAAACACCAATAATGTTAGAAATTGTTGCAGTTGGAGCAATCGCTACGCAATTAGAGTTACGCATACCGAACTGCTTGATACGGTTACGTACCAATGTCCAGTCCATCTTAGATGACATATCCACTTCTACATAGCCGCCACGTTGTTCAGCTAATAACTTCACTGAATCCTGAGGAAGGATGCCTTGATCCCACAAAGAACCCTTATACGTCTGGTATGTACCACGCTCTTCAGCCAACTCTGTAGATGCCAAATAAGCGTAGTAGCAAACTGCTTCCATAGACTCATCAGCAAACTGAACTGCAGCTTGGCTTGCGTATGGAATACGCAACATGTGCAAGCAATCCTGG
This sequence comes from Polynucleobacter sp., assembly GCA_008015455.1. GTDB lineage: Bacteria > Pseudomonadota > Gammaproteobacteria > Burkholderiales > Burkholderiaceae > Polynucleobacter. The sequence continues at coordinate 26,658 of SSFP01000005.1, read as the reverse complement.
AAGCCCATGATGCCCATACCAACTGGACGGTGCTTCATATTGGAATTACGTGCTTTAGCCACAGCGTAATAGTTAATATCAATCACGTTATCCAACATACGCATCGCTGTGCGAATTGTTTTTTGGAGTTTTTCATGATCAAGCACTAATTGGCCGTTAGCATCAGCTTTCAAATGCACTGCCAAGTTCACAGAACCCAAGTTACATACAGCGATTTCTGACTCATTGGTGTTCAAAGTGATTTCTGTACACAAATTAGATGAGTGAACCACGCCAACATGCTGTTGTGGGCTGCGAACGTTACATGGATCCTTGAAAGTAATCCATGGGTGGCCAGTTTCGAACAACATACCCAACATCTTGCGCCACATATCAAGAGCATTCACCTTCTTAAATGGCTTTATTTCGCCATTAGCTGCTTTTTGCTCATAGGCTAGATATGCTTTTTCAAATTCAGCGCCAAATTTGTCATGTAAATCTGGGCATGTTGAAGGAGTAAATAGAGTCCACTCACCTTTTTCCATCACACGCTTCATGAACAAGTCAGGAATCCAGTTCGCTGTGTTCATGTCATGCGTACGACGGCGATCATCACCTGTGTTCTTACGCAATTCCAAGAACTCTTCAACGTCTAAGTGCCAAGTTTCCAAATAGGCACAAACCGCACCCTTACGCTTACCACCTTGGTTCACCGCAACAGCCGTATCGTTCACCACTTTTAAGAATGGCACCACACCTTGAGACTTGCCGTTAGTTCCTTTGATATGGCTACCCAAAGCACGTACGCTCGTCCAGTCATTACCTAAACCACCAGCAAACTTAGATAACAAAGCGTTTTCTTTCAAACCTTCATAAATACCATCTAAATCATCAGGAATGGTTGTGAGGTAGCAGCTTGATAACTGTGAACGCAATGTTGCTGAGTTAAACAATGTTGGCGTGCTAGACATGAAATCAAATGTTGAAAGGATTTCATAGAACTCAATAGCGCGCGCTTCACGATTTACTTCATTGAGTGCCAAGCCCATCGCCACACGCATAAAGAATGCTTGAGGCATTTCAATGCGGTGATCTTCAATGTGCAAGAAATAGCGGTCATACAAAGTTTGTAAGCCTAAGTAGTTGAACTGTAGGTCACGATCTGCTTTGAGTGCGGCGCCCAATTTAGCCAAGTCAAAAGATAACAATTTCTGATCTAGCAACTCAGCATCAACACCTTGCTTGATGAATTGTGGGAAATAGCTGATGTATTCAGCAGCCATGGCAGCTTGAGGTACTTCACGACCCAAAATTTCTTTACGGATGGTGTGCATCAAGATACGTGCTGTCACTTGGCTGTACGCAGGATCTTTTTCGATCAATGTACGTGAAGCCAAAATCGCTGAATCGTACACCTGTGCCATAGGCACGCCTTCGTACAAATTCTTGATCGTTTCTTTGATGATCGGTTCTGGGTTCACTGCATTACCTAAACCTTCGCAAGCAGCCTGAATCACCATTTGCAATGCCACCATGTCCAATGGCTTAACGACGCCATTGTCAGTCACATTCAAACCTGGATGATCGATGATTGGTGCCACTGGAGCAGCTGCGACTTGAGCTGCACGCTCTTGATTACGCTTTTCACGATAAAGAACGTAAGCACGTGCTACGTTGTGCTCACCACTACGCATCAAAGCCAATTCAACTTGGTCTTGAATATCTTCAATATGGAATGTTCCGCCATTAGGACGGCTACGCAACAAGGCACGCACAACTACTTGCGTTAATTGTTCAACTTGTTCACGAACGCGTGCTGATGCTGCACCTTGACCACCATTAACAGCCAAGAATGCTTTTGTGACAGCAATTGCAATTTTCGAAGGCTCAAATGACACAACAGAACCGTTACGGCGAATAATTTTGTAATCTGACAATTGAGTAGCTTGTGCGCCACCTACACCACCAGCAATAAATCCTTCTGATGGGTTTTGACTAACTTGACCAGTTGGTTGGCCTGCAAATGGGCTCGTTGTTTGGCCAACTGCCTGTGGATCTGCGTAGGTCATAGGACTCCTATTTCTCTTATATATATGTATTAATTGGGTAAAACAGATGTTTTTTAGTATTTTCAACGGCTATTCGCTGCTCGAAACACTACATTTAGTGTTTTGCTTGCGACAACGGTACTAAGTATAGGGGATTTATGCTGATTTTGATAAGCGTTTTTTGCAAAAAAAACCTTAAGGAAATCCCTAATTTGGAAGGGAATTTTGCTGATTTGTGCACTTATTTGGGGCTTGATTTCTAGCAGATTTTTAGTTTGTGAGCGCTTGCTAACCTAAAGGTTTAGGTAAATCAAGAAAGTCTAAAAAACTAAGAACGACGCTCTAATCCGTAGGGAAATTGTCTTTCAGGAATATCTGCCAACTTGGAAAAATGATTCCAGTCGAAATGAACCCCAGGATCTTTTTTTCTACCTGGAGCAACATCACTATGGCCGGCATAAGCAGCAATCGGGAATTTTTTCTTTAATGCCAAAACTAGTTCTTTCAGGCTTGCATACTGCGCTGGTTGAAAAGGCAAATCTTCAGTGCCCTCAAGTTCAATACCAATTGAAAAATCATTGCAGCGAGATCTGCCAAAAAAATCAGAAGCTCCTGCATGCCAAGCACGGTGCAAAGTAGACACGAATTGCTGAACCTGCCCATCTCTTCTAATTAAAAAATGACTCGATACTTGTTGATCAGCAATTTGCTGAAAATATGGATGCACTTGCGGATCCAATTTGTTTTGGAAAAAATCAGCAATGTAGTTTTGACCAAACTCTCCTGGGGGCAAACTGATGTGATGTATGAGGACTAATTCAATGGGCATTCCTGATGGACGCTCATCATAATTGGGTGACTTCACCCACTGAGCTACTCCCCACCAACCTTTTGGGTCAATCGTTTGCTGATGCTCTAAAGAACAATAAGCACCAACACCCTCATGACTTGGAAACCTCACGCCACAGTGGGGACACTGTTGCATCGTTTGTGGCTTGGCAGGCTGAGCTTGTTGCTTGGCTTGAGCCTTTGAACTTGTTTTAGGGTTAGGCTTGGCACTGGAGCGACCATTTTGCTCAATTTGGGCATAACGCCACCAAATCACCAAGCCTGTCATGATGAGGAGAAACAGCAACCATTTCATCGTTGCAACAACACCTCTAAAACAAAACGACTACCCACATAAGCCAACAATAAAACGGCGAAGGAACCTAGCACCCAACGAATCGCCGTTAAGCCTCTTAACCCACTTCGCCATCTAGCCACTAAAAGACTCGCAAACATCACCCATGAGAGCAAACCAAAGACAGTCTTGTGATCCCAAAATAATGCCCGTCCAAATAATGTTTGGCTAAAAAATAGACCTGAAAAAACAGTCAATGTCAGAAGTGCAAAACCAACAGTCAAAATTCTGAAGAGGATGTTTTCCATACTCATGAGCGGTGGCAAGCGTTCACCCCATTTAGCAAAGAAGCTATTGGCTTGATCATGTGTTCGCATATGCAAATGACGATCTTGCCAATGCATCAAGATGGCATGTAAAGCCGCCAAACTCAACAAGCCATAAGCAATATTAGCGACAATAAAATGAGATCTGAACCATGGATCATGAATCGCTCTAGCTGATAGAACATAGCCAGGGAAAATCACAGGCAACAGACTGCAAACGCCGGCTGCCAATAAAACAATGGCTCTTAAGCCGCGCATCGGTAAATACCAGCTCTCAAACCAAAAGAAAGTCACACCTATCCAAGACATCATGGATAAAGCTTGAGCAAATCCGAAAATAAAGCCAGCAGGTGTAAAGATGGACTCATGCAACATCCAACCATGCAATATCAATAAGGGCAGTAAAAGCCATTGTGAAGACGATGAAACACGCGGAGAGGCATGATTCTCCTCAGAATTTCGAGCGTAAACCCTGATTTCTTTCCAAAAAAACAAGAAATATAGAGCGGTGGGTAACCATGCAAGGCTGGGGTGACCTAAAATATTCATATCTACAGTTTAATACTCATATGTTTCAAAATTTAACAGATCGTTTAAGTCGTGTGGTGAAAACCATGCGTGGTCAAGCAAGATTGACCGAAGAAAACACCTCAGACATGCTTCGTGAGGTGCGTCTCGCTCTTTTAGAAGCAGACGTTGCTCTTCCTGTTGTCAAAGAATTAATTGCCAACATCAAAGCTAAAGCTTTGGGTGAGGAAGTCATCGGCAGCTTAAGTCCAGGTCAAGCATTAGTTGGTGTTGTTCAAAAAGAACTCACAGCCATCATGGGCAACCCCCAAGCAGGGCAACTAAATCTTGCCGCTCAACCGCCAGCGGTGTTTTTGATGGCAGGTCTTCAAGGTGCCGGTAAAACAACCTCTGTTGGCAAACTATCCAAGTGGCTCAAAGACACACAAAAGAAAAAAGTTCTAACAGTTTCTTGTGACGTCTATCGACCTGCAGCGATTGCACAATTAAAAACGGTTACAGAACAAGCCGGTGCTGAATTTTTTCCAAGCACGGAACATCAAAAACCTACGGATATCGCCAGAGATGCTCTCGACTGGGCTAAGCGCCACTATCACGACGTACTGATTATCGATACTGCAGGACGTCTAGGTATTGATGAAGCCATGATGCAAGAGATCAAGGCTTTACATCAGCAAGTACAACCTATTGAAACTTTATTTGTTGTGGATGCCATGCTTGGTCAAGATGCCATCAATACAGCAAAAGCTTTCCACGACACATTACCCCTCACCGGCGTGATCTTAACCAAGTTAGATGGTGACGCCCGAGGTGGTGCTGCACTATCTGTTCAGCATGTTACTGGTGTTCCTATCAAGTTTGCAGGTGTCGCTGAGAAACTCGATGGACTTGAGCCATTTGATGCAGAAAGAATGGCTAGCCGTATTTTGGGAATGGGCGACATTCTGGCGCTGGTTGAACAAGCCCAAAAGACGGTAGATGTCGAGCAAGCTCAAAAACTAGCGGAAAAAGTTAAAAAGGGTGGCTTTGATCTGAATGATTTCAGAATGCAAATCACACAGATGAGACAGATGGGTGGCATGGGTAACCTCATTGATAAATTACCTGCACAATTTGCTCAAGCAGCAGCGAAACAAGATATGGGCGTTGCCGATAAACAAATTCGTCGTACCCAAGGCATTATCGATAGCATGACGCCACAAGAAAGATTAAAACCGGAACTTCTGAAAGCGAGTCGCAAGCGCCGCATTGCTACTGGTGCTGGCGTTCAAGTGCAAGAAGTGAATCGCGTCTTGGCACAGTTTGAACAAATGCAGACGATGATGAAACAATTCAAGGGTGGAAAGATGGCTCGTATGCTAGGTGGAATGGCTGCCAAAGGTATGGGCAATATGTTTAAGCGCTAAGCACAGACCAATTTAAGCTTAAAAAATGACCAGTTAGCTTGATGCTCACTGGTCATTTTATTTAGACTCAATCAAGGTTGAGCCTTCAGTTTTTTTGGTTTATTAGCTTTTAAGTTTTGCTTCAATAGCTTGGATCACTGTTTTTGCCACATCTGCAACCGGAACTTGGCTTGCTTCAGAATCCGTTCTTGCCTGGAACTCCAACTGTCCTTCTTTAAGACCACGCTCACCAATCACCACACGGTAAGGCACGCCAATGAGTTCCCAGTCAGCGAACATCGCACCTGGTCGCTCGCCGCGGTCATCCAAAATAACTTCAATACCTGCTGTTGTTAAATCTTGATACAAGCGATCCGTTGCTTCTTTCACCATGTCAGATCGGTCATATCCCATCGGACACAAAACAACTTGGAATGGCGCAATGGAAACCGGCCAAACAATCCCCTTGTCATCAAAACATTGTTCAATAGCGGCGCCCAATAGTCTTGTGACACCGATACCGTAACAACCCATCACCATCGGTTGAGACTGACCCTTTTCATCTAAATAAACAGCATTCATTGATTCTGAATATCTAGTTCCTAATTGGAATACATGTCCCACTTCAATGCCTCGGCAAATTTCTAGAACACCTTTGCCATCAGGCGATTGATCACCCGCTAAAACATTTCGTAGATCCGCTACTTGTGGCTCTGGTAAATCACGGCCCCAGTTCACACCTGTTAAATGGAAACCTTCTTGATTAGCACCACAAATAAAATCACTCATATTGGCAACTGTGCGATCAGCAACAACTGTCACTGGCTTTTTAGTTTTTACAGGACCTAGATATCCCGGTGGCGTTCCAAAGTGCTCAATAATTTCTGCTTCAGTAGCAAAACGGAAATCCGTTAAACCAGCTACTTTGCTAGCTTTCACTTCGTTAAGCTCATGATCGCCGCGCACCATCAAGATAAATAGTTGAGCAGGAGTGCCTTCAGCAGAATCAACCGCTAAAACGATAGATTTAACAGTTTTCTCAAGTGGAACCTTTAAAAACTTAGCCAAGTCTTCACATTTGGTTTGACCAGGTGTTGCTACGCTGGTCATTTCTTGAGAAGCGGCTGCGCGCGTAGCAATCAGTGACAAAGCTTCAGCTGTTTCAATATTGGCAGCGTAGTCAGAACTTGGGCAGTAAGCAATCGCATCTTCACCCGTATCAGCAATCACATGAAACTCTTGACTACCTGTACCACCAATAGCGCCATTGTCAGCATTAACTGCTCTGAAGTTCAAACCTAAGCGCGTAAAAATACGCTGATAAGCATCAAACATCTTGGCATAGGACTGCTTCATGCCCTCCACATCACGATCAAATGAATAAGCATCTTTCATGCAGAATTCACGACCACGCATGATGCCAAAACGAGGACGGCGCTCGTCACGGAATTTTGTCTGAATTTGATAAAAATTGACTGGTAATTGTTTGTAGCTCTTGATTTCATGACGAGCGATGTCTGTCACCACCTCTTCAGAGGTTGGCTGAATCAAAAAGTCACGATCATGACGGTCTTTAATTCTTAATAATTCAGGACCCATTTTGTCCCAGCGACCGGTTTCTTGCCAAAGTTCAGCTGGCTGAACAACCGGCATTAATAGCTCCACTGCGCCAGCTTTGTTCATTTCTTCACGAATAATGGCTTCAACTTTACGGATCACTTTTAAGCCCATCGGCATGTAGTTATAGATACCTGCCCCTAATTTACGGATCATGCCTGAACGCATCATGAGCTTATGAGACACAATTTCTGCGTCAGCAGGGGCTTCTTTGAGGGTTCTTATAAAAAAATGAGATGCTTTCATGGTGGACTTTATTAAAAAATGAATGGGCTATAGCTATAATCAATTTATTGATTTTAAAGGATTAAGGGATAAAGGGCGCGAATATGCTCGACAGAGAGGGATATAGACCCAACGTCGGCATCGTTCTCATCAATCAACGCAACGAAGTTTTTTGGGGTAAGCGTGTTGGTCAGCATTCCTGGCAGTTCCCTCAGGGAGGGATTCAACATGGTGAAAACCCAGAACAAGCGATGTATCGCGAGTTGCATGAAGAGATCGGTCTAGAGCCGCAACACGTCCAAATTATTGGACGAACTCGTGAATGGCTGCGTTATGACGTGCCAGCAGAGTTCTTGCGCCGTTCCAACACATCAACATCTAATCGTCGCTCATCACGTCAAAGTTATCGCGGTCAAAAACAAATCTGGTTTTTACTTCGCATGGTGGGACGAGATAGCGATGTTTGCCTAAGAGCCACTGACCACCCAGAGTTCGACGCTTGGCGATGGAGTCCGTATTGGATTCCGCTTGATGTCGTGATTGACTTTAAACGTGAAGTTTATGAATTAGCCTTATCTGAACTAGCACGCTTTATTGCAAAGGGTCCCCGCATGATGATGATGCCCTGGGGCTCACCATTAGACATGTATAAACATATGTACGTTGATAAAACGAATCCAACCGATTCTCAAGAGGGGTCATCTTGAACCATTCCATTCTGACTAAAGCATTGTTCTGTGGATTATTAGCGCTCAGCTTATCTGCCCATGCGCAGTACAAAACTTTAGATCCAGCAGATGAAAATGACCTGGATGCGCCACGCTTTTGGAATGAAGTTGAAGTAAAAATTCCAACTGCTCCACCTTCAAAAGAATTGAAACCTTTTTTTGTCTCCATCAATACACCCCTTACATTCTCTATTGATGCTGAATCAATCACCCTTGGAGCTGATGATGTTTTGCGTTACATCATCGTCATCACCAGCCCCACTGGTGCAAGACAAACTAGTTATGAGGGCATCCGTTGCGAGAAGTATGAATGGCGTTTGTACGCCACGCTTCCAAGCGATGGACAATGGAGAAAGAATCCTGGTAGCAAATGGCAGATGATTACTAGCAATAGCTATAACCGCTATCACGCAGCATTAGTGAAAGACGCTTTTTGTGAGAATGCGATTCCTCGCAGAAATATGAAAGAAATCATTCAGCTTTTAAAACCTTAAAAACTGAATCAATTTCTTATTTAGAAATTAACTGAGTCCCAATCAGTTCGCCGTTGGCTAAGCGAACTAAAACGTCCGACTCCAATCCAGAAGCGATGACTGTGTGAGCGCCAGACTGATTAGCAAGTTTGGCTGCCAATACTTTAGTTAACATGCCACCTTTGCCAATCGCACTTCCTGCACCACCCGCCATCTTTTCTAACTCAGCATCACCAGCGGTGGCTTCTTGAATCAAGGTGGCGTTTGGATCTTTACGTGGATCGGCGTTATACAAACCATCTTGGTCAGTCAAAATAACGAGAGCATCGGCTTCAATTAAGTTGGTCACCAAAGCACCTAATGTGTCGTTATCACCAAACTTAATTTCATCGGTGACCACCGTATCATTTTCATTAATGATAGGCACCACACCATGCTTTAAGAGAGTTAATAAAGTAATGCGGGCATTTTGATGGCGTTGTTCATCTGCCAAATCAGCATTAGTTAAAAGAACCTGCGCAGTGCGAATGCCATATTTAGCAAAACAGGTTTCGTAAACTTGTACCAAACCCATTTGACCTACAGCTGCTGCTGCTTGTAACTCATGAATATCGGTTGGTCTCTTGGACCAAGCAAGGCGTTGCATACCTTCAGCAATTGCACCCGAACTAACCATCACAACTTGCTTACCCATGCGACGTAGTTCAGCCATCTGTGCTGCCCAACGACCAATAGCTTCATGATCCAAACCCTGACCATGATTCGTCACTAGTGTCGAACCCACTTTAACAACGATACATTGTGCATCCTGAATCGCTTTGACCACCCTACTCACCTCTTATTAGTCATTAGGCTCATCAGAGTCTAATGGTTCATCATGAAAACGAACATCTGCTTCATGCTCTTCAGCTGCATCACGTTCTTGGCGCTTAGCATCTAAATCTTTCTGAATCGCATAGCAAAGTTGCTGACAACCTTCACCCGTTAATGCAGAGATCTCAAAAACAGGACCTTTCCAGCCATACGCTTTGATAAAAGTCTTGATCTTTTCTGCACGCTCATCTTCTGGAATCATATCGACTTTATTGAGCACTAACCAACGAGGTTTGTTATACAAATCTTCGTCATATTTTTTCAGCTCATTCACAATCGCTTTTGCTTCGGCAACAATATCAACGCTTTCATCGAATGGCGCCATATCGACTAAATGCAACAACAAGTTAGTACGTTGCAAATGTCTTAAAAAGCGATGACCTAAACCTGCGCCCTCTGCAGCACCCTCGATCAAACCAGGAATGTCAGCAATCACAAAACTGCGCTCATGCCCGACACGCACGACACCTAAATTAGGATGCAAAGTGGTAAATGGGTAATCAGCAATCTTTGGACGCGCATTAGATACAGCTGTAATTAATGTAGATTTACCAGCATTAGGCATACCCAACAAACCTACATCCGCTAAAACTTTGAGTTCAAGTCTTAACTTGTGTTCTTCGCCAGGTAAGCCACTGGTTTTTTGTCTTGGCGCTCGGTTGGTGCTGCTCTTGAAATGTAAATTACCCCAACCACCAGCACCGCCTTTAGCCAAACACAGACGCTGACCGTGATAGGTCAAGTCTGCAATGACTTCATTCGTATCCATGTCATGAATGATGGTGCCTACAGGCATGCGCAATTCAATGTCTTCGCCGGCTTTACCGTAGCAATCAGAACCACGACCAGGCTCACCATTTTGAGCTAAATGTTTTTTGGCATATCGATAGTCAACCAAAGTGTTGATGTTACGGTCAGCAATAGCGTAGACGCTACCACCCCGACCACCATCACCGCCGTCAGGTCCACCAAATTCAATAAATTTTTCACGACGCATCGAGGCACTGCCAGAACCACCATGGCCTGCAACTACTTCAATACGCGCTTCATCGATAAATTTCATAAATTCCAATAAAAAAGGCCTCGCTGTTGGGCGAGGCCTTATGCTGAGTTCTGAATTTTCTTCGTTATCTCAGTTAAGGCTAATTAAGCTGTCGGAAGTACAGATACGAATGATTTCTTATCTGCACCTTTAACGCCAAATTGAACATGACCGTCTACCAAAGCGAACAATGTGTGGTCTTTGCCACAACCAACGTTCACACCTGGGTGAACGCGTGTACCGCGTTGACGAACAATAATGCCGCCTGCATTGATGGCTTGACCGCCATAAACCTTAACGCCTAATCGTTTTGACTCTGAGTCACGGCCGTTACGTGTGGAACCGCCGCCTTTTTTCTGTGCCATTTTCTACTCCGCCTCTGCCTATTAGGCCTTAATGGAATTAATCAAAATCTCAGTAAAGTTCTGACGATGACCTTGACGCTTTTGGTAATGCTTGCGTCGACGCATCTTAAAAATCTTTACTTTGTCATGACGACCTTGAGAAATAACAGTGGCTTTAACAGCTGCACCACTCACCAATGGCTCACCAAACTTCAATGATTCGCCTTCGCCTACGGCGAGAACTTGGTCAAGAGTGATTTCACTGCCTACATCCGCTGGTATCTGTTCTATTTTCAATTTTTCGCCAGCAGCAACTTTATATTGTTTGCCACCGGTTTTTATGACCGCGTACATATTGAAATCTTTCTATCTAATAACTACCCAACCCCATGTCGAGTAGAGCCTTAGATTATATCCCTAGCTTAATTTCTAGTCAAAAAGTAGAATGGCGGGAGAATTAACCCATTTAACCTATTTATTACTAGTTTTTATAATAAAACCCAATTAATTCAATAGGTTAAACTAGGCACCCAAGCAAAACCCATAATTTAATTAGTTAATGAGCACTAACTTACAATCAATTCTTAGTCCTATTTCTGCTGATATGCATGCCCTGAATGAGGTGATCAGGACAAGTTTGAGCTCAGAAGTGGCGCTCATTAATCAAATTTCAGCCTACATTATTGAAGCTGGTGGCAAACGCATTCGCCCAGCACTTCTTCTTTTAACTGCACAATCCATCGCTAATGGTCAGCCTGTTAAACATCATTTAGAAATGGCTGCTGTGGTGGAGTTCATCCATACAGCTACTTTGCTTCATGATGATGTAGTTGATGAATCTGATTTACGTCGCAGTAGAGCAACTGCTAACGCTGCGTTCGGTAATGCGGCTAGTGTTCTAGTTGGCGACTTCTTGTATTCAAGAGCCTTCCAAATGATGGTGGCGCCCAATGAGCTCAAGATCATGCAAATCTTGGCAGATGCTACGAATACGATTGCTGAAGGTGAGGTTCTGCAACTCATGAACATGCATGACCCTGATGTTAATGAAGCCCGCTACATGCAAGTGATTCATTACAAAACTGGCAAGCTATTTGAAGCATCATGTGCTCTAGGCGCCTTACTGACTCAAGCCACTCCTGAACAGTATCAAGCTGCAGAAGCATATGGTCGCCATATCGGTACAACATTCCAACTCGTTGATGACATTTTGGATTACACCGCTAGCGCGGATCAAATGGGTAAGAATGCTGGTGACGATCTAAGAGAAGGCAAACCAACCTTGCCTTTAATTTATCTTTTAGAAAATGGCACAGCTGAGCAAAAGAAATTAATCAGAGGCGCCATTGAACAAGCTGAAGAATTACCAGAAGATTTATTCCAGCAAGTTTACAAAGCCATTATTGAATCTAAAGCATTAGCCTATACACAGGCGACCGCTGAACGTGAGGCGCAGTTAGCAAAAAATGCTTTAGCGTGCTTCCCTTCAAATGCGGCAACCCAAAGTTTGTTAGATCTTTGCGATTACTCGCTCAAGAGATCAACCTAACCCATCCTCAATAACCATCTTATTTAGTGATGTTTCGATCACTAGACTGGCTATTCACCGCACAAACCCCCTATTAACCGCATAATTTGCGGTGAATATTGAAAATATGGCTTAAAAATTGCATAATAGTCGCATGAAATACGGTGAATACACTTATATCTGGCAATTACCACATTGGCCCAATTGGCAGTTCAATGCTTCTCAGCTATCGGAAAAAATAGCTGAGATTCATTATGCAAGGGGTTACCTATTAGGAAAAATTGACGACCTAGGTTTTGATCTTCAAAAAGAAGCCTATTTGGAAGTAGTTTCCGAAGATGTCCTCAAGACAAGCCAGATCGAAGGCGAGCACCTTGATCAAGAGGCTGTTCGATCATCTGTTGCCAAAAAAATTGGCATTGATATAGCAGCTTTACCCAACACTGATCGTCACATTGATGGTGTTGTAGAAATGGTTCTAGATGCAACACAGGCTTATGAAACTCAATTGAGTGTTGAAAAATTATTTCATTGGCACCGCGGGCTATTTCCGCAGCCAAGTCTTTTACACCCTATTGATGTTGGCAAGTGGCGTGAAGATAAAAAAGGTCCTATGCAAGTTATTTCAGGGCCTATTAATAAACCAAAGGTTCACTATGAGGCGCCACCTGCAAGAATCATTGAACAAGAAATGGAAAAATTTATTCTTTGGTTCAATCAAGAATCTTGGATAGATCCTCTTATCAAGGCTGGTATTGCTCACTTGTGGTTTGTCACCATTCATCCATTTGATGATGGCAATGGTCGCATTGCAAGAGCCATTGGTGACATGGCATTAGCAAAAGCTGAAAAATTAAATTTACGTTTCTATAGCCTTTCAGGACAGATCCAGCAGGAAAGAAAAACTTATTACGAACTATTAGAAAAAACTCAAAAGGGAACCCTTCATATTGATGAATGGTTGGATTGGTTTTTAAGTTGCCTATTAAGATCCATTCAAGCATCTCAAGGAACTCTCCAGCATGTCATCAGCAAAGCCAACTTCTGGCAAAAGCATGGCGGGCAAGCACTTAATCAAAGACAAATAAAGATTCTTAACAAACTAATTGATGGATTTGAAGGAAAACTAACCAGCAGCAAATGGGCGAACATCAACAAATGCTCAGTTGACACAGCTCTTAGAGATATCCAAGAATTAATTAAGTTAGAGATTCTAAAAAAATCAGAGACGGGTGGCAGGAGTACTGCTTACGATTTAGTTATAAGCTAACGCTCAATTAGTGCGCAATGAAATACCTCTGTGAAGAATGGTTGGTAAATTCTAAAAACTGTGTGTCATACAGAGCCTCAAATGATTCTTTTTTAATCTCAGATAAAAATTCATCGGCAACTAAATAACCGTTCTTAATAAATAAAGCTCGATCAAAAAAATGTACTGCATGATTCACATCATGCAAAACAGCCATGACAGCGATATTTCGACTAGACACAAAGTGATCTAAGTTCTTTAACAAAGCTATCTGCAAACTTGGATCTAAAGCAGCAAACGGCTCATCAACCAATAACAATCCATCACGCACTTCCCATAGTTGCGCAAATACTCTAGCAAGGTGAACACGAGCGCGTTCACCACCTGATAACTCATGATATTTTTGATGAATTAAGTGACTGGCATTTGCAACATCTAACGATTCTTGAATAATGCTTTGATCATCTCTATTGGGCTTTGAAATACACCCCAAGCCAACTAATAGTTCAACTGGTAAATCAAAACTCACTTCCGTTGATTGTGGCAAGACAGCTCGTCGTTGACTCAACTCTGTAGCAGAGTAAGCTGTTAAAGGATGATCAAAGAAGTCTATCTGCCCTTGATACTCTTTTAAATCAGTAGCTAACACTTTTAGAAATGTAGATTTACCTGATCCACTCGGACCCAAGATAGCTATCTTCTCTCCGGGGTTAACACTTAAGCGAGGGATAGCGATTGCTGTTTGGGTGGACTTTCCCCAGAACTTTTTTAGATGAGTAATGTCCCATACGTATTCAGACATAGCACTCCTTAGATTTCTTTTTTAGCAAGTAGAAGAAATAAGGCGCCCCCAATAAAGAAGTAAAAATGCCCACCGGCATCTCAGCAGGAAGAGCTATTGTTCGAGCTAAGGTATCAGCTAGCAACAATAAGAGAGCCCCTAAGAACATTGAAAATGTCAGGACATTCTTTTGATTAACACCCACCATTAAACGGACAATTTGTGGGGCTACTAGGCTAATGAATCCGATCGTGCCGCAAAATGCCACACTCACTCCGCATAAAAGTGCAATGCCAAGAATCATTTGCACTTTTAAGTCTCCGACATTAACTCCCAGATGTTGAGCCACCTGCTCACCCAAACCCAGTGCATTAATAGCCTGGCTTTTCGGATAAATGAAAAAAGCCACCAGTAATAAAACACTCAACATCCAAGCGATAGCCATCGGGCTTGATGAAGTCAAAGATCCTAGAGTCCAAAAGGTAAAGGTTCTTAATTGGGTATCGTCTGATAAATAAATACATAAACCAATCAATGCTCCAGAAAAAGCATTTAAAGCAATTCCACAAAGTAATAACTGTGAAATAGCTCCTAGAGACATTTTTTTAGAAACCCATAACAAAACTAGGCAACTCAGCAAGGCACCGCAGAAAGCAGCTAGTGGAAGTAGGAAATCTTGCGCCATCTGAAAAAATGAAGACGCAAGAATAGTTAAAGCAACTGCAAGAGCCGCCCCACTAGAAACACCTAATAAGGCTGGATCAGCTAATGGATTTCTAAAAAGTCCTTGAGCTAAAGCTCCCGCCAATCCCAAACTCGCCCCCACCAAGATCGACATGAATGCTCTAGGTATTCGAATTTGCCAAAGAACGGGAGAGTTACCCCATTCATTCAATGGGATAGTGATGGCGCCCATGGAAATGCAAATCACAAAAACCACAAACAGAACTAAAGAACAGAAAAAGCATTTAAATAACAAAACTTCTCCTAAGGTGAGCAACAGTTTGTGGCAACCTCGGACCAAATCCTAAAAGCTGGTTGGCTTCGACCGATACTATTCTTCGATGAAAAATAGCCGGCACATGAGCCATCAATGGATCTTGTATCCAAGCATCCAAGAACTTTTTAGACTGAGTGGTCGTTAAGATAAAGTCCGGATTCGCTTGCAATAGGGCCTCTTTATTGAGAGGTCGATAAGAAGAAAAATGATTGGCTACATTCACTCCTCCAGCCAAGTGAATCATTGCGTCAGCAGCCGTTTCTCGACCCCCCGCTAAAATCTCAGAACTTCGATGGGAGAGAATAAACAGTACCTTTGGGGGAATTGTTTTCTTATCCTTAGAATGGTTTGAAGACAAGATCTCCTGCCATTCGTTCTTCAGTCGATGTTGCAACCGCTCGCCACGCTTTACAACATCAAATATGGCAGCCAGTTGCTGAACCAGCGTCAGTAAACCTGCAAAACTATATGCTGGGAAAAATTGATGAAAATGAACCTGTTGATACTTTCGAAGTAGCTCGACGACATGCGCAGGTCCCATATGTTCAGAACCAACAATGTGTGTCGGGCTTATGGATAAAAGACCTTCCATTGATATCGTCCGAGCATATCCAATATTAGCTAGGGTTTTTGTCTGCAATGGGTAATTTGAACTTGTATCGACGGCTACCAAGAAGTCTCCCAAACCTAGTTCATAAAGAATTTCCGTGATGGCTCCACCCACCGAAATGATTCGAGGATGGGGTGTTGATAGTGGTGATGGTGGTTTGGCAAATACCTCTGAAAGTCCCAAGAAATAAAACCCCAAAGCACTCGAGGTGAATTGACAGATGTCTCTTCGCTGTTGGCTATTCATTAGAAGTCATACCTTAAAGTCACTGATACATTTCTACCGGGCGCTGTATACGCGTCGATGACCAGCGAGGAAGCCTCAATACCTCGAACATCAGCCCATCGCCAATATTTTTTATCTAGCAGGTTGTTAATAGACATTTGAAGAGTGAGATCAGGCTTGACCCGCCATTGAGATTGCAAATGAATGACTGAGTAAGCTGGCGCAACAAACTGTTCTACCTGCTGACGAGTTCTAACATCGGTCACCGAGCCGACATCAAGCGCCTTTTTTGCCCAGGTGTGAGACCAATACAAATTCCATGCCCACTGATATTTTTGATAAGCCAATCCCAAAGCTACTCGCATCGGTGAAATCGTATCCAGTGGCGACCGAATACCCTCCCTAGATTCTTGATAACCTTTGGTACGAACCCAAGCACTGGTTAAACGCCAATCATTATTCAAATAAGCATCAACTCTTAAATCAGTTCCGTAAATGTTAGCTTTTGTATGATTGATATATTGGTAAATTCGCGGATCACTGGGTCGCCCTGTGCCACCGACCAATTGCTGCTCGATAAAATTTTGATAGTGGTTATTAAATACCGCTCCTGAATATCTCAAGCCACGAATTTGACCTTTCACGCCCCACTCAAGACCGCTAGATTTTTCTGACTTTAAGTCCGGATTACCAATGCTGGTGTAACCATGTCTTAAATTTGAGAAACCGTTATTGATTTGATCTTGAGTTGGCGCCTTAAATCCTCGCGCCCAACTAAAGTAAGGATGGAATTCTGGTTGATATTTCCAAATACCTGAAATGCTTGGCGACCATGCACTATCAGACAAATGAACAGCGCTTAAAGCGTAACCTGATGTCTTCGGGCTTAAAGCATATCGATCAAAACGAATAGCAGGTATCCATGTCAGAGAAGATGTTTGCAACTCGACTTGAGCAAAGATCCCCGTCTCTTTTTTAACTGTGTCAGGATAATATTTAATCTGACCCGAATAATCACCAGTCCTCAACATGGACTGTTCAAGCACTGAATGTTGCCAATCTAAGCCATAGATCCATTTTTGAGGAAGTTTTGTCTGAATCTTATTGGTCCATTGAGTTTTAAGACCTATTGACTCTTGAGAGACAAGATTTTCCCTGGTGCGCAGAAATGTTTGCTCTTCAAAAGTTAATTGATGTGTTTTGAATTTTTGCCACCACCATTTGATGGATGACTCATCTTCAAAACCAAATATTGAATTTGACGTGACCCAATCTAAAGAGAGTCTTTGCCTTTCGACCTTATCGTGAGCATCCAAATCTTTAACTCTTAAATTGCGTCCACTCAATAGTTCAGTTGATCGGTTTTTATTTAAGTCTTCTATTGTGAATAGCAAATGACGCTCTGAGGTCAGATGTTTTCTGTACTTAGCTAAGAGATAGTTTTGTTGGTTATTCTCAGGGTTTGACTTTGTTCTGTTTTCAAACGGGAGGTCCACACTTCCTTGATTTTTAGTTTCATGCCCTCTGACACCAGAACCTAAAACTAGAACCTCACTATCATCTAGGCGAGTTGCCCAAGCAGCTGATATCAAGCTTGATTGATTGACGCTTCGATAACTGGTCTTCGCATACCCCTTATGAGCAACGTCAGGCACTAACAACTGATCAATACTTAGAGTTTGAAAATTAATGGCTCCCGCCAATCCATCACTGCCATACTGTGTTGCATGAGGTCCTCGCAATATTTCTACATGAGAAATGCCTTCAAGATCTAAATAGTCAACTCGCCCAGTAGATGCTGCACCATACTGAAATGATTGCGCCATGGGAATTCCATCAATCATCAGCAGTACTTGATTACCTTCAAGACCTCTAATATTGATACTCTCTTGCCCTGACCTTCCTGTGCCCGCAGAAATCCCATATCTGGCATTTTGGGATCTCACCTCCACATCCAACTCTTCCTCAAAGAGATCTTTAATACTTGAACTATTTTTCCTTTTGATCTCTTCGTAATTGATCACGCTCACTGAATTAGGAATATTTGATAAAAACTCATCGCTTTTGGTTGCAATCACAGCAATGGGTTCTAACTGATGAACACCAGAAAATAAGTCTTCGCTTGAATAAGCATGGCTTGAGCGGGCAAACACCACACCCCATATGCAAGTCATTACAACTTGCCATTTTTTCTTTTGAAACACCTGTAACTCTCCACCGGAAACACTGGCTGGCTAGTCATCAGGAGCTGGCTTGTGTAGAAAATCTGTTTAATTAAACAGTTTCAAAAACTTTATCACAGATGAGAACTATTCTTAATGATAAGGTTATTTTTTCTATTTGTAGGAAATTTCATACAAATAAATAAGTAATCAAGAAGCTGAATGTTCGCCTGTTTCGCATACAAATTCATAGGGGTTTGCTATAGTCACTCTCATGTTCTTATTTGTAGAAAGTCTTCATGGATTCCTGGCTTAATAATTGGCCGTGGTGGGCACAACTTGCTTTAGTAGTTTTGCTTTTGATTATCTCCGCTTTTTTCTCCATCACAGAGACAAGCATGATGGCAGCCAACCGCCACAGAATCCGCCACTTGGCTAATAGAGGTCATCGTGGAGCAAAGCATACCCAAGACTTATTGGGGAAAACTGAGCAACTTCTTTCAGTCATTCTGATTGGTAACAACGTCGTCAATACGATTGTTCCGGTGTTGTTAACCGGTATTGCTTTACACGCGTTTGGTAATAACGCATCCGTTTTATCCATCAGTACTGGTGTGGCTGCAGTTCTCATCATTATTTTTTGCGAAATCACCCCCAAAGTGATTGGCGCCACCTACCCAGAAAGAATTTCAATTGGTACCAGCTGGATCATCCGCCCACTGATTGTGATTCTGAAACCAGTGATGTGGCTCATCAATGTTTTTGTAGCTGGTTTACTCAAACTTTTAAGAGTTGATACAGAGGCTAATAAAAATACTCAAATGAGTCCCGAAGAGCTTCGCTCAGTTGTATTGGAGTCTACTCATTTCATCCCGAACAAACATCGTAGCATCTTGGTTAATTTATTTAACTTAGAAAGCATCCAAGTTGATGATGTGATGACGCCTCGTGCGCGCATGGAAGTATTGGACTTCTCTAAACCCATTGAAGACGTCATCCATCAACTAGAAACTTGTTATCACAACAAACTACCAGTTTGTGAAGAAGACTCTGACAAAGTCATTGGTATCTTGGCTGTTAGAAAAGCCTTAAGTCTTTTAGGTAATGAAGATTTAGAACATCATCATTTCAGAGAATTGCTGAGTGAGCCCTACTTCATTCCTTGCGGAACACCCGTATTACAACAACTACAATTCTTCCAAGAAAACCAAGAACGCATTGGTTTGGTTGTCGATGAGTACGGCGTTCTTCAAGGTCTAGTTACGATCGAAGATATCCTAGAAGAGCTCATTGGTGAATTCACCACCTCATTACCTGATCTAGCAACCAAAACAAAATGGTTAGCAGATGATACTTATCTAGCTGATGGCTCAGCTAGCTTAAGAGACTTAAATCGTCTACTAGGGCTAGATCTACCTACTGATGGACCAAAAACTTTAAACGGTTTACTCATTGAGACTTTGGAAGATATTCCTGACAACAACGTCAGCGTAAAGCTAGGTGATGTTGTGATGGAAATCATTCAAGTGGATGAACAAATCATCAAGACCATTCGTATTTATAAGCCGAATGTCTGAAGATGATGCAGTTATTCATTTCTGGCAAACAATCGTTGATGGCGCACTACTTAAGAAAGCAAGTGATATCCACATTGAACCAGACAGCGGCTTTAGCCATATTCGGCTAAGAGTCGATGGTCACCTCAGCCATTTAAAAAGCTCCCCCTACCCTTGGCATGAAAGACTAGCTAGTCGCGTCAAGATTTTGGCGCGCTTGGATATTTCTGAAAAACGCCTACCTCAAGACGGACAACTACAAGTTCAGGCTAGCAACACTTTGCAAAATGTCGATTGCAGAGTTTCTACATTGCCGACTCTTCATGGCGAAAAAATTGTTTTACGCATACTTAATAAACGTCCTGAAGATCTGAATATAGAAAACATTGGTTTGCAAGAGAGGCAATTAATGGATCTTCAACAAGCTATCGGAAAGCCACAAGGTTTTATTTTGGTCACTGGTCCTACTGGTAGTGGCAAAACACAAACCTTATATAGCTGCCTCAAACATCTATTAGATGGCACCAAGAATATTTCCAGTATTGAAGATCCGATTGAAATTCAGCTACAGGGAATTAACCAAGTTCAAGTCAATGAAAAATCTGGTCTGAGTTTTGATCTGGCTCTGCGCGCTCTTTTAAGACAAGATCCTGATGTCATGATGATTGGTGAAATACGGGATCCTCAAACTGCCAAAACAGCATTCCAAGCTGCTCAAACTGGTCACTTAGTGTTATCAACTGTGCATGCTAATGATGCTGCCTCAGCCATTGGCAGGCTAGGACAATTAGGCATTCATCCAAGTGATATTGCCAATCATGTGCTTTGCATTACCGCCCAACGATTATTGAGATTGACATGCTCAGCATGTCATCAATCAGATGCTTTGCTAGCCAATTGCACGCACTGCTCAGGTACCGGCTTTAAAGGTAGAACTGCTGTTCATCAAGTGATGCCAATAGTGCCAACAATAGCTCATCTGATCGAAACCAATCGCTCTGTCAATGACATCAATAATGAATGTTCTCGCCTAGGCATTGCTGATCTAAAAGCGAGCGCTCAATTCATCGTTTCTTGTGGGCAAACAACTCTTGAAGAAATGAATAGAGAAATCTCATGACAGAAGCGGAACAACTTAATGTCACTCGCCAACTGGCAAGCCTCATTCGCTCTGGGCTACCGCTACTAGATGCGATTAGGCTCATGGAATTTAAAACTATTGAAAAACATCTTCATCAAGGTAGAAGCCTATCTTCTGCTCTTGAAAAAATGGGGTTTCATGCGTTTTGTGTAGGTCTTATTAAAACTGGGGAAGCCAGTGGTCACCTCTATGAAAGCCTCGCTCAAATCAATATCTTTTTAGACAAAAAGATCAAACTTAATAAGAAAATTAAAAAAGCATTGCATTACCCCATGATTGTTCTTGGCATCTCTTTGATAGTTTTATTTGCTATGTTTCATTGGGTGATTCCTAGTTTTGAACAAATGTTTCAAAACTTCCAAGCCAAGCTTCCTTGGCCAACTGTTGTATTGATCGAAAGCTCCAAGTGGCTAAGAGAGTACTTTCTCATTATTTTTATTGGATTGGTGTTTACTTCTTTAGCCTTTATTCAGTATTGGAAATTTTCTACATCACTTCAACAGTTGATTGATCGCTACCTCCTGCGCTTACCTGTGTTGGGGAAGATTAGAAGATCTGTTTTAGTCACTCAATGGGCAAGAAATATAGGTACCTTATATAGCCATGGCATTCCCATCTTGGATGCTATTCGTCACACAGCTCTGACTTCTAATGATTGGGTTGTTTATGACTTATGTTCCAAGACCAAAGTTCTCCTTTCTCAAGGTTGGTCTTTTTCGGATGCTCTCATTAGATGGAATACTTCATATCAACTACTTCATAAGGAGTATTTGCAATTAATCCGTATTAGTGAATCTTCTGGAGACTTAGGTGGCACACTGTTACTAGTGGCTGATCAAGAAGAGGAAAGGCTTGATCTGTTAGTTGACCAACTGACACAAAGCCTGGAACCTCTTTTAATGCTGATCATGGGTGGCATGATTGGAAGTTTAGTAATTGCTCTTTATTTACCTATTTTTGAAATGGGACAAATCCTGTAATGGAAATATTGATAGGCATCTTATTAATTACTATCTTGCTAGTTTTGGCATGGATCGATTTACGCACCTTTCTATTACCCGACAACATCACCATCCCTCTCATCGTTTTAGGTTTTATAGCGAATGCTTTGGAATGGATACATTGGGCTAGCATTTTTGATTCCATATTAGGGATTTGCTTGGGAGGTGGTTTTTTGTATGGGCTGAATGTCATTTATCGACGCATCAAAGGCATCAATGGCATTGGTATGGGCGATGCAAAATTACTGGCTGCTTTAGGAGCTTTCTTTGGATGGGAGGCGCTACCCTATATCTTGTTAATGGCGTCATTAACAGGTTTGCTTGGCGGATATATTTGGCTTAAAGTTCATCATCAAGATCACTCATCAGCCTTTCCATTTGGTCCCTATATTGCACTTGGTGGCATCATTACTGTTCTATGGTTTCTACAACACACCCTATAAACAAGCTACCGAGCAAAGCCGGTGATTTCCCCATCTTACGAGTTGGGTTAACAGGGGGTATTGGTTGTGGCAAAAGTGCTGTTGCAAACATATTGGAGTCTTGTGGCGCTGCAATTATCGATACCGATTTAATTGCCCATGAAATTACCGCTCCGGGTGGTTTGGCTATCTCCAGAATTGCTCAACAGTTTGGTTCAGAGATGATTCTTCCAGATGGCTCTTTAGATAGAAGCAACATGAGAGAGCTTGTTTTCAATGACCCATCTTCCAAACTAGCTCTTGAGCAAATCACCCACCCCTTGATTCGTCAAATCGGTGAAGAAAGAGCTTATGCGGCACTGCAACAAAAACCTCCCTATCTAGTTTTTGTGGTGCCATTGTTAGTCGAGTCCGGGCAATGGTTACTACAAGAACCTCCCAGAATTGACTATGTGGTAGTGGTTGATTGCCCAGAGAGCCAACAAATATCAAGGGTTCAAAGCAGAAGTGGCTTAAGTATTGATGTCATCCACAAGATCATGGCGAGCCAAGCCAAGCGCGAAGACCGCTTAGCCGTCGCTGATTACGTCATAGAAAATCAAGAAAGTCTCCAAGCACTGGAAGACAAAACAAGAGTACTTCACAAGCTCCTAACTACTTACAAAAAGTAGTAAATACTCAATTTTTTTATCAAAAAAAGCATATTTTCAGTCTAGAATAGAAGACTGTGATTACCTACGAATATCCTTTTAATGAGCTAGTTCGGAGTCTCCTGCGACTCGAATATCTCTTTGATCGCTTCAACTACTATGTTGAAAAGGATGACGCGCGAGATATGCATCAAGCGATCTCTATTATTTTCGATTTAGGTGAAATCACTGCACGTGCCGATTTGAAATCAAGTCTGATGAAAGAGCTTGATCGTCAAAAAAATAGTCTTGAATCACTTAAAAATCAAAAAGGTGTTGATCAGTCTTTACTCAACAGCACACTTCAAGAAATGAATGTGATTTGGCAAAAGATTAATAACACGATTGGCAAACCTAATTCATTGATCACAGATAGTGAATGGTTAAATGCTATTCGTACACGTTTAAGTGTTCCTGGTGGCACAAGCCCTATTGATCTACCTTCTTATCATGCTTGGCAATTCATCCCTGCCGAAATAAGACGCGCCTCTCTCAAATCTTATATGGCTCCGCTAGAGCCATGGAATGAAGCCAGCAGCATGTTCTTAAGATTACTACGCGAATCAGGTCAACAAATGGAGATGATGGCGCCAAAAGGCTCTTATCAACAAATGTTATCTGGCAAGGTTTATCAATTGATGCGCATCCATGTAGAAGATCCTCGCATCATTCCAGAAATTAGTGCTAACAAATACATGCTTTGGGCACGCTTCATGGATTGTGACGGCGTGAGCAAACCAAAGCCTATCGCTGATGATTTTGGTTTTAAGATGTCGCTCTGTAACTTCTGATTTCTGACGTCTAACTTCTAACTTCAAGCTTCTGATTTCTAATCACGCTTAAGAACAAAGTAGTGATAAAAGTCTAAATCAATAACTCTTTAAGTTTTTCTAAAATTGGAACAGTAGCAGGCAAGATGGGCTGCAAAGTCGACTGCTCGATTCGAGAAATATCCTCAACAGGTAACCAAGCAGTCGCTTGATTCTCTAAACCACGAACATCTCCAGTCCAATTTCTGACTAAGCAAATATGTAAACGCACATAGGCGTGCGGATAATCATGTTCAACTGTTAAGAATTCATTAGCGTCCAGGATAGATACATTAATTTCTTCTAGCAACTCACGATTGAGTGCTTCAAATAATGTTTCACCATCTTCGATCTTGCCTCCAGGAAACTCCCAGTAACCTGCATATGGTTTACCTTCAGGACGTTGCCCTAGAAGAATAGATTGGCTATCTTTAACTAAAACACCAACCGCTACCTCAACAATCGGGCGACCGCTTGAATGGAGTTCCATACCAAAGAAAATTAATCGTCTTGCTGACCAGCCCAGTGGCGAGCAAATTGCCATGCCACACGACCTGAGCGGGAACCACGCTCTAATGCCCAGATTAAAGCTTCCGGCCTTGCTGCTTCAATTTGATCTTTACTTAAACCAAAATGGCTCAGCCAGTGACCCACGATATCAAGATATTCATCCTGCTTCGGAGGGTAGAAAGAAATCCACAAACCAAATCTCTCAGAAAGAGAAATCTTTTCTTCAACCACCTCACCCGGATGAATCTCACCATCTGAAGTGTGTCTGTATGACTCATTGTCAGTCATGTATTCTGGCAAGAGATGGCGACGATTGGATGTGGCATAAATCAAAATATTCTCTACCTGCGCAGCCACAGAACCATCCAAAGCAGACTTAAGAGATTTGTACCCAGATTCACCATCTTCAAACGATAAATCATCACAAAAGATAATGAACTTTTCAGGTCTGACAGCCAGTAACTCTGTTAAATCACCTAAATCAGTGAGATGTTCTTTATCAACCTCAACCAATCTCAACCCTTGAGCGGCAAACTCATTCAAACAGGCTTTAATGAGAGATGACTTGCCAGTGCCTCGCGCACCAGTGAGTAAAACATTGTTTGCAGGTTTGCCATCAACAAAATGTTTTGTATTTTTATAAATTTGATCTTTCTGACGATCAATATGCTGTAGATCAGCAAAAGAGATGGTAGATGTATGTTTAACAGTTTGAAGATAGCCCCATTTACCTAATAAAGTATCTTTACGGCGCCAACGAAACGCCACAGCAGACTGCCAATCGCTCTCAGTTAAAGACTGAGGCATCCAATCATCTAACCTACTTAGTAAACGATCTAGGCGGTCTAATTTATCTGACATAGTGATGATTCACAGTTCTTTATGAACGATAGTCGGCGTTAATGGAGACATACTCATGAGATAGATCACAAGTCCATACCGTTTGACTAGCGGACCCGCGACCCAAATCTGCACGTACTTTGATTTCGGATTTTTTCATCACTCGCTGACCATCTTCTTCTTTGTAATCTGGATGACGACCACCGTTCTTAGCTACCCAAACATCATCTAACCATAACTGGACGCCGCCAACATCTAAATCAGCAATACCCGCATAACCAATCGCCGCTAAGATACGACCCAAGTTAGGGTCACTCGCAAAGAAAGCTGTTTTAACCAAAGGTGAGTGTGCAATTGCTTCAGCAACTTGCTTGCACTCTTCATTGGTCTTACCGCCATCAATCTGAATAGTGATGAATTTTGTGGCACCTTCACCGTCACGCACAATCATCTGTGCCAAGCATTGACTAATTTCAATTAAAGCTTTTCTGAAAGCTACATAAGCATCACCTGAGGCTTTAATTTCAATCCCAGAAGCTCCTGTTGCCATCACAATAAATGAATCATTGGTTGATGTATCACCATCAATGGTGATCGCATTAAATGACAAATCTGCAGCCTCTGTTGTTAAGGCTTGCAGTAAATCTTGAGAAACTTTTGCATCAGTTGCCACATAACCCAACATGGTTGCCATATTGGGATGAATCATGCCTGCACCCTTACTAATGCCGGTCAATGTAATTGTTTGACCTTCAATCTGAACTTGGCGAGAACAAGCCTTAGGCTGAGTATCCGTGGTCATGATGGATTCAGCAGCATTGAACCAGTTATCAGACTCCAGGCGGCTAATGGCTTGCGGCATCGCGGCAATCACCTTTTCAACTGGTAACGGCTCAAGAATCACGCCCGTTGAAAAAGGTAATACTTGCTCACGCTTTAAACCCATTAGTTGAGCAAGCTCATCACAGGTTTGAATAGCATGTTGATAACCAGGTTCACCAGTTCCAGCATTGGCATTCCCAGTATTGACTAATAAGGCACGAATTTCTAATGATTGTTTTTTACTAGCCGCTAAGTGCTCACGACAAATTTGAACCGGTGCCGCACAAAAACGATTTTTTGTAAAAACACCAGCGACAGTTGAACCTTGCGCTAATTCAAGAACTAATACATCCTTGCGACCTGGTCTTTTGATCCCCGCCTCAGCATGCCCTAGACGTAAACCTTTGACAGGTTTGAGCTCACTAGCAACTGGCAATGGTGAATTAACTGACATTCGCACACTCTTTCATAAAAAGATCAATTCAAGCAACTTTTTTAACTAAGTTCTCAACTAAGCTGCCCATGACATTGTTTGTATTTTTTACCACTACCGCATGGACAAGGATCATTACGACTAATTTTTTCTGACGTCATTAATTGAGGAGGAGGAGTGATCAGTTTT
>SSFP01000104.1 GCA_008015455.1 Polynucleobacter sp. | reverse complement strand
TACGTTTGTTGTACCTAGTTCTGTTATCGTTTCAACCGGAGTACCCGTAGAACTAATGGGTGCAATCAATACCAGAAAGATGATCAAGGATATCTGTAGTGTATTCTACATTGTCCTAGAAACACTTGGTGTATACACACTGGGTGATAAGACAGATAAACTTATCAGTGATTTTTACTAATCCGGCATAATCCCTCAGAGTAGCACAACAGCTACTCTGAGGGTGTTTATGTCCTACTGTATTTCATTTCGAAGTAGCTTGTCTACAAGACCTACTGTTTCAGAATAGTCAGAAGGAGTTAGCATGGCTGAGAATCTTTTATTGGATCTCATAGCTCTATACATGGCTCTCAGTGCATTCTTTTGTGTTTGTGAGCTATTACCGTGAGATCTATTAACAAGATCAAACAATAATTCTATCACTTTCATTATTGAGAACTCTAAAGCCCACTGTACCTGGTTTGTCGCTAATAGCTTAGGTAGGATGTAGTATATATTAAAGTTTGGCTCAGTGATAGCAGTCAACCCGTTCATCACCTGCCTCATCGTGAAGTTTCCTTTAGTCATAGCTTCTATTGTTCTAGTCTGAACGTCAGTAGCCAAGTTATCAATAGGGGGTAAAACAAAAGGGTGAGATCTGCCTATGCTGTTATTAGTTTTGCCATAGAGTATATTTCTGTATCTGTTGATAAGAGCTATCTCCATGTGGCTACCCAGCATGGAAGGTAATACGAACATCTTAATAAAGTGGTGTGCTCCTAATATACCAGAAGACTCACCGGCTTCATACTTCCTTATTTGTTCCAACCTAAAGGCTCTCCACTGACACATTAGTAGCGGTATGTTTAGAAGGATAACAGAAGTACCCTTTTCTACAGAAACAGTCTCCCCATCTAACAATGGAAGATCCAAATCGCTACGAGGGTGGCGTAGTACGGTTATTGCCGATACCTCTGCCCACCTCTTATTAACCTCAACAAAGTTAAACTCCGTATCGTGAGCTATCAGTATCTCACTATCTTCAGGGTTATAGAAGACACCCTTAAAAATTCTTCCGTTATAGATAGAACTCGTCATCCTCATTAGCATGGAGTGGTCTAAGCCAGCGGCCATAACGTTCATGTAGTAACGTTCGTCGTTGGACATTAGTGGCACAGGAAAGGACTTTATAAATCTAACTAGTAGGTGTTCATTCTTTACATAGCCAGTGTGGTTATTATAGTACTCTTTGATTTTATCAATGTGGTAGTTACCCCAGTGGCGTAACAATCCAGATCTGGATATGTGTAATGATGGACGAGCTACCGTGTCCGGATCAGTAAAGTATTCGTACATGGTAATCCTTATTTCTTAATGTTTAATGCATACCATATCACCCAACCAAACAAGGAGATATAGATATTTTTTTATAACCATTCTAACTATTATAGTGGTTAAAAGCCGCACTATCAGGAGCCCTTAAAAGCTCTTGGTAGTATGATGCTTTGTCACGGCAATTGTGCCACAATCGATAAGAATGTAAAATGAAACATTTTACAAACACTTATCATTTTAATGACTAGTACTGATATCTCAAGTGTGTTTGGGTATTAGCGCTGGTTAATAAGCTTATTTAAATTTTCAAAAAGGAAAACAACATGGGATTTACATCCAACCTCTCTGGCGACCAAGAAGCTCAAGTGCGGGCTGCAGCACAGGGTCAGCCATCGCAACAGGCTGACACCATTGGAGTGTCACAAGCCAAGAGCGGCAATAAGCCGTTTAGTTTCATTGGCTCACGCAGCCTCAGCCGCGGCATGTCAGTGAACATGGGTAGCGAGCGTGCCAACAAGGCACTGAAAGCGCTGGAGACGGGCGTTACCACAATCAATGCGACATTCCCCGAGCTGGAAGTTGCAACTATTCTTCTGACTGAAGAAGAGAACCCACGCATCTCTATTCCAGCAGTGGTCTTCTGTATGCGTGAAGCATCAGGTCGTGACACGCCAGTCGTAGCACACACCCTCATCATCCGCAATGAACAATCACCAGGTGTCGAGCGTGACCGTTCACGCCCAGTGAACATCAACGGTGAGAACCTCACCAAGTTCATCACTCCTATGGACTGCTGGGATAGCGTGATGGCAGAAGTGGTACAAGCTGCAGTAATGCGCAAGTACCCTAACCAAGCCGTTCGTTTGGCACACGCAAGCGTATTGCCGCTGACGCTAGATCTGGCAGACGCCGAGAGCGTTCACCGTTTGGTTGTTCACTGCTATCAAGCTGTGATTCCTTTGTTCAATGACAAGTACGACGCCGTAGGTCCAATGAACTTGGCGGCAGCCGCTGCAGCTGGTCCGGATTCAGAACTCCGCATCAAAGCCATCTTCAATGGCGATCAAGAGTTCGATATCTTGGGTGTGCCACATCGCGCAGACATCCAGGTGGTAACTGAGTCTACAATGATTCAGAAACAGACAGCCGGTGTGACCTATCAGGAAGGCGCACAAATGCGTCAGAACGAGGCAATGGTTTGTGGCTACATGGACTTCGTGTATGACCCAGTCGTATCACGTGAGAACCCATACTACAACCCCAGCACAGCGCAATTGCCAAATGGCATGCTGCCATCGATGACATACACAGCCAAGCTGGTCATCACTATGCTCTGGGGGACTGAGCAGAAGAACCTGCAAAAACAATTGCTGGGTCTGTACTCAGCAATGTACGTACTGGCTGACAACAAATGGCGTCGTCAATTCGATGCTAAGCAGTACAATGCTGCTAAGCGCTCGAACAATCTATCGGACGTAGGTGCTTTGAACATCGAAGTTGGTTTTGGTTCAGATCAGAATCAACAACAAAACATGTTCGGTTTGGTACCGTCAGCTCGCCTGGGTGCACCTATCGATACAGACGAGACTAAGTTTAACCAAGCTAGCTTGGATGCTTTCTTGAACATGTCTGTTCGTCCAGGTGTGGTCGTGGTAATGGACGTAGAGCGTGCTGGCGCACAAACACCATCTAGCGTAATCTTCAATGAGGTTGCTTTGGGTCGTGAGGGCGCAATTGCTCGTTTGACTGGTGCTCTGAACGAAATGACCGGTGGTCGTTTCTCTACTGAGTTCCAAAACGCCGGTGGTCGTGAGATGATTGTGACTGAAGACTCAGTGTTCTTGGGCCGCTACCGCGGCACTAATGGTGATCGTGACATTCGTGACGTTGACTACTTGGCTCTGCTCAACCACATCGGTCGTACAGACTACGAAGGTCTGCGTCGCAAAATGATTGGTGCGCAGCAAACACAGCATCCGCTGGTGCGTGATAACCGCCGCCTGAATCTGATCCGTGAAACAGCAACCACAATGGTTCTGGACGGCACAGCCACGCGTCTGTTGTTCACACCACAGTTCATGACTGCACTGAAAGCGTCTATCGACGCCACAGGCTTCCCAGTGATTACTGACTACAACAACTTCGATAACAGCATCGAGTCGCGTGCTCAGTATCGCTTTGCGTCTATGGCTATCAACAGCGCCAACGTTGCGTTTACTAACCGTAACACCAACAGTCAAGGTTTTGTGAATGCACCAATGCAATACGTTGCAGCGGGCTTCTAAACCATAACCCTTAGAAACTAACAGAGACGGCACACAGTCGTCTTTGTTAGTTTTTTTGACCCAACGATTGAAAAACCTCAGCTTTTTTAAAGGAGATATGCATGGGTGTTTACTTAGGTCTTGTCTCACACGACAAGGCTTTTACCAGCCTAAAGCAGCCAGGTTTGATCATTAACAATTTCTCTGTGGTCGCAGAAGAGGAAATGAAGCGACTACGTAAACTAATCTACACTACCTACGATGGAGATTACATCTCTAACTTGCCGACTTGTGACTGTGGCGAAATCAAAGGCGTGCCTAACCTTGGTGTTATGTGTACCAACTGCGGTAAGGAAGTGGTGGATACATCTAACCAGGAGTTGGAACCTATACTCTGGATTAAATCACCAGAGGGCGTTAGGAAACTGATATCCCCATTGGTTGTGTCGCTCCTGTCAGAAACATTCACAAGTAATGAATTCAACGTAATACGTTGGTTCTGTGATTACAGCTATAACCCTAAAACTGTAATACCTGATTGGATGCAGACTGTTTTGGAATCTAAGTTCCAAAGGGGTTATAATAACTTCATTGATAACTTCTACGATATTATCAATTTTCTTGCCACACTAAGACCCTTCCGCGGTAAGAACACAAACACTGAGCAGCTGCTGGAACTCATAGAGCGCCACAGGCTCGATGCATACAACCCAGTATTCAGCTCTCACATACCCCTACCAAATAAGGCCATGCTTATATTGGAACAGAATAACTCAGGTAACTATACTGATAAAACTGTTAAAGACGTAGTGGATGCTGCCAACATAATGGCTGGTATAGATAGTCCTTTGGTCCAGATGAAAATCAGGTCTAAGGAGCTCAGAGTAGCTAAAACACTTTGGAAACTCTCAGACTACTATACCGAATACATTAAGACTGGCGCGGCTAAGAAAGAGGGTTTGATACGTAAGCACATATTGGCCACTCGCTCACACTGGTCTGCCCGTGCGGTGATTACGTCTATTACTAACAACCACAAGTACGATGAGTTACACGTACCATGGGGAGTTGCTGTTGGGGCACTGAAATTACACATCTTCAATAAGTTAATCAAAAGAGGTAATACTCCTAATGAAATGCTTGGTAAGGTGAGTAAGTACGCAGTGACTTACAATCGGGAGATAGACGATATACTCAATGAGTTAATTGAGGAATCCCCGTATGACGGCATACCTGTAACGTTTGGTAGGAACCCATCGTTAGTTCGTGCATCTATCCAATTGATGAATATAACGAAAGTCAAAAAGGATACTAGTGATACCACTATATCGATGTCTATCTTGTCTGTTAAGGGTCCCAATGCTGACTTTGACGGCGATGAGATGGGAGCGATGTTAGCTCTCGATAACAAGACTGCTGATATGATGTACGAGCTGGCTCCACATAAGTCCGTAGGTAGTTTAACAGAACCTTACGGTATTTCCAAGAATCTATCATTACCAAAACCAGCACTGTCAGTAATGGCTAGTTGGATGGAAGATAGAGATGATGGCCCAGTAACAACGGACGACATGAGCTTCATGGAGTCTTTAGCATAAGAGGAGAACTTATGGCAATGGCGTTAACCTCGGGACAAGCGAGGTCGCTGTTCTTTGAGGGTGGACAAAAACACCCCGGAACAATGCAGTATATATCTAACGGCATGGACCGTCTTAAGGAATTGGTATCTAACAGCTCACAGGCTGTTTCTAGTACGTTCTTTAAGATGGCAACCAGTGCTTATGATTCTTTTCATGGATTTGCGGCGCAACAAGCGCTCAGGAACATTGTCAAGCAATCTGAGCATTTCCACACACCTAACGTTATCACCAGGCTAGAGTCCCTAGAGTCGCTGCAGCAAGCCCCACAGCTGATGCAGAGATTCATAATGGCGCAACCACAGATACGTCGGGCATATTACGACCAGAAGATCGATGGATACCAAGATACTTATTACGATTCAACACCGGGTGTCATAGGTGATGGTCATTATGAGTATGACAAGGTAATGGATGGTTGGATAAACTTAGATGAGGTTGACGAGGTAGATGCTAACAAAGAAGGTGACTTCTTACTCTACAAGACCTACATGCATCTAGACCCAATGGAAGACGGCGTGGCTTTGAGTCACCAGGATAAATTGGACATCAAGATAACATGGGATGAGGTTCTCTATCATCTGAACCAAGGAAAGCATGACCCAACATCACCATTCGGTGGTTTACGTTAAGCACTATTAACTAGGGTGGACCGGTATAGCCGGCCCCTGGTTATTTTTTTTTTCTACCTAAACACAAGAGGAATTAATAATGACACCAGGAAACCCGTCTCAGAACAACAAAGTGCCGGTACCTGTCCTTAGCTCGCAAGGGTGGGAGCACGATACCCCTACGCAACTAGATGTGCTACTGGCGCATTGTTTCGTAGCCCAATACTCACAAACTCACCTATTTAAAGATCAGGTATTGTCTGTACCCTGGATACTTCAGAAGTATACCAGCATCTCAGATGTAACAAACCAAATAGAAACAAGAATAGAGGTATACCTAAGAAGTTACTTTGACACCGTAACAGTTGCGTGCAGAGAACACGGGGAAAACACTAATCCGTCGAGTAAGTGCGTCTTAGATTTATACATCAGTGTTACATCTAATGGAGTAGAATACGAGTTAACTAACCGTATTAGGTTTATTAATTCTGTATTTGATAAATTAGTTCGCTTAAATAACTTAGGAGAAGATATAAATGACTCAAGGTTCTAAACTTGAACAAATGGGGTTCGGTACCGTAGACCTAGCTAAGTCCAGTGACGACGAAGCTAAACGCATCTATGACCTTATTACTAACCCTGAGAACGATGTAGCTACAAGAATGCCGGAGAGTATATTCTTGGAGTTCCTACCTATGTTCGCTGGCTTGCAACCTAAAGAAAAAGAAGCCACGCTAGAGACATGGACTCGTGTTGCCGGTGGCAGCACCCGACGTGTTGTGGTTGTTTCTAACGTTAACGGTGAAGCACTCTTCGATGTGCCACCGCTTCTCAATAGAAATGCATTCGTACAAATCAAGGATGAGAACCGCAGCGTATTCTCGTCTCTAATCAATGCAGTAGAGAACACACGTAAAACCTCACCAATCGCCGCAGAAAAGCTTTTTGCCGACGTTATGTCCTCAGCTAAGCTAGAGAGTCCAGAATGGCGTGAGATGGCTCTGCGTGACATTGCTAAATGGAATGATATCTTTTCTCGTTACGGTTACCCCACACTGGAAGTAAAGACTGAGCCGGTGGTAACTGAGGATACAGCAGCCGCACCGGAGAAGTCAACTAAGATTGATACAGATGACATCGAAGACCTCTTTTGATTTCTTGGTTATAAGTGATGTACACTTGGGACACAGAAGAAACCCCTCTGTCTACATCACCTATAACCTAAAACTCTACCTCACAGAGCAATATAAAAAGAAGAGTTATGACATGGTGATAGTGGCAGGGGATCTATTCGATTCCCTGTTAACTTTTCTGTTTGTAAATCAATCAGATATTGTTTCTTTCTGTAACTGGTTATTAGGTTTCTGCTTAGAGAACAAGATTATTCTTCGTGTTCTTGAAGGGACACCCAGTCATGACTGGAAACAATCCACCATCTTCTCGCAGTTACTACTCAGTGGTAAATAC
>SSFP01000128.1 GCA_008015455.1 Polynucleobacter sp. | reverse complement strand
GCTGCGATTCAAGGTGCGGTTCTTTCTGGAGATCGTACAGACGTATTGTTGTTAGACGTGACACCTCTCTCATTAGGTATTGAGACATTGGGTGGCGTGATGACAAAGATGATTAAGAAAAACACCACCATCCCAACTAAGCACGCTCAAGTGTTCTCAACAGCTGAAGACAATCAGCCTGCGGTGACTATCAAAGTGTTCCAGGGTGAGCGTGAGATGGCTTCTGCTAACAAAGTGTTGGGCGAGTTCAATCTTGAAGGTATTGCCCCAGCTGCACGTGGTACCCCACAGATTGAAGTGTCTTTTGACATTGACGCTAACGGTATCTTGCACGTAGGCGCTAAAGACAAAGCAACTGGTAAAGAAAACAAAATCACTATCAAAGCTAACTCAGGTTTATCTGAGGAAGAAATCGCTAAGATGGTTAAAGACGCTGAGGTGAATGCTGAAGAAGACCGCAAATTGCGTGAGTTGGTGGATGCACGTAATACTGCAGAAGCTCTTGTTCATTCAACGAAGAAAGCCTTGGAAGAGCATGGCGCATCTTTAGAAGCTGGTGAAAAAGAGAAAATTGAAGCAGCTATGAAGGATGTTGAAGAAGCCATGAAGGGCTCTGATAAAGATGCCATTACTTCTAAGACTGAAGAGTTAGGTAAAGCTAGTCAAAAATTAGGTGAAAAGGTTTACGCTGCGATGGCAGAAAAAGAGCAGGCTGCTCAAGCTGGCGGTGATAATGCTAAGCCTAAGGACGACAATGTTGTTGATGCCGACTTCAAGGAAGTTAACGATAAGAAGTAAGGAATAGTTTTGTCTAACAAGCGCGACTTTTATGAAATTCTGGGTGTAGCTCGGAATGCCTCTGACGATGAGATTAAAAAATCTTATCGAAAGTTGGCTATGAAGTATCACCCAGACCGTAACCCTGATAGCAAAGAAGCTGAGGCTAAGTTCAAAGAAGCCAAAGAGGCTTACGAGATGCTATCGGATCCTCAAAAGCGCGCTGCTTATGACCAGTATGGTCATGCTGGCGTTGACCCTAATATGGGTGGTTTTGGCGGCGGTGGTCAAGGTTTTGGGGGTTTCTCTGATGCCTTTGGAGATATCTTTGGAGATATTTTTGGCGGTGGCGGTCAAGGTCGCGGTGGTCCTCAGGTCTATCGAGGTGCTGACTTACGTTACAGCATGGAAATCACGCTTGAAGAAGCTGCTCACGGTCATGACACACAAATTAGAGTGCCTAGTTGGTCAGATTGTGAAGCCTGTCATGGTGATGGTGCCGAACCTGGTTCAAAGGTAGAGACATGTTCGACATGTCATGGTGCAGGACAAGTGAGAGTTGCTCAGGGATTTTTCTCTATGCAGCAAACTTGCCCACGTTGCAGCGGTTCAGGTAAGTACATTCCTAAGCCTTGCAAAAAATGTCATGGTGCCGGAAAGATCAAATCTCAAAAGACGCTTGAAGTCAAAATCCCTGCGGGTATTGATGATGGCATGCGCATTCGATCCAGTGGTAATGGTGAGCCAGGTGTCAATGGCGGTCCGAGTGGTGATCTTTATGTTGAAGTTCACATTAAGCCACATCCAGTCTTTGATAGAGATGGTGACGACTTGCATTGCAAGATGCCTATTTCTTTTGTCGATGCAATTTTGGGCGGTGAAATTGAAGTGCCTACCTTATCTGGTAAAGCGACCTTCGATGTGCCTGAGGGGACTCAGAGTGGTCGAACTTTTAGATTGAGATCTAAAGGTATTAAGAGTTTAAGAACTGCTTTGCCGGGTGATTTATATATCCATGTTCAGGTAGAAACACCTGTGAAGTTAAATCAAGCCCAAAAAGACTTACTCAAGCAGTTTGATGAGAGTCTTAAGGCTGGTGGCGCCAAGCATAGCCCTCAACAAAAGGGTTGGTTAGATCGCGTTAAAGATTTTTTTAACTAAATCTTTAACTAAACCTTCAACTCAAAATAATTAAGCTTTGAAGCAGTGTTCAGAGCTGGGGAATGTCCCAGCTTTGACCTCTGCTACATAGGCTCTGACTGCAGCTTCAATTGAGCCTTGTCCTTCCAAGAAGTTTTTCACAAACTTTGGTGAGCGGCCTGGGAATGCACCTAGCATGTCATGCATCACAAGTACTTGCCCTGAGCAGTCCGGGCCTGCGCCAATGCCAATGGTCGGTATCTTGATTGCGAGAGTCACTTCTTTGCCAAGATCAGATGGAATAGCTTCTAAGACCAATAGTTGAGCACCGGCTTCTTGTAAAGCTTTTGCATCCGCGATTAATTGTTTAGCGGCTTCTGGTGATTTGCCTTGAACTTTAAAACCACCCAGCGTGTGAACCGATTGAGGTAGCAGACCTAAGTGACCGCACACTGGAACACTTCTTTGAACTAAAAATCGAACAGTTTCTGCAAGCCAGCTACCACCTTCAAGTTTCACCATATGTGCACCCGCACGCATCAGTGTCGTGGCATTTTCCATCGCCTGCTCAGGTGTTGAGTACGAACCAAAAGGCATGTCTGCAATTAAAAAAGCTGATTGATTACCACGTGCGACGCAAGCAACGTGATAAGCCATTTGCTCAACTGTGACGGGCGTTGTGGTGCAGTGACCTTGAACAACATTGCCTAAAGAGTCGCCTACTAAAATGACATCAATACCCGCATGATCAAGTAGTGCTGCAAAGCTAGACTCATATGCAGTTAGAACAGTAATCTTTTCACCAGCTTGATACATCGTGTTGAGATGTGTAATGGTGATAACAGGGCGAGCCGAATTCTTTTCTTGCAAGTAAGCCATGGTTAACCTTAAATGTGTTGGCTAGGGCAGTTACACCCTTTAATTTTTTCAATACGCTGATGCGCAACATTGTCTAGATATTGAGATATTAACCCTAGACCAGGCAAGTCAAGGTCTGGTGCTATTTCCAAAAGCGGCAAAAGTACAAAAGCTCTTTCTGACATTCTTGGATGGGGAATACTTAGATGTGTTTCTTGAATAGACATTTGACCATAAGCCAAGATGTCTAAGTCTAAGGTTCTTGGAGCATTGATATAAGGCCGTTCGCGACCAAAAGACTCTTCTACTTTTTGGCAGATCAAAAGAAGTTCAGAAGGTTTTAATTCAGTTTCAATAGAAATGACTGCATTGACAAAGTCTTGCCCAGAGGAATTGACGGGTGCGCTTTGATACATGCAGCTACGAGTGAGCACCTTTAGCTCAGGATGCTGAGCTAAACAAACAATGGCATCTTTGATGACTTGCTTTGCATCACCAATATTGCCGCCGAGACCAATGAAGGCCAGTGCCATGAAACTCCCTTATTTATATAACCGTACTTTATCTTTTTTTTAATTATTTTGCTCGGGCGCCACTGCTTTTGCCCCTCTTGAACGAGTTCTGCGTCTCTTTCGTTTGGGTGAGCTTGAGCTCGATTCTGATGCGGCACTTTTTGCACTAGACATCAGATCTTGACGAGCGATTTCATCGCTTTGCCAAAAATCAGTCCACCACTGCGCTAATTCTTCAGGCGCCTGCCCAGTTTGGCTACGAAGTAATAAAAAGTCGTAACCTGCTTTGAATTTAGGACTTTCTACCAAGCGATAAGGGTAGCGTCCTACGCGTTTTTCTAAGCGAGGTTGCATAGTCCAGATTTCTCGCATATCCGCCTCGTGACGGCGCTGCATGCCTAAGAAAGCCTTTTGAGACTCAAAGACTTCATCGATGGCTGCGTGAAGTGCTGGAACGCTAGGCATGCCACCACTTTCATAATGAGCCCAAGCATCTTGAACATCATGCCAAAGAAGGCTGGCAAATAAAAATCCAGGAGATACTGGTTTGCCAGCATGAATTCTTAAATCAGTATTGTCTAAAGATTTTTTGACAAAAAGGGAGCGGTCTTCATCTTCCAGAATGGTATCGATCAGAGGCAAGATCTTTTGATGGAGCCCCACAGACTTTAAGCCTTGTAGAGATGCCCAAGCGTGACCAGACATCAGTAGTTTTAGGATTTCATCAAATAAGCGTGAGCTGGGTACATCTTGAATGAGATCTCCAAGATCTTCAATAGGCGCCAGCGTTTTAGGCTCAATTTTGAAACCCGTTTTCGCCGCGAAGCGAATCGCGCGAAGCATTCGCACGGGATCTTCGCGGTAGCGTTGGCTGGGTTCTCCAATCATGCGGATTGTTTTTGCCTCAATATCTTGCATGCCGTGGTGATAATCCAAGACAGTTTCTGTTTGAGGGTCGTAATACATGGCATTGATAGAGAAATCTCTACGAGTAGCATCTTCACTTTGGCTACCCCACACATTGTCGCGAAGGATTCTGCCATTAGCTGCTACATGAGCATCTTCTGCTTGAACATGCGCTCTAAATGTTGATACTTCAATAATTTCTGGTCGTTCTTTGCCGTAGAAAGTGACGTGAACGATTTGAAAACGACGTCCTATTAAGCGAGATCGTCTGAAAAGTTTTTGTACTTGATCTGGCGTGGCATTGGTTGCTACATCGAAATCTTTTGGCGCAATACCTAATAGTAAATCTCTAACAGCGCCACCGACAATGTAGGCTTCATAGCCCGCATCTTGTAATACATGGGTTACTTTTACCGCGTTTTTAGATAAAAGCTCGGGATTAATGTGGTGCGAGCGCTGGAGAATTTTTTTAGGCGTTAGACCATGGCCATGCAATAAGCTTTTTTGCTTATTAGGCTTGCTAAGGATGCGGTCAATAAAGCGCCTAATCATTGAAACAATTCCAAAACTGGCCAGCCATTCTCGAGCGCTTTTTTTCTTAGATTGTCATCAGGATTTGTAGGTCTAGCGATCGACACTTTTTCCATTAAAGGTAAATCATTGATGGAGTCGGAATAAAAGTAACTCTCACTTAAGGTATCCCACGATAGGTTTTGCTCCTTGAGCCAATTTTCAACGCGGGTAACCTTCCCTTCTCTAAAGTTCGGAATACCAGCTACCTTGCCAGAGAAGCGACCTGTTGTTTGATCGCCAATAATTTCTGGTTCTGTGGCAATTAAGTGCTGAATACCAAAAGCCTCAACAATCGGCCTTGTGACAAAGCTATTGGTAGCTGTCACTACGCAACACAGGTCTCCCTGATCTTGATGTTTTTTGACCAGAGCCTGAGCATTCGGGTGGATATTAGGCTGAATCACTTCTGCCATGAAAGCTTCATGCCATGTATTTAACTGTTCACGAGAATGTTCGGATAATGGTTTTAGAGCAAAGGCTAGAAAAGCAAAAATATCTAAGCGACCAGCTTTGTAGTCGTTATAAAAACGCTCATTTTCTGATGCGTAATATTGAGCATCAACCACTCCCGTCTTCACTAAAAAACGTCCCCATTCATGGTCGCTATCAATGGGGAGGAGTGTGTGATCTAAATCGAATAAGGCAAGCTGTGTCATTGATGTCATTAACGTAATTATGCTCAATTTTTCTGAGCAAGTAGTTCTTTGACCAAGGGAAGTGTGATGGCGCGCTTGGTTTCTAGTGAGTAGGTATCGAGAGCATCTAACAAAGACATTAAGCTAGACATGTCGCGATGAAAGTGTCGTAATAACCACGGGGTGACTTCACTTGAGAGTTGTAAGCCTCGGGCTTGAGCTGCTTTTTCAAGTGCTTGAGATTTTTCGCTATCGGAAAGACTATGCATTTGAAATACCAAGCCCCAGGCTAGACGAGTTCTTAAGTCATCTCTCAGGATTAAATTGGCTGGCGGTACTTGACTGGTTGTTAGCAGTGCTTGAGAGCTGGATTCTCGAATCAGGTTATGAATCCTAAATAGTGCACCTTGTGCGAATTCATCGAGCGAATCAATATCATCAATACAAAGCAGAATGGCTGATTGAGGATTTTCAGCAATAGCAGCTCCAACCTTTCGCCATTCATCGGGCGTGCTATCGTGCCCAAGCAGGAAGGCTTCTTGATTGCATGCTTCAGCTTGAGTCTTCATGGCCTCTAGGATATGTGTTTTCCCGGATCCGCTCTCACCCCAAATATGAATCATTCTTTGATCTGCTTTGATTGAAGCTGAGGAATTCCCTTGTCCAATATGTTGAAGAGCCTGAAGAATGGCGTAGAGGTTTTCATTGCCGGTGGCAATGAAATTATCCAAACTCGGTTGAGGTGTATGCCCCAAATCTAAAGCGATTTGGCGTGGTAATGAGGAAGTTGGATTTGATGTCACGTGGGCTACCGCTGGTACCAAGCACTGTTTTTATAAAACTGCATGGCGTGTCGTGAAAGAACCAACAAAATGGCGCTCATTGGTAAAGCAAGTAAGACGCCAAAGAAGCCAAACCATCCGCCAAATAGGATCAGCGCAAAAACAACTAAGACGGGGTGCAAGCCAATTCTTTCGCCCACTAGTTTGGGAGTTAAAAAGAAGCTTTCGAGCGATTGACCAAGGATATAAAGAGCCAGCACTGCAAACACACTCACGCCAGATTCTGCTTGAAGGAGTGCTGATAGCAGAGCAAGAATGAGTGCCGCTCCATAACCAATATAAGGAATGAAGATGGCAACGCCTGTTAGTAGACCTAAGGCTAGGGCGCCTGTTAAGCCTAAGAAATAAAGTCCTAAGCAGTAAAAGACCGAAAGAATGGTAATCACAATTAACTGACCTCTTAGATACTGCGATAAAAGATCATCGATTTCTTGAACAATCAGAGTAACGCTTTGTATCCATCTGCGAGGAATGATGGGTTTGAGTTTGTTAAAAAATTCATCCCACTCTGTCAGTAGATAAAAAACAATGAAGATGATGAGAACTAAACCTAAGATGCTAGCTAATAGAGTCTGACCTGAACTCAAAAGCGTTGATAAGCCTGAGCTAATCAGCGTATCAGCATTATCAGAGAGTTGTGAACTGATCCGTTCCTGAAGAATCGCTTGATATTTTTGAATATCAAAATTAATTAATAGCTTGTCTAGGGTCGGTTGGATAGCAGCTTGAGTTTGTCCTAGCCAGACTGGAAATTGAGCCTTGAGGGCAGGTAATTCTTTCTGAAGAACGCTTAAAAAAAGAATAATTAAGCCAGAAATAGCAAAAAAACCGATTAAAACAGTCAAAATTGCAGAAAAAATCTTACCTAGCCCTAGGCTCTGAAGCCTGACGGCAAGGGGTCTTAGGACATAAGCTAAGATAAAAGCTGCTAAGAAAGTTGTTAATAAAGAAGCCATAGATTGGGCGTATCCACTAGAATTCTAAGATTCTACTGATTCAAATACATTTATTGCTATGTCTGACCAAAATTCTTCTAAATCTCAGGGACTTTCTTATCGCGATGCCGGCGTGGATATGGAGGCAGGTGATGCCTTAGTTGAGCGCATTAAGCCTATGGCTAAGAAAACCATGCGCGATGGCGTTTTGGCTGGTATTGGCGGCTTTGGAGCCTTATTTGAGGTGCCTAAGCGCTATAAAGAGCCTGTTTTGGTTTCTGGTACAGACGGAGTGGGTACCAAACTCAAGTTAGCCTTTGATTGGAATCGTCACGACACAGTCGGCCAAGACTTGGTGGCGATGAGTGTGAACGATAATTTGGTTCAAGGTGCTGAACCTTTATTTTTCTTAGATTATTGTGCTTGTGCCAAATTATCTGTCGATACCGCAGCTACTGTTGTCGGTGGTATT
>SSFP01000075.1 GCA_008015455.1 Polynucleobacter sp. | reverse complement strand
TGCGCATCCTGATGTTTTAAAGCGCATGAAGCGACCTGCCAGTGGCGAAAAGAATTTGGATCGCATTGCTGCTTGGCGAGCTGCTTGTCCTGATCTGACGATTCGAAGTACTTTCATTGCCGGTTTCCCAGGTGAGACCGAGGCGGAATTCAATTATTTATTGGATTTCATGCGTGAAGCGAAGATTGATCGCGCAGGCTGTTTTGCTTATTCACCAGTTGAAGGTGCCAAAGCCAATGAGCTTGAAGGTGCTTTACCTGATGAGATTAGAAATGAGCGTCAAGCAAGATTTATGGCTGTTGCAGAGGAAGTGTCAGCTCAGTTATTGCAAGCTAAAGTAGGGCAGCGCATTCGAGTGATTGTGGATGCGATTCAGGGTCAAGGCGGTATTGGTCGCAGCCAGTCAGATGCTCCAGAAATTGATGGCGTGGTTCACTTATTGCCAACCGATAAAATTTCCAAAAAATATAGAGTCGGCGAATTTGTCAAAGCTACTGTCGTAGGTACTCAAGGTCACGACCTGATCGCTCAGCTTTAATTACCAGCTTTTCATAGGTAATCACTCAAAACTATGAGTGATTACCCCTAGTTAAAGCTAATAGTATGTTTTAGACAGTTAGTCGTAAGATTAGCCCTACAGACTAGATTTTTATATATTAAATGTAACTAAAGGGAGTTCCAGATGGCACGTGATGTAGTTGTATTAAGTGCAGTTCGTTCTGCTATTGGTGGTTTTGGTGGTTCTTTGAGTGGTATGGAACCTGCTGAGTTAGCTGGCACAGTGATGAAAGAAGCTGTGAACCGTTCTGGCGTTGACCCTAAACAAATTAATTATGTGACAGTTGGTAACTGTATTCCAACAGAATCACGTTTCCCATATGTTGCTCGTGTTGCAGCTATCCAGGCTGGATTGCCGATGGACTCAGTCGCTATGGCTGTGAACCGTTTATGTAGCTCTGGCTTGCAAGGTATTGTGACAACATCACAAGCCATTATGTTGGGTGATTGTGAGTATGGCGTAGGTGGTGGCGTTGAAGTGATGTCACGCGGTATTTATGGCGCACCTGCGATGCGTACAGGCGCACGTATGGGCGATACCAAAATGATTGACATGATGGTCTCTACATTGACTGACCCATTTGGTGCAGGTCATATGGGTATCACAGCTGAAAATTTGGCAGCTAAATGGAACATTACTCGTGAAGAGCAAGATGCATTAGCCGTTGAATCACATCGTCGTGCTGCTGCAGCGATTGCTGAAGGTCGTTTCAAGTCTCAAATCACACCAATCACGATGCAAACTCGTAAAGGTGATGTTGTATTTGATACAGATGAGCACGTTAAAGCCAGCACAACCATGGAAAGCCTTGGCAAGATGAAGCCAGCTTTCAAGAAGGATGGCACAGTAACTGCTGGTAATGCATCAGGTATTAATGACGGTGCCGCATTCTTCGTTTTAGCTTCTGCTGATGCGGCTGCTAAGGCTGGTCAAAAACCAATGGCACGTTTAGTTTCATACGCATTAGCTGGTGTACCTAATGATGTGATGGGAGAAGGTCCGATCCCAGCTTCAAAGCTAGCATTACAACGTGCTGGTTTAACAATCGACAAGATGGATGTGATTGAGTCCAATGAGGCTTTTGCAGCGCAAGCGATTGCAGTTTCAAAAGGTCTTGGTCTTGATATGACAAAAACTAATCCAAACGGTGGTGCGATTGCTTTGGGTCACCCAGTGGGTTGCTCAGGTGCATTCATTGCTACAAAGGCTATTTACGAATTACATCGCACAGGTGGCAAATATGCGCTAGTGACTATGTGTATTGGTGGTGGTCAAGGTATTGCTGTCATTTTCGAGCGTCTCTAATCAGACCTCTGAAAAGCAGAAAGCCGCTTAACAGCGGCTTTTTTTATATCAACTGAAGAACGAGTTGTGGTGATTTATCCAAAATTTTAAGTAACAATCTTGCCGGACCTGTTGGGTAGCGTTTTCCTTGTTCCCAATTCCTTATCGTATCTAGGGGAACTAGAATTCTTTCCGAGAGTTCTCTTTGGGTAAAGCCTAATTTTTCTCTAATGCTTCTAGCGTATTGAGCTGCATCCATTTTTGCCTCACGATCATCCTGCAACTTTTGTTGGGCAATTTCATTTTCACCAGTAGCATCTAATAATTTCTGATTGACCTTCCATTTGGGTAGTGTTTTGGGGTCACTTAGATTAACTGAAATGCGTTTTAGTTTTGTATCTCTTTTTTTCTCTTTCATTGGCCTTCCTTGCTGAAATGATCCTAATTGCAGCTATTCTTAAAGTGAAGATAACGACAAATATTGTTTCTCTAAATATTGCCAGCATTTCAAATCTGTCTTCACCGTAGTCATGTCTTTTATCTGGCGTAATCACTTTATGGGAGTCTGAAAAGACGCTAATCATTTGATCAAATCCAAACCCTCTTAGCTTTTTGCATTGATCGCTCTTAAGCTCATCCCACTCAAAAGTGATTACTTGATTGTAGTTCATTGAACTACTTATATCAAGCAAATCTAACTGCTTCAAAAGTGCTCCTATCATTTTTGTTAATTAATTGAGACTAAAAAGAACAAAACCCCCACTCGTAAGAGTGAGGGTTTCAAATAAGTAACGGAGTTATTTTGAAAAAGTTGACGGTGCTTTGAAAATTCACAAAAGATCTAACCAAGCATTTAACCCAACATGATCAAAAGCTATATCTACCTTCTCTTTAACAGTGGGCTTAGCGCGATATCCGATTGATAGACCTGCACCATTCATCATCTGAAGATCATTAGACCCATCTCCGATGGTAACTGCAGCATGTTTACTTGTACCTAAAGCTAAACAGCAGGCTTCAACATAAGCAGCTTTGGCAGCACCATCGACAATCTTTCCAACAACTTCGCCAGTGAGGATGCCATCATTGATTTGCAATTGGTTGGCATGGGTTTCACGCAACTGAAGTTGTGCTTTGAGTTTTTCAGTAAAGAATGTAAATCCACCAGATACTAAAAGTGTATGGATTCCTTTGGCATGGGCTCCTTCAATTAACTCTTGAGCGCCTTGATTGAGTCTGAGGCGTTGTGCAAAAACTTCCTCTAATGCGCTAGCAGGAACGCCTTTGAGTAGAGCCACGCGGCGACGCAAACTCTCGCTGAAATCTTTGATTTCTCCTCGCATCGCTGCTTCTGTAATCGTAGAAACTTCTTCCTTTTTACCAACGGCGTCAGCAATTTCATCAATACACTCAATGTTGATAAGTGTTGAGT
This sequence comes from Polynucleobacter sp., assembly GCA_008015455.1. GTDB lineage: Bacteria > Pseudomonadota > Gammaproteobacteria > Burkholderiales > Burkholderiaceae > Polynucleobacter. The sequence goes on along the minus strand of SSFP01000075.1, from coordinate 9,284 downwards.
CCATATCCATTGCCAATACTTTAATTTTTGAAGCATCAAAGTGATGAGGAATAAAACCAATATCAGTGCTGTGCAAGTTGCCCAAATGGCGAAGGTGGTTTCTTTGTTCGAGATCAAGAACTTCATTTAGGTGAAGGACCGATGTTTTTGAAGAGCGCTGGGTCACTGACTTGATGGCGTGAGATTTCTCAATTTCACGAATCAATTGTTCATCAGTGACTTCATTGTGGAATAGGGCAATTTGCATATCTAACTCTTAAGCTGAATCTTTGGTCATAGTATCGCCTAAATGCTTAAACAACTGGCGGATGGCTTCAAGACGCTGAATGAAAGTAATAAAACCTTCTTTATCAGCAGGAATGATTTTTAATTTATCTTGCCCATTCAATTGAATTCTTTTATTCGTTTGTACTAGTTGAATGATCTTGAGCGGATCAATCGGTGGGTTAGGAATAAATTGGATTGTGATTTGGACTGGATTAGCGTCAATCTTCTTGATGCCTAATCTAGACATATGCAGCCTTAAACGATGGGTTTCAAATAAAGACAGAGCTTGCTCGGGCAGTTCACCAAAGCGGTCAACTAACTCTTCACGAATTTCTAATAATTTCTCGTGAGTTTCAACACTGGCAAGTCGTTTATAAATCGATAGGCGCTCGTGCACATCGGGGCAATATTCTTTGGTGAGTAGGGCAGGAACACCTAGCGTGATATCTGTAATCACTTCCATCGGTGCCATCAAGTCTGGTTCTTGACCGCTCTTTAATGACTTGACTGCCTTATTGAGCATTTCTGTATAGAGTTGGAAGCCAATCTCAGAGATTTCACCTGATTGTTTATCGCCCAGCACTTCACCAGCGCCACGGATTTCTAAATCGTGCATCGCCAAATAGAAGCCAGAGCCTAGTTCTTCCATTGCCTGAATTGCATCCAGTCGAAGTTTGGCTTGTTTGGTGAGTGCCTCAGGATCAGGCACGGTTAAGTAAGCATAGGCTTGGTGGTGAGAGCGTCCCACACGACCCCGTAATTGATGTAATTGGGCTAAACCAAACTTATCGGCGCGATGCATGATGATGGTATTGGCTGTTGGAACATCAATACCTGTTTCAATAATCGTGGTGCACAGCAAAATATTGGCGCGCTGGGTCACGAAGTCACGCATCACGCGTTCTAGGTCACGTTCGTGCATCTGACCGTGAGCGACCACAATTCTGGCTTCGGGTAATAGCTTTTCCAGTGACTGTTTACGATTTTCAATCGTATCCACTTCATTGTGTAAGAAGTAAACCTGTCCACCACGTTTAATTTCTCTTAAAACAGCTTCACGAATAATTCCATCACTCTCGCGTCGCACAAAAGTCTTAATGGCTAGACGCTTTTGCGGGGCGGTCGCAATGACTGAAAAATCTCGAAGTCCCTCTAAAGCCATTCCTAATGTTCTTGGAATAGGGGTAGCGGTTAAGGTCAAGATATCAACTTCGGCGCGAAGCGTTTTAAGAGCTTCCTTTTGGCGAACACCAAAGCGATGTTCTTCATCGATGATCACGAGACCTAAGCGTGGGAATTTCACATCTGCTGAAAATAATTTATGTGTGCCAATCACAATATCCGCTTCACCCTTAGCCATCGCATCTAAAGCTGCATTGACTTCTTTGGTGGTCTTAAAGCGAGATAGCTCCACAATCTTCACGGGCCAATCGGCAAAGCGATCTTTCCAGGTTTCGGCATGTTGCTCCGCCAAGAGTGTTGTTGGAGCCAAAATCGCGACTTGTTTACTACCCATCACGGCTAAGAAACTTGCTCGCAGTGCAACTTCCGTTTTACCAAAGCCCACATCTCCGCAAACGAGCCGATCCATGGGTTTGCCACTCGTCATATCTTGAATCACAGCGGCAATAGCAGCGGCTTGGTCAGCGGTTTCTTCAAAGCCAAAGCCTTCAGCAAACGCTTCATAATCATGCGCAGAGAATTCAAATGCATGACCTTTGCGCAAAGCTCGGGCTGCATAGAGGTTAAGTAGCTCAGCTGCTGTATCTCTAATTTGTTGAGCAGCTTTACGTTTAGCTTTTTCCCACTGCCCTGAACCCAATTGATGGAGTGGGGCAGTTTCAGGATCGGCACCAGCGTAGCGAGAAATCAACTGAAGTTGTTGTACGGGCACATAGAGGGCGGCGGCATTGGCATAGAGTAGGTGGAGATATTCTTCTTCACCATGTCCTACATCTAGAAGAATCAAACCTTGGTAACGACCAATACCATGTTCAGCATGAACGACTGGGTCGCCTACTTTTAACTCTGAGAGATCTTTAACTAATGTATCAACATTGCTAGCTTCTTTATCTTTACCTTTTCTTCTACTTCTTGCGCTAGCAGCAAATAGTTCAGACTCTGTGATGATGATTAATTGAGCAGCATTGGAGACAAAGCCATCATGAATATCACTGTAGATAATGCCAAGTCGAGCATCAGAATTTAAGAACTCAGCTAAGTGGTCTGCTTGTTGAACCTTGACACCATTTTCTTCAAGAAGTTGTCGAATGGTTTCTCGTCGTCCTGGGCTATCTGTGCTGATTAAGATGCGTGAAGATGTGGTGCTAGCCAAATGCTTGAGCTTGGCAATCGGATCAGCATCCTTACGATTAACCGCTACATTGGGAACTGGTAGAAAGTCTAATGGGTCTAATTCTTTGCTAGCATCGTTCGCTACCTGTGTTTTAACTAACTGGAGCCGCGCATGAGTCTTTAATAAGCTAAATAGTTCATCGTTTTGTAGATAAAGCTCTTGCGGCTTTAGTACGGGTCTTGATGAATCATGGCTTAAGAAGTTATAGCGTTGTTGAGTATCTTGCCAAAAGTTTTTGATATTACTTTCAAGTTCCCCATGAATCCCTAACCAAATAGGACCTTTACCTAAGGGTAAGTAATCAAACACCGTGGCGCTGGATTCAAAAAATAGGGGCAGGTAGGACTCGATGCCCGCGCTAGGGATACCTAAACCAATGTCTTTATAAATGCTGCAGCGACTCGGGTCACCTTCAAAGACTTCTCGCCAGCGCCCACGAAATGCTGTGCGTGATTCTTCGTCCATCGGAAACTCATGTCCAGGGAGAAGTCGAACTTCCTGAACGGGATAAAGGCTGCGTTGGCTATCTGGATCAAATGAGCGAATTTGATCAATTTCATCGCCAAAGAGATCAATACGATAAGGAAGAGCAGAGCCCATGGGGAATAAATCAATTAATCCACCACGAATACTATATTCGCCTGGTCTAACAACAGCGCTTACTGGATCATATCCAGCCTGTTGGAGTTGAAGCCGTAAGGCTTGCTCGTCGAGCTTATCGCCTCTTTTGAAAAAGAAGGTGTGTGCCGCTAAGAAGCTGGGAGGACCTAATTTTTGTAATGCGGTTGTTACTGGCATTAAAACAATATCGCAGGCACCCGTGAGTAATTCATGCAGGGTGGCTAGACGTTCAGACACTAAATCCTGATGCGGTGAAAAGGCGTCATACGGCAGGATTTCCCAGTCAGGGAGCAAGCGCACGCTTAACTGCGGAGCAAAGACAGGGATTTCCTCCTGAAGTCTGGCAGCATCTAAAGCGTTCGCACATATGATGATCATGACGGAGAAAGAAGCTCGGTGCTGCAGAGCTTGCTGAGCGATCACAGCGGCATCTGCTGAGCCAATCAGCTGTGAAACGGTGAAGCGCTGCCCATCCCGAGGTTTCGGGAGGGGGGGTGACCAAGTCACCTGACTCAAATAGGCTTCTAATTCAGCCGATAACTTCTGCATAAGCTAAGCATTATAGAATTGAGGCATGAATTCAGCACAAACATCTCATTCGACATCTCCAAGACTGCACGTACTCATTCCTTGTGCAGGGACGGGAACTCGTATGGGTTTTGATGCGCCTAAGCAATTTGAGTCCCTGGCAGGGCAAGCGATGGTGATGCACTCTGTGCAAACTTTCTTGGATATGCCAGAAATTGCAAGTTTGTGGGTGGGGGTATCTCCTGAATTAAAAGAAACCCAACGATGGATCACTGCCACTGATGCACGACTAAGCATCAGCCCTACGGGTGGTGCATCGCGTCATGAAACTGTTTCAAATACGCTTAAAGCAATGGCTCAAGCAGGCATACCTGCTGATGATTGGGTGCTGGTTCATGATGCAGCTAGACCTGGTTTGACAGTAGATGCTGTGCGTCGTTTGGTTCAAGCAGTCACAGAGCCAATCTATGCTTGTGGTGGCATTTTGGCAATGCCGATGGCTGACACATTGAAATTAGTCTCTAGGGATCATCCTGGAACGATTGCTAAAACCTTGCCAAGAGATGGCTTGTGGTTAGCGCAAACGCCACAAATGTTCCGTTTACAAGCACTGACAGAAGCTTTAGATGAAGCCCTTACAACTCAGATGGAAGTGACTGATGAAGCTAGTGCGATGGAGCAAGCTGGTTGCCAACCATTGTTGGTGCCAGGGGAGTGGCGTAATTTAAAAGTGACATATCCTCAAGATTGGTCTTTAATGAACGAATTGCTTAGCGTTAAAAAAACATCATGACATCTAGCCATTCCAGTTTTCCGTTTCGCGTCGGACAAGGGTATGACCTTCATGCCTTGGTTCCTGATCGTGACTTGATTCTCGGTGGGGTCAATATTCCTCACACCCATGGCTTGCTGGGGCATTCAGATGCTGATGCGCTACTGCATGCCATTACCGATGCTTTATTAGGGGCTGCTGCCTTGGGAGATATTGGTCGGCATTTCCCAGATACGGATGAGCGTTTTAAAGGGGCTGATAGTCGAGTGCTACTAAGAGCTACGATGTCGCTCATTCAAGCGGCTGGTTATCAAGTGGGTAATGTGGACGCAACCATCATTTGTCAGGCTCCTAAAATGGCGCCACATATTCCTGAGATGGTGAAAAACATCGCGAGTGATTTAGGTGTATCTGCCAGTCATGTGAATGTCAAAGCTAAAACCAATGAAGGCTTAGGGCATTTAGGTCGTCAGGAGGGGATTGCTGTGCATGCCATCGCGATGTTGATGAAAGTCCCATGACATTCAGACTATCAGGCAATAAAAAAAGCGCTCCGAAGAGCGCTTTTTGTTTTCTGCACGAGTGCTTATAAGCTTAAGAATCCTAATGGTCTCTTAAACCCCTAGCAATTCAACTTCAAATAATAAAGTGGCATTCGGTGGAATCACACCACCAGCACCGTAGGCGCCATAGCCCAAGTTGGCTGGAATCACTAAACGACGTGTGCCACCAATCTTCATACCTTGAACGCCTTCATCCCAGCCTTTGATGACCATGCCGCCGCCAAGAGGGAACTCAAATGGTTCATTGCGATCCTTACTAGAATCAAATTTTTGACCAGCTTGACCGTTTTCATACAGCCAACCTGTGTAATGAACTGATACATAGTTGCCTTTTTGGGCTTCAGCGCCTGAGCCAACAACCGTATCTTCGTACTGCAAACCTGATGGGGTCGTAATCATTTGTTTTCCTTGTTTTTAAGACTATCTCTAATTTCTCTGAGTAATTGGATATCCTCTGGCGTTGCTGGAGGAGTTTCAGTGGCTGTCTCAGCTTCGTCCTGAAGTTTAATACGGTTGATGACTTTGACCATTTGAAAAATGATGAAAGCCAAAATAACGAAGTTCAGCGTAATCGTCAGAAAGTTACCGTAGGCAAATAGAGGAACGCCTGCCTTCTTGAGCGCATCGAGAGTGCGGGGCACATTCTCAGGGATCTGACCTAAGACAATAAACAGGTTAGAGAAGTCGAGTTTGCCGCCAATCATCCAGGCTACGATGGGCATGACCACATCACCCACAACAGAATCAACGATTTTGCTAAAGGCGCCACCAATGATGACACCAACGGCTAGATCAACAACATTGCCTCTGACTGCAAAGGCACGAAATTCTTGAATCATTTTCATAGGGTTTATTCCTGCAAATCTACTAATAAATGAGAGTTTGACATCATAAAGCTGTCATGGGGATGGGCTATGAGGCTAATAAATTGGTTAAATATCTCACTTAAGGCTTTTTTAGGGGAAGGATCAAGCCATAAGTGCCTGATTTATTTAGATTACAGTCCATAGTTCTGACCGTCTTCCCATGCTCTCATGTAGAATAGTGAGCTTTTGTAATGTAGTACTGAAGGTGGCAAAAAGAGCCGAAGCTCGACACCTATTTTTATTAGCTTAAACGGGATACCAGCATGTCTGTAACGATTGAAAACCTTGGCAATTTAGACCGCAAAATAACTATCAGCTTTGCAAAAGCTGACACAGCGCAAGCTCGCACAGCTCGCTTACAAAAATTATCTAAGACAGTAAAAATGGCAGGCTTCCGTCCAGGTAAAGTGCCGATGAAGATGGTTGAAGCTCAGTACGGTATGCAAGTTGATTTTGAAGCGCAGTTTGATCACGCGACTAACTTGTTCTACGACATCGTTAAAAAGCAAGAATTAAAGATTGCAGGTCAACCAAGTCTTGAGCCTAAGAGCGATATGACTGCCGACCCTGTGGTTTATGACGCTAAATTTGAAGTGTTCCCAGAGGTGAAGTTGGGTGATGCTTCAAAAGCAGAAATTACTCGTTATACAACTGATGTGAATGACACTGAAATCGAAAAGACATTAGAGATTTTGCGTAAGCAACGTGTTCACTACCACACACGTGGTGAAGAAGGTCCTCATGGTAATGGCGGTGCTAACACAGCCGCTCAAACCGGTGACCAAGTGACAGTTGACTTCGTGGGCAAGATTGATGGCGTTGAGTTTGCTGGCGGTAAAGCAGATAACTTCGCTTTTGTATTGGGTGAAGGTCGTATGTTGCCTGAGTTTGAAGCAGCTGCAACTGGTCTAAAAGCTGGTGAGTCTAAGACTTTCCCATTAGCATTCCCAGCGGACTACCATGGTAAGGATGTGGCTGGTAAGACAGCTGACTTTACGATCACTATGAAGAAAGTAGAGTGGCCTCATTTGCCAGAAGTGAATGATGATTTTGCTAAATCATTAGGCGTTGCTGAAGGTGTTGCCAAGATGCGTGAAGAAATCCGCACGAACTTAACTCGTGAAGTGAAGCGTCGTACGCAAACTTTATTAAAGAGCCAAGTGATGGAATCTTTGACAAAGATTTGTGAGTTAGACCTTCCTAAAGGTTTGGTTGCTCAAGAACAAGAGCGTTTGATCGCTCAAGCTCGTCAAGACTTGGCAGCACGTGGTATCCCTAATGCTAAAGATGCTCCAATTCCTGCAGAATTGTTCACAGCTCAAGCAGAACAACGCGTTAAGTTAGGTTTGATTTTGAACGAGTTGGTAAAGCAACAGAAATTAGAAGCTAAACCAGAGCAAATCAAAGCTGAAATTGACGAGCAAGCTTCTAGCTATGAAGATCCCAAAGAAGTGACTCGTTGGTATTACAGCGATCCTAAGCGTTTGGCTGATGTGGAAGCCCTTGTTTTAGAAAATAACGTAGTGGCTTATGTCAGCGGTTTAGCCAAAGTGACTGAAAAAGCAGTAAGCTTTGAGGAACTCAGCCAACTTCAATAACATCAGATACAGTCTGAGGGATACTAGGAGAACATGACAATGAACAACACGAACAATGGCGCGCTAGATACTCAAGCCTTGGGATTGGTTCCTATGGTGGTGGAGACATCTGGTCGTGGCGAGCGTGCCTATGATATTTATTCACGCTTATTAAAAGAACGTGTTGTTTTCTTGGTCGGTGAAGTGAATGATCAAACTGCCAATTTGGTGATTGCTCAATTACTTTTCTTAGAAAGTGAAAATCCTGAGAAGGATATCTCTTTGTACATCAACTCTCCAGGTGGCTCTGTATCTGCAGGTTTAGCTATATATGACACGATGCAATTCATCAAGCCTGATGTGAGCACATTGTGTATGGGTATGGCGGCAAGTATGGGTGCTTTCTTATTGGCAGCAGGTACCAAAGGTAAGCGTTTCTCATTGCCTAACTCGCGCGTGATGATTCATCAGCCTTTGGGTGGTGCACGTGGTCAAGCATCAGATATTGAAATTCAAGCCCGTGAGATTCTTTATTTGCGTGAGCGATTAAATCAAGTGTTGGCTGACAGAACAGGTCAAACAATTGAGACAATTGCTAAAGATACTGACCGTGATAACTTTATGTCAGCTGATCAAGCCAAAGAATATGGTTTGATTGATCAAGTGATTGAAAAGCGATAATCCATAAGTCCATAAGTCAATAAGACAATAAAAAACTATGAGTGAAACAACTACTTCAACTGAAAAACCGCTGTATTGCTCCTTTTGTGGCAAAAGTCAGCATGAAGTTAAAAAACTCATAGCGGGACCGTCTGTTTTTATTTGTGATGAATGTATTGATTTATGTACAGACATCATCAAGGAAGAAGCTGGTAAGGCAGTTCAAGAGGGCGTTCGTGAAGGATTGCCCACTCCCCATGAAATTCGCGCTAGCTTAGACCAATATGTGATTGGTCAAGATCACGCGAAGAAGCAATTAGCGGTGGCTGTCTACAACCACTACAAGCGTTTAAAGCATATTGAAACAACAGGCGCTGGTAAGAATAAGAAAACTGTCCACAACGGCGTTGAGTTAGCAAAAAGTAACATCTTATTAATCGGTCCAACCGGTTCTGGTAAGACCTTGTTAGCCCAAACTTTGGCAAGATTATTAGATGTGCCATTTGTGATTGCTGATGCAACGACTTTGACTGAAGCTGGTTATGTGGGTGAAGACGTTGAGAACATTATTCAGAAGCTCTTGCAGGCTTGTGATTACGATAAAGAGAAAGCTCAACGCGGTATTGTTTACATCGATGAGATCGATAAGATTTCTCGTAAATCAGATAATCCATCGATTACTAGAGATGTGTCTGGTGAGGGCGTTCAACAGGCACTCTTGAAATTAGTAGAAGGTACGATGGCTTCAGTTCCACCACAAGGTGGACGCAAACATCCGAATCAAGACTTCTTGCAAGTCGACACCACCAATATCTTGTTTATTTGCGGTGGCGCTTTTGATGGTTTAGAAAAAGTGATTCAGCAACGCACCGTAACGGCGGGTATCGGTTTTGGTGCTCAAGTTCGCGGCAAAGATGACCGTTCTATTTCTGAATTGCTTAAAGAAGTTCAAACAGAGGATTTAATCAAGTTTGGTTTGATCCCTGAATTAATTGGTCGTTTACCCGTGGTGGCTACTTTGGCTCAATTGGATGAAGCAGCCTTAATCCAAATCTTGACTGAACCGAATAATGC
>SSFP01000111.1 GCA_008015455.1 Polynucleobacter sp. | reverse complement strand
GCGGACGCGAAAAAATCAAGTTGGAGTCGACAGCTGGTACAGGTCACTTCTACACGACTACAAAAAACAAACGTAACATGCCAGAGAAAATGGAAATCATGAAGTTTGATCCAAAAGCTCGTAAGCACGTTTCATACAAAGAGACAAAGATTAAGTAATTACTTAGTAATTCTGAATTCTTTTTGAATTCACTTAATTCACTTTGCCTCAGTAAAAAAGCCCGCATCGCGGGCTTTTTTACTTCCTAACTAGTTCAACTAGTTCGCTTAGATCGCTTAAATAGTATAGCGACGCAGACGTAGTGAGAACTCTTGCAAGCCAGTCATGCCACTAGCTTCCGCTCTTTGGCACCAGGCTTGTAGCTGCGCTGTTAATTGCTCTTTGGTTGTGTGAGAGCGCTCCCATAGGGCAGCTAATTCACGACGCATTTCCACCATTAACTTAACGGACTTATTCGTTTGCATCAGATGCTCTAAACGAGCCTTCTCATCCGTTGTGAGCTTTGCTTCATCTTTGTATAACCAAAGATGCTCGTCGCTGTATTGCTGAGCCAATTCACGCACTCTAGAAACTTCTGCATCAAACGTTTGGCGCAAAGCTTTAGAGTAACGAGCCATCACTTCATATCGATTAGCAATCACTGCTTGCAAGGTTGTTTCAGAAGCGACAGACACCTCAGTCAAGATAGGCTTAGGAGGCAACTTCTTCACTTTAGCTAAGCCCATCATTTCAAGACTGCGGATATAAACCCAACCAATATCAAATTCGTACCATTTGTTGGATAGCTTAGCGCTAGTGGCATAAGTGTGATGATTGTTATGCAACTCTTCACCACCGATCAAAATACCCCAAGGGAAAATATTTGTAGAGGCATCTTCACAATCGTAATTACGGTAACCCCAGTAGTGGCCAATACCATTAATAATGCCGGCTGCAGTAATAGGGATCCACAACATTTGTACTGCCCAAACTGTCGCACCAAGAGCGCCAAATAAGAACAAATCAATAATGAGCATTAAACCAACACCCTGCCATTGATATTTGGAATACAAGTGATGCTCGATCCAATCGTCTGGTGTACCGTGACCAAATTTTTCAATCGTTTCTTGATTCTTCGCTTCAGCACGGTATAACTCTGCACCGCGTGATAAAACAGTACCAATACCCAGCACCTGAGGGCTATGAGGATCATCCACAGTCTCACATTTAGCGTGATGCTTACGATGAATAGCAGCCCACTGCTTCGTGACCATACCAGTGGTCAACCAAAGCCAGAATCGGAAGAAATGAGAAGGGATTGCATGCAACTCTAAAGCTCGATGAGCTTGGCAACGATGCAAGAAAATAGTCACGCTAGCAATCGTGATGTGCGTGAGCAATAGAGTTAACAAAAGAATCTGCCACCAAGACCAATCTAAGTAGCCATTTGCTAACCAATTTAAAACGAAATCTCTAGAACTTTCTAACCAAGCCATGCGGCTATTCCTCTCATAATCCTCAATACTTGAATTTTACCAAGTTTTGCAAGATTCGTTGAGAGCAATCCCATAGGATTTGATGAAAATCATGTTTTTTAGAAACAAATTAACGCTAATTGATAAAAATTAGCGTTAATTGTCTAAAATTAGGCTTTTCTTTCTAAAATGGCGCCAAAAAAGCCATCTGTGCCGTGAAGATGCGGAAATAACTGCCAATATTTGGATTTTTCGCTAGCTCCAATCGGCAAATCTCCCATCATTGGGAAGCTTCCTTTTAGAACTTCTTTGGCATCTTTTAACTCAAATTGCGGGTTATTAGCTAAAAACGCCTCAACAACCTCTTGATTTTCATGAGCAATCAGACTGCAAGTGGCGTAGACCAAACGACCGCCTGGTTTTAACAAACGGGCTGCTGAAGTCAGAATCGATAACTGCTTTTGGGTTAATTCAGCCACGCTTTGAGGTGACTGGCGCCACTTAAGGTCTGGGTTACGACGCAAAGTACCTAAACCACTACAAGGGGCATCAACGAGAACGCGATCAATCTTGCCCGCCAATCGTTTTACTTTGGCATCGTTTTCGTTATCAATCCAAACTGGATGAACGTTGGACAAGCCACTCTTAGCCAAACGAGGCTTTAAGTTAGCTAAACGCTTTTCTGACACATCAAAAGCGTACAGGCGACCGCTAGATCGCATCATGGCGCCTAAAGACAAGGTTTTACCACCTGCCCCAGCGCAAAAATCCACCACCATCTCGCCACGCTTAGGCGCCAATAACATGCTGAGTAACTGGCTACCCTCATCTTGCACTTCGACCAAGCCGTTTTTGAAGAATTCCTGAGTTTGTAAAGCAGGCTTACCCTTCAAGCGAAGGCCATTAGGAGCATAAGGAGTGAACTCAGCAGCATAACGCCCACCCAAGTCATTTAAAACGCCTAGGAGCTCTTCTCGCTGAGCTTTAATGGTGTTGACACGTAAATCTAAGGGCGCAGCCTTGAGCATCGCCTCAGCTAGCGGCAAACACTCTTCTTTAGCAACGGAGGAACCTAGAGCATTCCAAATCCACTCGGGTAAGTTCACCCTAGTTAAAGGCGCTAAGGTCTCACGGTCAATCATGCCAAAACGCTTTAACCATTCAACCTCATGAGGTTGCACCACAAATGCCAAGTCAGCTAAGGCACTCTCAGCGCGGTTGCCGCTACCAAGACCACTTTCAATCATGGTCACTAGCAATGCTAAAAGAGCTAGACGGCGCCCCAGAGGACCCGTACCACTCTCAGCAAACTGAGAAATCTCTGTTTTACGGCGTAAAAAAGCAAAAGAAGCTTCTGCAATCAAGGCACGATCTCGATTCCCCAAACGAGGTTGAGAACGAAAATAGCGGCTCACCACCATATCAGCCGGGTGAGCAAAACGCATCAACTCTGTAATCACAACAGATAGATGCTCAACGTGTTGTGGCAGAGCTTTAGCCCTTGCAGCCACAGCTTTTGGATCAATAGCCATTAATTTACTTATCCTGCGATACGAGTAACTGAGACTCTGGTGGATCAATCAAAACTCGATTTTGATCAATAGAAAGACGATTATCAATGAACCAGCGCACAGCGCGGGGATAAATGATGTGCTCCTGCTTTAAAACCCGCTTAGCGAGGGTATCTGCCGTGTCATCCGGCAAAACAGGTACAGAGGCTTGAATCACGATCGGTCCATGATCTAAAGCTTCTGTGACAAAGTGAACTGTTGCCCCATGCTCCTTAACGCCAGCCTCTAAAGCCTGTTCATGGGTTGCTAAACCAGGAAATAAGGGTAGCAAAGAAGGGTGAATATTCAATAAACGACCCTCATAATGGCGCACAAAGTCACCGGTGAGGATCCTCATGAAACCAGCTAAAACCACCAAATCTGGCTTGAAGGAGTCAATTAATTGAACTAACTCGGTATCAAATGCATCACGATTAGGGAAATTTTTATGGTCTAAAGTTGCCGTAGGAATGCCGTGATCCCTTGCAAAATCAAGGCCCGCAGCCCCTGGACGATTAGAAATCACTGCCGCGATACGAGCAGGCCAAGCCTCAGATTGAGAGGCGCGAACAATGGCTTCCATATTGGAACCACGCCCTGAAATAAGAATAACAATTGAAGTCATGCCCGCCAATATAATTCATACCTTAACGTGAAGGTAATTAGAGGCATCCCTCCTGCAGCAAATTGGACCCCCTGCGCCCTCACCATCGGCAATTTTGATGGTGTGCATCGGGGGCATCAGGCTTTGCTTAAAAAACTGGTTGCAACAGCCAAAGCCCAAGATCTCCAATCTTGCGTGATGACCTTTGAGCCTCACCCGATTGAATACTTTGCCCCTGAAAAAGCACCTTCCAGAATTTTAAGCCTGCGCGACAAACTAGAGGCTCTAGCAAAAGTCGGTATTGATCAAGTTTTAGTTGTTCACTTTAATCAACACTTTGCCAACTTGAGCCCCGAAGAATTTGTTAAAACAATTTTGGTACAAGGTCTGCAAGTTAAATCTATTCTGATTGGTGATGATTTTCACTATGGCGCCAAACGAGCTGGGAATTTTTCTAGCTTACAAGAGGCTGGTAAAGCTGAGGGTTTTAGCGTTGAACGCATGGACACCCTCATGGAATCGAATGAACGCATCTCAAGCTCAGCGATTCGTACAGCGCTTGAACAAGGTCATTTAGAAAAAGCTCGACAACTTTTAGGTAGACCCTACATGTTGAGTGGTCATGTCTTACACGGGCAAAAGCTGGGGCGCTCATTAGGCTTTCCAACTTTGAATATCTCTCTAGCCAATAAACTACATCGTAGAAAACCTGCGGCGCAAGGAATTTTTATCGCACAAGTTCACGGCTTAAGCGACAATCCACTACCTGCTGTTGCAAGCTTGGGCCAAAGACCAACAGTGGATGACTCTGGTAGATATTTGCTAGAAGTTCACATCTTTAATTTCAATCAATCTGTTTATGGAAAATTGGTTCAAATTGAATTAATTGAGAAAATTAGAGACGAAGAAAAATATAACGATTTAGAAGCACTACAAAACGCCATTTGGCAGGACGCATTAGCAGCAAAAAATTACTTTGAAATAACTGATCATGTCTGAAAATAAAAAAAATTCTTATCCCGTCAACTTGCTCGACACAGCATTTCCCATGCGTGGCGATCTACCGAAGCGCGAACCTATTTGGGTAAAAGAATGGCAAGAGAAAAAGATTTATAAAAAAATCAGAGATGCCAAAGCTGGCAAGAAGAAATTTATTTTGCATGATGGTCCTCCGTATGCCAACGGTGATATCCATATTGGACACGCCGTCAATAAAATCCTCAAAGACATGATTGTGAAAGCCAAGGGCTTTGCTGGTCATGATGCTTTATATGTACCAGGCTGGGATTGCCATGGTATGCCGATCGAAATCCAAATTGAAAAACAATTTGGCAAACATTTACCAACTGCAGAAGTACAAGCAAAAGCACGTGCTTATGCACAAGTGCAAGTTGAAAAACAAAAAAAAGATTTTGAGCGTTTAGGTGTTTTAGGAGATTGGCAAAACCCTTACCTCACGATGGACTTCAAAAATGAGGCGGATGAAATCAGAGCCTTGGGTAAGATTTTCGAAAAAGGTTATGTCTACAGAGGTCTTAAACCAGTGAACTGGTGTTTTGACTGTGGCTCAGCTTTAGCTGAAGCTGAAGTTGAGTATCAAGATAAAGTAGATATCGCTGTTGATGTGGGCTTTGCTTTCCCTGAAGATCAATTGGCAAAAATTGCGCAAGCTTTTGGCTTAAAAGCTTTGCCGAAAAACGAAGGTATGGCTGTGATCTGGACAACCACTCCATGGACACTACCTTCTAACCAAGCGCTGAATGCACACCCTGAAATCGAATACGCACTGGTAGACACCAGCAGAGGTTTACTCATCCTAGCGAAGGATCGTATCGAAGCCTGTTTAAAAGAATATGCTTTAGAAGGTCAAACCATCGCCACCTGCAAAGGTCAGGCATTGGCAGGTCTTGAGTTTCATCACCCTCTATCTAAAGCTGATAAAGGATTTGATCGTCGCTCGCCAATTTACCTTGCCGAGTATGTAACGATCGATAGCGGTACTGGTTTAGTTCACTGCGCGCCAGCATATGGTGAGGAAGACTTTAAATCATGTAAAGCCAATGGCTTGAAAGACCAAGATATTCTGAACCCTGTGATGGGTGATGGTGTTTACGCTTCTTGGTTACCTTTATTTGCTGGCTTATCTATTTGGAAAGCTAATCCGCAAATTGTTGAAACACTGCAACAAGTGGGCTCATTACTGCATTCAGCCAAACTCGATCACTCATACATGCATTGCTGGCGCCATAAAACACCCGTGGTGTATCGCGCTACAGCTCAGTGGTTTGCAAGTATGGATAAAAAGCCACACAGTGGAGCGAGCCTTCGTGAAACTGCACTAGCAGGCATCGAGGCAACTGACTTTTTCCCTGCTTGGGGTAAACAACGTTTACACAGCATGATTGCCAATCGCCCTGATTGGACACTTTCTAGACAACGCCAATGGGGCGTACCGATGGCGTTCTTTGTTCACAAAGAAACTGGTGAGCCACACCCTCGCACCCCAGAATTACTTGAAGAAGTAGCTGCACGTGTTGAAAAACATGGTATCGAAGCATGGCAAGCACTCGACCCTCAAGAGCTTCTAGGAGCTGAGGCGGCGATGTATGAGAAAAATAAAGACACCCTGGATGTTTGGTTTGACTCTGGTACAACTCATTGGCACGTGATTCGTGGTTCTCATGCAGCAACTCTTGCAGATGCCTCAAGAGAAAATCCTGATGGTCGTTGGGCTGATCTATATCTAGAAGGGTCTGATCAACATCGTGGTTGGTTCCACTCTTCACTACTGACTGGTGCGATGCTGGATGGCAAACCACCTTATAAAGCACTTCTGACTCATGGCTTCACTGTTGATGGTCAAGGTCGCAAGATGAGTAAATCAGTCGGCAATGTGATTGCTCCTCAAGAAGTGGCTGACAAGATGGGGGCGGAGATTATTCGCTTGTGGGTTGCCTCAACCGATTACTCAGGCGAAATGACCATCTCTGATGAAATCTTAAAACGAGTAGTAGAGAGCTATCGTCGCATCCGTAATACATTGCGATTCCTATTAGCCAATTTATCTGACTTTGATATCCAAAAGCATCACATGGATAGCAAAGATTGGTTAGAGATTGATCAGTATGCTTTAGCTTTAACTGCGTCTGTGCAAAACGATCTATTAGCGCACTATGACAAATATGAATTCCACCCAGCAGTTTCACGTTTAATGACATTCTGTTCTGAAGATATGGGCGGCTTCTACCTAGATATTCTGAAAGACCGTTTGTACACGCTTTCTGCAGATGCGCCGGCAAGACGCTCTGCTCAGAATGCCCTATTCCACATTACCCAAGCATTCTTAAGATGGATGGCGCCGTTCCTATCATTCACCGCTGAAGAAGCATGGAAAATCTTTGACCACCAAACAGGCAGTCAAGATACGATCTTCACCGAAGAATTCCATATCTTGCCAACAGTCAATGGCGCAACAGATCTCTTAAGCAAGTGGGATCGCATTAGAGAGATGCGCTCTGATATCACGAAAGCAATTGAATTTGAACGTGAAGCGGGCAAAGTAGGTTCATCTTTACAAGCTGAGATACATATCGTTGCCTCTACAGCAGATGCAGCGCTTTTGAATTCTCTAGGCAATGATTTACGCTTTATCACTATTACATCGAGTGCCACAGTAGAGGCAAAAGATGGTGCCACTGATCTTCAAGTTCAGGTCAGATCTTCAGAACACCAAAAGTGTGGACGTTGCTGGCACTACAGAGAAGATGTGGGACATGATGAAGCCCACCCAACACTTTGCGGTCGCTGCACAAGCAATTTATTTGGTGATGGCGAATCTCGCCAAATTGCTTAAGTCACTTAAGTCGCTTAAATCAGGAGATCTTTTTGGCTCGCTCTAGCAAATCAATCAACACCCAACCATTTTTAGGATGGATGGGCTTGGCTAGTTTTTTGTTGATCCTTGATCAACTAACCAAAATCATTGCCAAAAATAATTTATTTGAAAATGTGTCTCAACCAGTCACCAGTTTTTTGAACTGGACATTGGTATACAACTCTGGAGCTGCTTTCTCATTCCTTGCTCAAGCCGGCGGCTGGCAACGATGGTTCTTTACAGGCCTTGGCATCATTGCTGCCTTGGTGATGATCTGGTTGATTCGTAAAAATGCTTCTCAAAGAGTTTTTTCTCTAGCCTTAAGCCTGCTCTTGAGTGGTGCGATAGGTAATGTGATTGACCGAATTGCTTATGGAGCAGTTGTCGACTTTATTGACGTCCACTATATGGGTTGGCATTGGCCAGCTTTCAATATTGCTGATAGCGCCATCACAATCGGGGTGATTCTGTTAATCTTTGATGAAATCAAACGTGTTAATAAATAATCACGATGAATAATCGATCACAAGGCTGAACTGGCATCATGAATTCATTACAAGGTAAAAAAATACTCTTAGTGATGTCTGGGGGTATTGCTGCTTTTAAAGTGGCTGAGCTTGCTCGATCCTTGATTCAAGAAGGTGCGCAAGTTCAAGTTGCGATGAGCGAAGCCGCCACTCATTTCATGACACCAGTGACGATGCAAGCTCTTACAGGGCAACCCGTGTTTGTTAGCCAGTGGGATGCCCGCATCCCTAACAATATGGCGCATATTGAATTGTCACGCCAAGCAGACATCATTTTAGTTGCCCCAGCGAGCGCAGATTTAATGGCTAAGATTGCTTTAGGTCTAGCCGATGACTTAATCAGCACTCTTTGCTTAGCCAAGGAATGTCCGCTGATTGTTGTTCCTGCGATGAACAAACAGATGTGGGAAAACCCAGCAACGCAAAGAAATGTCACTCAACTAGAAAAAGATGGCGTCACCATCTTAGGTCCAACCAGCGGTACCCAAGCCTGTGGTGAAAACGGTATGGGACGCATGCTAGAGGCTGCACAAATCTTGGAAGGCGTGATCGCTTTTTTTCAAGAGAAGGTTTTAGCTGGAAAAAAAGTATTAATTACAGCGGGTCCCACCTACGAAGCCATTGATCCAGTACGTGGCATTACCAATAAAAGCTCCGGCAAGATGGGTTTTGCGATTGCTCAAGCGGCGCTTGAAGCTGGTGCAGAAGTTCATCTAGTCGCGGGTCCATGCCACATTCCCACGCCTTTAGAGTTCACAGGGAAAATTACTCGCACTAACATTACAAGCGCCCAAGAGATGCATCAGGCGGTCATCAAGGATTTAAATTACGACATCTTTTTTTCAGTGGCTGCAGTTGCTGATTGGCGTATTAAAAATATCAGCAAACAGAAAATTAAAAAAGTTCATTCTGGCGACGCACCTGCTCTTGAGTTTGAGCTCAACCCAGATATCCTCGCGGAGGTTGCCAACACCCAAGGTAAAAAACCTTTTTGCGTTGGCTTCGCTGCAGAGACCAATGATCTTGAACAGCACGGGCAGGAAAAAAGAAAGAAAAAGAATGTACCGATGCTAGTTGCCAATTTAGGACCTCAAACCTTTGGTCAGGATGACAATGAATTACTCATCATTGAAGAGTCGGGCATCAAAAAATTAAGTAAAGCCAATAAACTGGATTTATCACGACAACTCATTCATTACATTGCTAAGAAAATCTAATATGAAAAAACTACAAGTCAAAATTCTTGATGAAAGAATGAGAGGTAATTTGCCTCAATATGCTACCCCTGGTAGCGCGGGTTTGGATCTAAGAGCTTGTTTAGATGAAGCCATCACGATTGAACCTGGTCAAACTGTTTTAGTGCCAACTGGCCTATCTATTTATCTTGACGATCCAGGGTATGCAGCACTTAT
The DNA here is from genome assembly GCA_008015455.1 of Polynucleobacter sp. Lineage (GTDB taxonomy): Bacteria > Pseudomonadota > Gammaproteobacteria > Burkholderiales > Burkholderiaceae > Polynucleobacter. The sequence continues at coordinate 567 of SSFP01000111.1, read as the reverse complement.
TTTGCCTCGTTCTGGCTTAGGTCATAAGCACGGCATTGTTTTAGGCAATCTAGTGGGTTTAATTGATTCTGATTACCAAGGCCAACTCATGGTTAGTACATGGAATCGTGGACAAACAGCCTTCAAACTCGAACCGATGGAGCGTTTAGCGCAATTGGTGATCGTGCCCGTTGCACAAGTTGAGTGGGCTGAAGTTGAAGAATTTACTGCTAGCGAACGTGGCGCTGGTGGATTTGGTAGCACTGGTCGAGCTTAAATCGCTCAACCAGCGTACCTTTTAAACTAGATTTGTTCTGTTTCGGTATTGCCTGTTGACATCTTTTTAACAGCAGGTCTTACCGGCGCATCAAAATCCAAAGTCACTTTCTCTGCATCACCCATGTCAACAACGACATGACCGCCATTGGCTAAACGGCCAAATAACAACTCATCAGCCAAAGCTTTTCTAACTAGATCTTGAATCAAGCGCTGCATAGGTCTTGCGCCCATGAGCGGATCAAAACCATGTTTCGCTAGATAAGAGCGAAGTTTTTCAGTAAAGCTTGCATCCACTTTCTTCTCATGTAG
>SSFP01000084.1 GCA_008015455.1 Polynucleobacter sp. | reverse complement strand
TTTATCTGGTAAGAAACGATCGGTGATGTAACGATGTGACAACTCAGCTGCAGCAACAATCGCTGGGTCCGTAATTTCGACCCCATGATGCAACTCATATCTTTCTTGCAAACCACGCAAAATGGCAATCGTATCCTCAACGCTAGGTTCACCCACCATCACTTTTTGGAAGCGACGCTCTAATGCCGCGTCTTTTTCAATGTACTGGCGATATTCATCCAAAGTAGTTGCACCAATACAGTGGAGTTCCCCACGTGCTAGAGCTGGCTTTAGCATATTGCCTGCATCCATCGCACCATCGGCCTTACCTGCACCTACCATGGTGTGAATTTCATCTATGAAAACAATGGTTTGACCTTCGTCTTTAGCGATGTCATTTAAGACAGCCTTGAGACGCTCCTCAAACTCACCACGATATTTAGCGCCCGCTAATAGCAAAGCCATATCTAAAACAAGCACACGCTTGTTTTTAAGAGTTTCTGGCACTTCTCCATCAATGATGCGCTGAGCTAAACCTTCAACAATCGCAGTTTTACCAACGCCTGGCTCACCAATCAGAACTGGGTTATTTTTAGTGCGTCTTTGTAAAATCTGAATCGCACGACGAATCTCATCATCGCGACCAATGACAGGATCTAACTTACCTAAACGAGCACGCTCAGTTAAATCTAAGGTGTATTTTTTCAAAGCTTCTCTTTGGTTTTCTGCATCTGCACTATTCACTGATTGACCTCCACGCACTGCCTCAATAGCAGCTTCTAATGTTTGACGAGTGATTCCAGCGGATTTAAAGGCTTTTCCTAGCTCGCCTTTGTCATCCACCAAAACCAACAAAAATAATTCTCCGGCGATGAAATCATCACCGCGTTTGGTAGCTTCTTTTTCAGTTAAATTAAGACTGGCTGCTAAAGATCGACCAATTTGCACATCGCCACCCGTTCCCTGAACTTGAGGCAATTTAGCGATTAAGCCTTGAACTGCTTTTTCTAATTGTGAAGCATTGCCACCCACTCGGTTAATCAGGGATTTAGCCGTGCTATCTGATTGTTTGAGCATAGCCAAAAGAACATGTTCAGACTCAATGTACTGGTGGTCTGAACCCAAAGCCAAGCTTTGCGCTTCAGCTAGCGCCTCCTGAAACTTACTGGTTAGTTTGTCAATTCTCATGGATTTCTCCTCAATTCAATATCTAGGATATGGTCACAACTTGGGCAATTTCAAGTGATTTAGATCAAATAAATGTCAGAGCTTTATCATGGAGGTATGTCATGGTCACTTTACCTCTTGGAATGCGCTGATGGAAGCTTTTACACAGGCATCAGCACTGACTTAGAAAAGCGCATTGAAGCCCACAACAAAGGGGAAGGAGCCAAATATACCCGCGGCAGAGGTCCCGTTAAGCTTCTGGCTGCGAGGTCTTTTGACAACCGCTCAGAAGCATCCAAAGCAGAGGCTTTAGTCAAAAAATTAGCCAAACAAGACAAATTGGGATTTTTTCAGTGAGCCGTTTTAACCTCGAAGAAATTCAAAACTCCATCCAAAGCTTTTATCAGGCAGTTCAAGAAAACTGGCCAGGCTTTAAGACTCGCCAAGGACAGGAGCAGATGTTTGAGGAAATTACTCAAACACTGGGTCAACTCAAAGAGGCTCAAGATGATAGACAAGGAGAAAACATCCTTGTTGTAGAAGGTAAGACAGGTGTTGGCAAAACGCTCGGTTATTTAATACCCGCTATTGTTTTTAGCAAACAATTACAAAAAAGAGTCATTATTAGCACTGCAACTGTCGCACTTCAGGAACAACTGATCCAAAAAGATTTACCAGCCCTATCAAAGATCTCCCCTCTTGAATTCAACTTTGGTTTAGCCAAAGGGCGTGGTCGTTATGTTTGCAATATTCGACTAGAACAAATTAGCGGAAAAGTTAAACAATCCGCATTGTTTGAAGATGCCAATTGGGATGGTCCGCCCAAGGAGCAGGATAAAGATAAGTTCTCAGAAGCTCTCACGGCTCTTCAAAATGGCGAATGGAATGGCGAAAAAGATACCGCTCCAAGCGATATTAGTGATGCCATGTGGGGAAGAATTGCCGCAGAGAGAAGTTCTTGTTTGGGCAGACATTGTCAAAGATTTAATATTTGCCCCTACTTCAATGCGCGCCGAGAATTAGTCAAAGCTGATGTGATTGTCGCTAATCATGATTTAGTTATTTCTACCATTGCATCAGGCTCAAAAATTCTGCCAGATCCATCAGAATCTTTATACATATTCGATGAGGCGCACAATCTTCCAAGCATCGGCATTAAACACTTTGCATCTTCAGTCGGTCTAATTGCGAGCACTCGTTGGCTTGAGAAAATCATGGCAGCAGTTCTTCGCGCTGACGCACTTCTTCCTGAGTCCAACGGCAAAATTGCTGAAGAGATTCATGAGATTGTTGAGGATCTCATCATGCACAGCAAAGGCATGATTAACTCTCTTCGTTTAGCTAACTTGGTTAGCCATGACAACTCCATCCTTAGATTTAAAAATGGGGAACTCTCAGAAGAATTTTTAAGTTATGCTCAAACACTAGGTCCCTTAGCTCAAAGCCTCAACAACCGGGTCGCCAAAGTATTGCAGCAACTCAATGACCATCGTAACAATAGTCTCGATAAAGATTCTTTCAACCCATCCATTCTGGAAATCGGCAGTTATCAAGCAAAAACTGAAAACCTTGCTCACACTTGGCACCTGCTCCAAGCAGAGGCAGACCCACCGATTGCCAAGTGGGTGGAATGGCAGGATCTAGGAACGACCTTTGACTTCAAGCTTCATGCCTCACCGATTAGTGCTGCGCAAAACCTCGCACAGACCCTATGGTCTAAAAGTGCCGCTGCCATTTTGACTTCAGCGACTCTCAGAACGATGGGTGATTTTCAATATTTCTTGCGCCAATCAGGACTTCACTGGTTTTCAAAAACCAGAACATTTGAAGCTGAATCACCTTTTAACTATGAAGAACAAGGAACATTTTGCGTTCCAGAAATGGCAGAATGCCCTAGCGCCAATGCAGAAGGACACACTCGAGAGCTATCAGAACTGATCCCTCAGGAGCTTCAGGACTTAAAACATGGCGCACTGGTTTTATTTACATCCAAGAAACAAATGAAACAAGTTCATGAGGACCTTCCTGAAGAATTTCTTAAAGATGTTCTCGTACAAGGTGATCATCCACGGTCCAAACTTCTTCAGCAACATATCAAACGCATTGAAGATGGTGAACGAAGTATTATTTTTGGCATGCAAAGTTTTGGCGAAGGTATGGACTTACCAGGCAAACTTTGCGAGACCGTCATCATCACCAAGTTACCCTTCGCCCCACCCGATTCTCCGGTCGAAGAAGCCAAGGCGGAGTGGCTTGAAAAAAATCAAGGCAATCCTTTTTATGAAATTAGCGTGCCTGCGGTTGCACTCAAGCTTCAACAATGGGTCGGTCGTGGCATTCGAACCGAGACTGATACTGCCAAGATCGTTGTATTAGATAAACGCTTAAGAACTAAGCCTTATGGCAAAAAATTAATCGCCGGATTACCACCCTTTAAACGCTTGATGTAAAGAGTGGCTTATTGCCACTTCTTTAAAGCCTCATCATCACTTAGTCTGGCGTCTACCCAGCGCTCACCTTCAGGCGTATTTTCTTTTTTCCAAAATGGGGCCAAAGTTTTGAGGTAATCCATCACATACTCACAAGCGGAAAATGCTTCTCCACGATGAGCACTGGTCACTGCTACCAAGACAATTTGATCTTCAATCTCTAAAGGACCTACACGATGAATGATCAAAACGTCATAAATATCCCAACGAGCTTGGGCTTTTTCGATAATCTCCTGAAGAGATTTTTCGGTCATCCCTGGATAGTGCTCCAAAGTCATCTTGGAGACCGTAGCACCATCATTCTGATCACGAACGGTTCCTACAAATGCAGCAACCGCTCCGACACGAGCATCACCACGTCTGAGTTCTTTGATTTCCTTTGAAAGGTCAAAGTCTTCGGTTTGAATACGTACAGGCATCTTTAAACCTCAACCGCCGGTGACAGGTGGGAAAAAAGCCAGCTCAGCACCATCCAATAATGGCACATCTTCCTCCACCATCTCATGATTGAGAGCCACCCTCACAGCTTTGCCATGAGCTAAAGCGACTGACCAAGGGTCTCCACGAGAAATTAAGAACTCTCTTAAATCGCGAATAGTCTGAATGCCATCAGGCACTGTCAAAGTCTCACTAGAAGTTTTTAAGACTTCCCGAAGAGATGCGAAAAATTTCAATTGAATCTTCATACCTGAAGCTTAAAGCATTCCAGCAAAAGGGATATATTTAACTAAATCACCCTTTTTAATGACTTGTGATGGTGGGTTATCCAACAAACCATCTGCCCAAGATGCACTTGTTAGCACCCCTGAACCTTGATTAGGGAATAAATCCAAGCCACCTTCCGCATTCATGCGCACTCTTAAGAATTCATTGCGACGATCTGGTTTTAACCAATCAAAATCCGCACGCATGGTGATAGAAGGCGCTTGATAACTCACTCGACCTTGCATCTTGGCAATAAAGGGTCTGACAAATAATAAAAATGTAACAAAACTAGATACTGGATTACCTGGTAAACCCATGAACCAGGTGTCAGAAGATCCTTGAGGATTGTTCACCGGATTTTTGACAGCACCAAATGCCAAAGGCTTACCTGGTTTCATGGCAATCTGCCATAGATCTAAATACCCTTCAGCACTCACAGCAGGCTTCACATGGTCCTCTTCACCCACCGAAACCCCACCTGAGGTAATGATTAAATCATATCCTTGTGCTGCTTGGCGCAAAGCTGCTCGTGTAGCTTCTAGAGTATCAGGAACGATCCCTAAATCAGTCGCCTCACAACCTAGAGAGCGAATACAAGCTAACAAAGTATCTCGATTAGAGTTGTAAATACCGCCTGGTTTAAGTGCTTCCCCTGGAAGAGTTAATTCATCTCCCGTAAAAAAAGCAGCTACTTTTAATTTTCTGAAAACAGGCAATTGAGCATAGCCAGCTGAAGCTGCCACACCCAATTCTTGAGCACGCAACAAGGTACCTTGAGTTAAGCAAACTTGACCCGCTGTTAAATCTTCACCTTGCTTGCGAATCCATTGACCTGGTGCTGGAAGCTCTAAAATCTTTACTTCATCACCATTTAACTCACAAAGCTCTTGCATCACGACAGCATCAGCTCCATCAGGGATTGATGCTCCGGTGAAAATTCTGGCGACGGTTCCGGGCTCTAAAGTGGTGCCGACATGCCCCGCAGGAATTCTTTGAGAAACTTTGAAAGAAGTACCAGCTTTTTGAATGTCGGCAGTACGCACGGCATAGCCGTCCATCTGGGTGTTATCCATGGGTGGAACATCAACTTGACTCAAGATATCCTTTGCCAAGATGCGCCCTAATGCATCCTGAGTAGATACCGTTTCCACCTGATCTACAGGAGTTGCTCTAGATAACAAATGTGTCAGAGCTTCCTGAGTTGTTTTCATCGGTGGCTTAACAGAGGTCGCAGAGGGTGTAGTCATAACTGGAGTCTAAAACGATCAGGATAATTTTGCAGACAAGCCAGTAAAGTCCAAGATATATTGACCAATCTCAGCATGATCATTCAAATCTAAGATCTTAATATTCCGCTCCAACACAGGTTTTTTAGACGCATTCACACCACCTGGGTAAGCAATTGCCTGAATATTTAAATCAGTATTGGCTCGACATGGGTTATTAGCGCTTTCCTCATGGTCAGCACGCCACAATTCAATTTTAGGAATGGCGACATGCTTGAAACCTTCAACAATCACCAAGTCACAAGATGATAATTTTGCTAACTGTTCATGAATCGTAGGTTCTCGATTATCTTTGAGCTCATGCATCAAAACCCAACGCTGATCAGAAACTAGCATGATTTCTTTAGCCCCCGCCTCTCGATGACGATAGGAGTCTTTCCCGGGGCGATCAACATCAAAACGATGGTGAGTATGCTTAATCGCTGAAATAACTAAAGAACGATTGGATAACTCTTGAATGATTTTTTCAATGAGCGTGGTCTTACCAGTTCCAGAATATGCAACAAATCCGATGACCGGATACAAGAACTGAGTTTGAGAATAAACAAAGCTCATTGAGTAATTAATTACAAACCAGTATGTTCTGCAACAAATGCTTTTACTTGATCAGCTGAAGCCTTCATGACAGTGACTTTTTGAGGCTTATCTTCAATACCCACGAATGCTGCAGGTCTATCGGCTGGTTGACCAAGAGCTTCTTGGGTAGTTTCTGCAAACTTAATCGGCAAAGCTGTTTCCAAAACCAACATCGGCACATGAGCTTGAAGGTTTTCACGAGCCACCTTAACGCCATCTGCTGTATGCGTATCAATGACCACTTTGTACTTGGCATGGATATCTCTAATGGTATCCAAGCGATTAGCATGCGTACTCTTACCAGACACAAATCCATACTGCGGGATTGTTGAGTAAGCAGGATCTTTTGAAAGATCAAAACCGCCCTTTGTTTCAACATCTTTAAACATTTGAGCAGTTCTTGCTGCATCGCGACCCAATAAATCATAGATAAAGCGCTCGAAATTACTCGCTTTAGAAATATCCATAGAAGGGCTAGTTGTGTGGAATGTTTCTGATGATTGACGAGCTCTATATACGCCCGTTCTAAAAAACTCATCTAAAACATCATTTTCATTAGTTGCTACCACCAATTTTTCAATCGGCAAGCCCATCATGCGTGCAATATGCCCTGCACAAACATTACCAAAGTTACCGGATGGCACACAGAATGAAACTTTTTCTGAACTAGTCTTGGTAGCGAGTAAATAACCTTGGAAATAGTAAACAACTTGAGCAACTACTCTTGCCCAGTTAATAGAGTTAACAGTACCAATCTTGTGCTTTGCTTTGTAGGCATGATCGTTACTCACTGCTTTCACAATATCTTGAGCATCGTCGAATACGCCCTCAATCGCGATGTTGTAAATATTTTCATCCTGCAATGAATACATTTGCGCTACTTGGAAAGCACTCATCTTTCCTTTGGGAGACAACATAAATACGCGCACACCTTTTTTGCCGCGCATCGCATACTCTGCTGCACTTCCTGTATCGCCTGAGGTAGCACCCAAAATATTTAATTCTTGTCCTTGCTTGTTGAGCGTGTATTCGAACAAATTGCCCAACAACTGCATTGCCATATCTTTAAAAGCTAAGGTTGGACCGTTAGACAAGCTCAATAAACCTAGACGAGCACCACCTTCATCGCCCAACCAGTGAATCGGCGTAATGTCTTCTGCACGATCTTCAGCGCGACCATTGCAGTACACCTCTGCGGTATAAGTCTTCTTAATCAGCGCCTTTAAGTCTTCTTTCGGAATGTCATCGCAATAAAGGCTCAAGACCTCATAAGCCAATTCTGCATATGAAAGTCCTCGCCAAGCATCTAACTGCTCTTTAGTTACCTGGGGATACTTTTCAGGCAAGTACAAGCCACCGTCTGCGGCTAAGCCACCCAACAAGATTTCTGAAAAAGATTGATTGGCCTGCTGACCACGAGTTGATATGTAACGCATCTATGTAATTAGCTTAAGTTTTCCAAACGAATCTTAGTCACAGAACCCTCAACTGTTTTGAGAGCTTCAATCTTTGCAATCGCCGCTAAGATATGCTTCTCTTTGGTTTCATGAGTCAACATAATGAGATCTGTTTGTTTCTCACCATCGCCAGCTTCACGCTGCAACATGGCATCAATAGAAATACCGTTATCCGCCAAAATGCGTGTGATATCAGCCAATACACCTGCCACATCAGCCACACGTAAACGTAAGTAATAGCTCGTTGTAATTTCACCAATAGGCAAGATGGTCGTATTAACAACGGAACCTGGCTGAAAAGCCAAATGAGGGACGCGTTGCTCAGGGTCAGCCGTTTGCAAACGAGTGACATCCACTAAATCAGCAATCACAGCAGAAGCTGTAGGCTCAGCGCCTGCACCTTTACCGTAATACAAAGTTGTACCCACGGCATCACCCATCACCTGGACGGCATTCATGGCACCTTCCACATTAGCAATCAAACGCTTACTTGGAATAAGCGTTGGATGAACACGTAATTCAATACCATCATCCGTTTTCTTAGTGATACCCAATAACTTGATACGGTAGCCCAATTGTTCAGCATACTTGATATCAACAGCAGATAGCTTCGTAATACCCTCAACATGAGCTTTATCAAACTGCATAGGAATACCAAAAGCGATAGCACTCATGATGGTTGCTTTATGAGCCGCATCCACACCCTCGATATCAAATGTCGGATCCGCTTCTGCGTAACCAAGACGTTGAGCCTCTTTGAGAACAACGTCAAAATCTAAACCTTTATCACGCATTTCAGACAAGATAAAGTTAGTGGTGCCGTTGATAATGCCGGCAATCCACTCAATACGGTTGGCAGTTAAGCCTTCACGCAAAGCCTTAATAATAGGAATACCACCAGCTACAGCCGCTTCAAAGTTAACAGTCACACCTTTTGCTTGAGCCGCGGCAAAAATCTCATTGCCATGAACCGCTAATAAAGCTTTATTTGCTGTCACCACATGTTTGCCATTGTTAATCGCTGAAAGCACTAATTCTTTAGCAATGCCGTAACCACCAATCAACTCCACCACCACATCAATTTCAGGATTAGCAACGACCAACTTGGCATCATTGACCACCTTGGCACGACCTTTGACTAACTCTTCAGCACGCTTAGTATCTAAGTCAGCTACGGTATGAATCTGAATCCCACGACCGGCACGGCGCTTAATTTCTTCTTGGTTGCGTTCTAAAACTGTAAATACACCACCACCAACAGTGCCAATGCCTAAAAGACCAACTTGAATAGGTTTCATGAATAAATGCTCTTACTAATAAATGTTAATTAAATATAAAAAATTACTTTTTACCGAATTTCTTACGATAGCGTTCCAAGAATCTGCCCAAGCGAGTAATTGCTTCACGCAAAACATCTTCATGAGGCAAAAATACAATTCTGAAATGATCGGGTTTTGGCCAATTAAAACCGCTACCTTGCACCAATAAAACTTTCTCTTCACGCAATAAGTCCGCAATAAATTGCTGATCATTCTCGATGGGGTACATCTCAGGATCTAACTTAGGGAACAGATACAGCGCAGCTTTTGGTTTGACGCAAGTCACACCAGGAATTTGAGTCACTAATTCCCAAGCTAAATCGCGCTGACGACGCAAACGACCACCTTCAGCCACTAAATCATCAATACTTTGATATCCACCTAAAGCTGTCTGAATCGCGTATTGACCAGGCACGTTAGCGCAAAGACGCATCGATGAAAGCATATTGAGACCTTCGATGTAGTCCTTCGCCCCACTCTTATCGCCTGACACCACCATCCACCCTGAGCGGTAGCCACATGATCGATAGTTTTTAGATAAGCCATTAAAAGTAACAGTCACTATATCTGTGGACAAAGAAGCAATCGATGTGTGCTCAACGCCATCAAACAAAGTTTTGTCGTAAATCTCATCCGCAAAAATAATCAAACCATGCTCACGAGCCACTTGAATAATTTCTTTTAAAACATCATTGCCGTATAAAGCACCGGTTGGATTATTGGGATTAATCACAACAATCGCTTTGGTATTAGGTGTGATCTTAGATTTGATATCAGCGATATCAGGCGACCAATCTTTTGACTCATCACATAAATAGTGCTTTGGAGTTCCACCAGAGAGACTCACAGCGGCGGTCCACAATGGGTAGTCAGGTGCTGGCACCAAAACCTCATCACCTACATTCAGTAAGGCATTCATGGCTAAGACGATCAGTTCTGAAACGCCATTGCCTGTGTAAATATCATCAAGGGTCACACCCTGAATACCTTTTTCCTGGCAGTAATGCATGATGGCTTTACGTGCAGAAAAAATACCTTTGGAATCTGAGTACGCAGCAGCATTAGGCAAATTACGAATCATGTCCAACTGAATCTCTTCAGGAGGATCAAAACCAAAAACGCCCACATTACCGATATTGAGCTTAATGATCTTCTGACCTTCCTCTTCCATTTGCTGAGCAAGCTCTAGCACTGGACCGCGAATGTCATAGCAAACATTATTCAATTTGGAGGATTTTTTAATTTCTTTCACATTAACCACTTAAAGTCGTATCAAAAGACTATAAAGTCTTAATTTATCTATAATTTTGTAATTATGACAGAGCCTGAGGGTATTCCCACGTGAAACTTCAACCAGACCGCCAACCCACCCTCAATACGGTGTCCGCCTACGGCTCGAATTACATTGAAATTAACGCTTGCCGTTATGAATCTTCCCTCCTATTAATGCCTGAGGGTCCGGTAGAAGCTTGGTCTTGCCAGGGGTTTGCTGATTTAACGCTTGAGGATTTTGAAAAAATTGCCCTAAAACAACCAGCCCTGGTTATTTTAGGTAGTGGCAAAAAGATTCAGTTTCCCCGCCCCGAATTAATCGCCCCCTTGATTCGAGCAAAAATTGGTATTGAAACCATGGACTTACAGGCGGCTTGCCGCACATACAACGTCCTCATGGCTGAAGGACGAAATGTCCTAGCCGCTCTTATTGTTGAAAACTAGGTCCGAAATTCGAAAATTTGTCCCATAAGTCTGATATAAATACATTAATAAACAAATATAAATAAGCAGACTGGAGACTGTATGACCGTTGTTTTAGGCAAACCTATTCCCTACTTTGAAATACCAGCCACAAGTGGCTTGGTTTTCAATCCAAGCGCCTGCCAGGGTCGTAAATTGGTCATGTACTTTTACCCCAAAGATTCAACGCCCGGTTGTACCGTGGAATCTATGGAGTTTAGAGACAATATCGACGCCTTTACTAAAGCAAATACTTTGATTGTTGGTATCTCTAGAGATAACCTTAAATCTCACGAGAATTTCAAAAGAAAAATTGAACTACCTTTTGAGCTTTTATCTGACACCGAAGAACTGGTTTGCCAGATGTTTGGCGTGATGAAGATGAAGAATATGTACGGCAAACAGGTTCGCGGCATTGAACGCAGCACATTCTTAATTGATGAAGAAGGTGTTCTAAGACACGAGTGGCGCGGCTTAAAAATCCCAGGACATGTGGAAGAGGTTTTAAAAGCAGCTCAAAGCTTATAAATAATTTGCAGATTGGTGAATCTGATGATTGCTTTGTCACAAAAATTGCGATAACTTATCACCTAGATGTTAAAAAATACCTTCACCTCGATAACCGCCACCCCACCAGGTAGGCGGTTTTTTCTTTTCTAGGAGACCTCCGGAATGCCTTTGCCACCGATCCCAACTCAAGCAGCCGACAAAGTTAACATCAGCCGCCAACCTAAAGCGAGCTTAAAGAAACGCCCGAAGAGAATAGAAGTTGAGGATACGGAAGAAATTATTGAAGTAGCAACATCTTCTGAACTAGATATTGATGATGCATCAGAATCTCCAAGTGTATTTTCACTTGCAGATGTGGCAATTGAAAAGATGAAGTCCAGCACTAAATCTAAAAAGGCTGCAACCTCTCAAAGCATTAAAACTTCACCACGAGTTCGTAAAATCCCAGATGACGGCATCATTCGCTTATTTGTATTAGATACCAACGTGTTAATGCATGATCCATCTGCTCTCTTCCGCTTTGAAGAGCATGATGTGTATTTGCCCATGATGACACTAGAGGAGTTGGACAACCACAAGAAAGGGATGAGTGAGGTTGCCCGCAACGCTCGAACAGTGAGCCGCTCCCTAGATCAGTTAGTCGCCAACACCAGTGGCGTCCTAGAGGAAGGCATTCCACTTAATAAACTGGGCAACAAGGATGCCACTGGCAATCTTTACTTCCAAGTAGAAATCAACAATATCAGCTTGCCTGAGGGTTTACCAACTGGCAAGGCAGATAACATGATTCTAGGGGTTGTTAGAGAACTTCATAACAGCCGTAAAGACCGTCAAGTGGTCTTGGTGTCAAAAGACATCAACATGCGCATCAAGGCACGCGCTCTTGGTTTACCTGCTGAAGATTACTTCAATGACCAAGTTTTAGAAGATCGTGATTTGATGTACTCAGGCGTTCTTCAACTACCCACCGATTTTTGGCCAAAACATGGCAAAGATATGGAAAGTTGGAGCGATGCCAAATCAGGCACGATGTTTTACCGCGTCACAGGACCGACTGTTTCACAGATGATGGTGAATCAGTTTGTCTATCAAGAAAACAGTGATGGCGGCACACCTTTCTATGCTCAGGTTAAAGAGGTACAAGGTAAAACAGCCCTTTTACAAACACTGCGCGACTTCTCTCACCAAAAGAATAATGTTTGGAGTATTACTGCACGCAATCGTGAGCAAAACTTTGCCATGAACTTGCTCATGAACCCTGATGTTGATTTTGTAACATTACTGGGTCAAGCAGGTACCGGTAAGACACTCTTAGCTTTGGCTGCAGCACTTGAACAAGTACTGGATAGCAAACGCTATAACGAAATCATTATTACCCGTGCAACTGTTCCTGTTGGTGAAGATATTGGTTTCCTTCCAGGTACCGAAGAAGAAAAAATGCAACCTTGGATGGGGGCATTTGACGATAACCTCGAAGTGCTTCATCGCAATGAAGATGGCGCTGGTGAATGGGGACGCGCTGCAACGCAGGAACTCATTCGCTCTCGCATCAAAGTCAAGAGTATGAACTTTATGCGCGGCAGAACTTTTGTTAGCAAGTTCGTGATCATTGATGAAGCGCAAAACCTCACACCTAAACAAATGAAAACCTTAGTGACTCGTGCAGGTCCAGGTACTAAGATTGTTTGCTTGGGCAATATTGCTCAGATCGATACACCTTACCTCACCGAAGGCTCTTCTGGCTTAACGTATGTGGTGGATCGTTTTAAAGGCTGGCGTCATAGCGGGCATGTCACGCTTGCTCGTGGCGAACGCTCTCGTCTGGCAGACCATGCGGCAGATGCTCTTTAAATTCATCAAACGTGAAAAGGCGAGAGCAATCTCGCCTTCTTTTTTATTTACTCAAAGCACCATCAGGAGAAGTCTTTTGATGGGGCTTAGCGTTAGTTTGTTATCCGCATGCGCCATCTTTCCTCGCTTCTCCTCACTCCCTGATTTTGATAAAGAAGTCAGCGCTGGATTGGAAGATATCTCGATTGCAGCCATCGGATTAGTGGGGGTACCTTATCGATATGGCGGCAATACCCCCAAAGGCGGATTTGATTGCAGTGGTTTGATTGGCTATGTGTATGAGCGCACAGCTAACAAAAAACTACCTAGAACTACTCAAGAAATCGGTCAGGTGGGTTTCTCACTCGGTAATCAAACCCCTGCCCCTGGCGATCTAGTCTTCTTCAATACGCAGGGCGGTCCACACTCCCATGTCGGTATTTATGTGGGCAAAGGTCGATTTGTACATGCCCCATCAAAAGGCGGTACCGTACGTCTAGAAAGAATCACCTCACCCTATTGGTCTCAACGATATACCGAAGCTAGACGCGTGGTTCCCAGCCGATATTAAATTGCTTGATTAATTGAGCAGCATGGATAGAAGTGTCATCAAACAAAAAGCCTGAGCATGCTCAGGCTTTTTATATTTCGATCTTAAGATCTTTTATAGAGGCTACTTAATCAAGTTGGCTTTATAGAATTTGCTTACCCAACCACCACGCACCAGCAGCAACCAGTGCTGAAGCTGGGATCGTTAAGACCCAAGCCCAAACGATGCTACCCGCTAAGCCCCAACGAACAGAAGACATACGTCTAGCTGAACCAACACCCACAATCGCGCCTGTGATCGTGTGTGTTGTCGACACAGGAATACCCAATGCGCCTGCCAAGAACAAAGTCATGGCGCCACCTGTTTCAGCACAGAAGCCACCAAATGGTTTGAGTTTAGTAATCTTTTGACCCATGGTCTTAACAATTCGCCAGCCACCAAACAGAGTGCCCAAACCAATGGCTACGTAGCAAGACACCACCACCCACATCGGAGGTGATGTATCCGCAGCAGTCATATAACCACCCGTTAACAATAAGAGCCAAATAATACCGATGGTTTTTTGCGCATCATTACCACCGTGACCCAAGCTGTAGAGCGATGCTGAAACTAATTGCAAACGTCTAAACCAACGATCCACATGGGCTGGGGACATTCTGAAGCATAGCCATGAGCAAAGTAGCATCAATAAGGCGCCTAGAATGAAGCCCAGTAAGGGTGACACCAAGATGAAGGCAACAGTTTTAATCACCCCAGAACTGATCAATGCAGATGGTCCAGACTTAGCCAATGCAGCACCCACCAAACCACCAATCAAGGCATGAGATGAGCTTGAAGGAATACCACCCCACCAAGTCACCACGTTCCAAAAAATAGCCCCAACTAAAGCACCAAAAATTACATAATGATCCACAATCGCTGGATCAATCGTGCCCTTACCAACGGTAGCAGCTACTTTTAATTGGAAAATTAGGATGGCGATGAAGTTAAAAAATGCTGCCAAGGCAACCGCATGTTGCGGCTTTAAAACACCGGTTGAAACAACAGTCGCAATTGAGTTGGCTGCATCATGAAAGCCATTCATAAAGTCTAATAGCAAGGCTAAGCCCACCAGTAGGGCTACCACCCATATACTCATTTCTACCGGAGTCATTACGCGTTTTCCAGAACAATGCCTTCAAGGATGTTAGCAACGTCTTCACATTTATCAGTGATCGTTTCTAACAACTCATAAACAGCTTTTAACTTCATCAAGCGTTTAAAGTCATTTTCATTTCTAAAGAGTTGTGAAATCGCGCTACGCATTACACGGTCAGCATCCGATTCCAACATGTCAATTTCAGTAGAAATACGCAAAATATCTTTTGCATTTTTCATGTCATGTAACTTAGAAACCGCTGCGTGCACACGCTCACAGCAAGCCTCACAAATTCTTGCTAACTCAATCGCTTCTGGTGTCACTTGCGTTACATCGTATAACTGGATCACTTCAGCAACATCTTCCATCAAATCCAAGATGTCATCCATCGTGGTGATCAATTTGTGGATTTCATCACGATCTAAAGGCGTGATGAATGTTTTATGCAGTAAATCAATTGTTTCGTGGGTAATTTTGTCGGCTTTTTTCTCTGAAGCCTGAATTGCGCGAGAGTGCTCAGCAGCATTAGGAAGATCATTGATCAACTGAAATAGATCTTTTGATCCTTGAACGCAAAGAGAGACGTGTTGGTTAAATAATTCGAAGAAATTTTCTTCTTTTGGCATGAATCGACCGAACATAAACATCCTTATATGACACGAAACAAAAGTGTCACAATTTTAGTCTATTTAGTTGTAGATCCTGCCGTTTTTTTAAAACGGCTCGTAACCGCCTGAGGATTGACCTGGGGCAAGCGCCAAATTATCAAATTTAGTGAATTGACCCTGCCAACTCATCTTAATGGTCCCAATTGGGCCATTACGCTGTTTAGCCACGATGATTTCAGCAATACCCTTATCTGTCGTGGTATCTGGGTGATAAACCTCATCACGATAGATAAAGAGGATCACGTCAGCATCCTGCTCAATTGCACCCGATTCCCTTAAATCTGACATCACAGGACGTTTATTAGGTCTTTGCTCCAAACCACGATTTAACTGAGATAAAGCAATTACAGGACATTGCAACTCTTTAGCCAATGACTTTAAGGAACGAGAAATCTCAGAAATTTCGGTGGCACGATTATCTCCCCCGCCACTACCTGAATTACCACTCAT
This sequence comes from Polynucleobacter sp., assembly GCA_008015455.1. Lineage (GTDB taxonomy): Bacteria > Pseudomonadota > Gammaproteobacteria > Burkholderiales > Burkholderiaceae > Polynucleobacter. The sequence goes on along the minus strand of SSFP01000084.1, from coordinate 2,381 downwards.
TAACTGTATGTAGTCGATCACAATCAAACCAAGCGTGCCAAATTTTCTGGCAATTCTTCTAGCTCTGGCTCTTAACTCGAGACTGCTCAAAGCACCTGTTTCATCAATCATGATGTTGGTGTCATTTAAGCGAGAAATCGCCTCAGTAATTTTCGGCCACTCATCATCTGTTAACTTACCAGTCCTCATGCGAGACTGGTCGATTCGACCAACAGAACCCAAAATACGAGACGCTAACTGAGAAGCACCCATCTCCATTGAGAAGATAAGAACAGGTAAGCCTTCTTTCAAGGCTACATTCTCAGCAATATTCACAGCAAAACTGGTTTTACCCATCGAAGGACGACCAGCCACAATGATCAAATCACCTTTTTGTAAACCACTCGTTTGTCTATCTAGATCAATAAAGCTAGTAGCCACACCGGTCACATCTGTTGAACCCTGACGATGATAAAGTTCATCAATACGGTTAACGACATCCGTTAATAAAGGTGCAATTTCAAAGAAATCTGTTTTGCCGCGGTTACCCTCTTCACCAATAGCAAGGATTCGAGACTCCGCTTCATCCAAAATAGTTTGAACTGAACGCCCCTCAGGCGTAAAGGCAGTACTCGCAATCGTGTCGGAAGTTTGAATTAATCGGCGCAACACACTGCGGTCACGCACAATCTCGGCATAACCACGAATATTAGAAGCACTCGGTGTTGATTGCGCTAGGGCATTTAAATAATCAATACCAATACTCTCGCCCCCACCTTGGGTTTTCATCGCTTCTGAAACTGTAATCACATCAGCAGGCATCGCTTCACCTACTAACTGACCAATGACGCGATAAATCAAGCCATGATCTGGGCGATAAAAATCTTTTTCCGTCAGGACATCGCCAACTCTATCCCATGCAGAGTTGTCCAAAAGCAAACCGCCGAGTACCGATTGCTCGGCCTCGACGGAATGCGGAGGTACTTTTAAAGCTTGAACAGCTGAATCAATCATGAACTGATGATATCAGGGTAGATATCGTTCAATCAAATGATTAATTAAGCCTGCTCACCAATCACTTGGACAGTAATTTCAACAACTACGTCTGTGTGAACAGCTACAGATAATTTGTGCTCGCCAACGATCTTTAAAGGACCTGTAGGCATACGTACTGAAGCTTTTTCGATTGAGAAACCTTTTGCTTTCAATGCATCAGCAACATCGTGGTTAGTCACTGAACCAAACAAACGACCATCAACACCAGCCTTTTGTTTGATTTCTACAACTAAACCAGACAACTTAGCACCTACTGCTTCAGCAGCAGCTAGTTTTTCAGCAGCTAGTTTTTCTAACTCAGCACGTTTAGCTTCGAACTCAGCAATCGCTGTTGCTGTAGCACGACGAGCCATACGTTGAGGGATCAAAAAGTTACGGGCAAAACCATCCTTAACGCGAACAACATCGCCTAAGTTACCAAGGTTAGCTACTTTTTCTAGGAGAATAATTTGCATAGTGACTCCTGATTATTTCTTATGTTGGTCAGTGAAAGGCATCAAAGCTAAAAAGCGAGCGCGTTTGATGGCTGTTTCCAATTGGCGCTGATACAAAGCTTTAGTACCAGTCAAACGTGCAGGAGTAATCTTGCCGTTTTCACCGATGAAGTCACGTAGTGTGTCTACATCTTTGTAATCGATTTGTTCAACGTTTGCTGCAGTAAAGCGGCAAAAACGCTTACGTTTAAATAATGGGTTTTGTGCTGGACGCTTGTTCTTGCGGTCATCACCTTTTTTTACAAATGCCATGATGTTTCCTTTTTACAATTCAATATGCGTGATATGAAAGACGAGTCGCTGACTGCGCAGGCTTTTATGAGTTAAAAAACCTTCAAACCTAGCCACACTCCCCAATACCATCTGATCTAGTTGTTGATAAACAGATCCGATAGCCATCGCATCAAGACTCATTCTGACTTTTCTTGCAGCCCCTGCTTCTTGAACTTCGCCGCTATGTTCTAGCTGGCATTCAATGACAGGAATTCCTGCAGGTGTATATCGAAGAGCTTCTTTTGCGACCAGGGCGGCTGTTAGGATGAAATGATTCAACCCAAACCCGCTCAGTGCCTAATTAGGCAGCAGGCGCCTCCGTTGCTTGAAGAGCTTTACGAGCTTCTTCACGTTCAACTTGCTTCATCATGATTGAAGGCTCAGTTTCAGCTTTCTTTGTCTTGATAACCAAGTGACGCAAAACAGCATCGTTGAACTTAAAGCCATGCTCTAGTTCGTCAAGAGTAGCTTGACCACACTCAATGTTCATGCAAACGTAGTGAGCTTTAGCAAGCTTGTCGATCATGTAAGCCATTTGACGACGGCCCCAATCTTCAACGCGGTGAACTTTGCCACCTT
>SSFP01000065.1 GCA_008015455.1 Polynucleobacter sp. | reverse complement strand
GGATATGCATTTAAGCGATAGTACAAGTCAGCTCGGAACTTTCCATCTTTAACAGCTTGTTGCAAATTGACATTGGTTGCAGTGATTAAACGAACATTCACCTTCCTTGTTTTCACATCACCTAAACGCTCTAATTCGCCACTTTCCAAGACACGTAACAACTTCACTTGCGCCGCTGGCGTTAAATCACCCACTTCATCCAAAAACAAAGTTCCACCGTTCGCTCGCTCAAAGCGACCTGGTCTTGACTGTTGAGCTCCAGTAAAAGCTCCTTTTTCAACACCAAACAATTCTGATTCCAACAAATCATTCGGGATGGCTGCACAATTCAGAGCAATAAATGATTGTGACGAACGATCACTGTTGTCATGGATCCAATGCGCAAATACCTCTTTACCTACACCAGTTTCACCGAGAAGCAAAACAGTTATAGGATTAGCAGCAGCCGTTGAAGCTAAATTTAAAGCAGCTTTGAATGTCTCAGATTCACCAATGATGTTGTCTGGCAAACTTGTTTTATTAAGAGAGGCTCGTAGACTTGCAACCTCCTCTTGAAGGTCAATTAACTTGCTAGCAATATTGTCAGGTTTGTAATAACGCAAATAATCTTCAGAGTCTTCCCAATTCTCCAGCAAGCGTCCTTCAATATAACAATTGTGATCACCCTTACAAACACACTTCGTTTCTTTAAAAATAACAGGTCGACCCACTAATGTTGAAACATAACCTGAGGCATAGCCAATCTGACTCCAGCACTCAACATCATCACCAATACCAAATTTTTCCAAATGGGTTTGGGCTTCCCAAGAGTTATCCCATAGAAATTCTCCTGTAAAGAGCCCTTTAGATAAATCCATTGAAAGCTTTTTCTTTTCTACCCATACCATGCCCTTAAATGAATGCAGCATGGGGCCTAACATGATGCCCGCCTCTGGTGAATCATTACTAGGCAGACTTTTAGCTAACTCAGCATCTCGCACACCTGATGCATAGCCCATTCGCACCAGTAGTCCTCTTGCACGCTCCATCCCTAAGGATTCAATAATTTCATTACGTAAAGCCCCCAAGGCTGCAACATGCATTAAAACCATACGGTTTTCGCCCAACCAAATCTCACCAGTTTCAAATGAGAACTTGAGCTTATTCCGTAAAACTAGTAATTCTGCATCAGGGATTTTTTTCACCAGCACTCCGAACTCAACATCTTTTATTAATGAGTACTATTTTCGTTGATTTTTACAATTTTGTAACAAGAAAAAACCCTCAAGAACATCAGCTCTTGAGGGTTCAAATTAAGCTGGGGTAACCAGCCTAAATCCACACAATCAGTAGATTAGTCACCGCCGCGCATGAACTGTACTTGGAACATACGTGGAGGATTCAACTTCACATCAACCTGTCCTTTAAATTGACCTGTTGTGCAATGTTTTGCCTGTACGTCAACCATTGAGAATGAATCGTCAATTGGAATACCTGAACCTTTGTTAATTGGCAAATGTGAGTCTGGATGTGACTTACCAATTGTGTAAGTTTTCCACAATTCACCCTTCTTATCGTAAATCAAGCTACGGTTAATGTTGTTAGCTTGTGCGTCGATGTAAATAACACGCTTGCTAATTGGGCTTGGGTCAACTGGTGAGCCTTCAACCACGTAAACTTTACGTAACTGCCAAGTAACGTTTTGGAAACACTTACCTTCACCACCGAAGTCAACATACTTATAGCCATCTTTTTCAACAGGCATATCTTCTGCTAACTTTAATTGGTTATGGTAGTAGTAAGGCATCAAAACGTTCTTAGTTGCAACGTATTTCCACTTGTATGCTGATAGACGGTCGTTATAACCTTCAAAGTCTTGAATCATCAAGTCAGCACCCAAGAACGAGTCAGTTACTTGACCAGTTGCCAAACGACGAACACGACGTTGGAAACCTAAGTACAAATAAGCATCATCAGCTTTTGTGTCATCTTCATAACGTTGAATTAACAACTGAGTACCCTTCAAGTCTTGTGGCTCCATGATGTTCATGTAGATACCACGGAATAACTTAGATGGGTTAGGTGTTACTTCTGGCTTTGGTTCATCCTGAATACGATGAGTAAAGTTTAAGAAGTGAAGATTTAACTTCAATGTCTTCTCAAGCTGACCTGTAGCCATGTTGCGATATTTCCAATAGAAAGGATAGATCGCAGCGTTATCGCCCCAGTTCACACCGTACTTATAGTTCCACATGATTTTTTCACCGGCACGTGGATCTGCAGCTGATGGCTCTTCCAAGAATGGACGACCAGCAACAAAGCCTTCGATTTCGCCTGGCTTAGCACCAAGTTTTGTCTTGTTCATGTTTGCACGTGAAGCCTCAACATATGCTTTGTTCATGTCGAAAGAAGTTGTTTTGCCAACAGGCACTTCTAACCAACCACGTTTGATCATGACAAACAAAGCTGGGTCGATAGCATCTTTGAACTGATCAACGTTCTTTGAGCTAACAACTGTTCCCTCTGTTAAACCTGGGAATGTTGGAACGCCATTCTTATACGGGAAGAATGATCTTTCCAAATCAGCCTCTGTAGCTGCAGATGCTGAACCTACAGCACCTACCGCTAACAGAGCCATTAATACTGCTGAAAATTTCGTTTTCATTATTAATTAACTCCTAAATTAAAACTTGTAACGCATTGTTGCGAAGATCTCGTTCTGACCAAACGCTGTACCAATCGGACCCGCACGGAAGCGACCTAGAGGCTCTACACCGCCTAGACCATAATCTGTTAATGCTGGAACATTTGTACCACTCAACGTAGCCGCTGTAAAAGGATTTAAAGCGTTTGCTGCATGAGCGGAACTCCATTGCCAATTTTCTTGCTCAGTACCAAACTTGATATTTGCGCCAAACTTGAATTTCAAATTATCCGTTGCAGACCATTCAACAGCTGGAGCTACAACATTTGCCTTAGCTTGGAAGTCACGAGCAAAGATCACTTCTGGACTTAGGCGGTCGTTCATCAAGAACGCTTTCATCAACAATGTACCGATAACATTATCTTTCCAATCAGGCATACCACTCATACCCCAAGGACGAGCTTCTTTTTCATGATTGAAAATATGTTGATAGAAGAGTTGACCAGAGAACAATACTGTACGCTCGGTACTGATAAATGGTACAAATGTAGGACGGTCGAAACCAATTACAGAACGCCATACGTTGTTCTTTGAGTACAACTCTGGGCGTAATGTATTAGCAAATTCTTCACCACTTGTGTAGGCGCCCTCTAAACGCATTGCCGCACCCACTGACTCAATTTGGAAGTCCATTGAACCACCAACCAAATTGACTCTTGGATAAACAACCTCAAATAATGGTAAATATGCACCATTCATAAGTGGATCAGTCCCTGGAACACCACCTCCAGCATATGAATTTCCTGTAAAGGGGTTATTTGAACCAGCTTTTGTCATACCTCTCAAAGATGGTAGTTGTGAACGATAAGTTAATGCATTTAGCGAGAAACTCAAACCATCTTGAGTTACCCCCTCAAACTTTGCCCCTAGCTGTGTATTTGAAAGACTCCAGTTTGGCAAATCCACATTATGAATACCAATTTGTCCAGGTCCAAAATTTGTTGACCATCCACCTGTACCACCAGATGCTTTACCAAAACCACCTACTGAACACCCGTTATCCCAGCAATTTGCCATTGAACGGAAGAAATTACCTGTATCAAGGATGCTATTAGGTGTGCCACCTTGTCCTAAATTGTTTGGGCGGAATCTATCGAAATTCCAAACAACTGACAAGTTACGATCTTGCATTGTTTCGCTACCACCCATGCGGTACTCGGCTTGAGCAATCCACATTGGGATACGAATATCTTGCAATTCGTCATAGATATTATTACGTGAGTAATCAACTGGGTTGATCACATCAAGAACGCGGAATAAGTCAGTACGACCCCAAACAACTTGTTGCTTACCAATCTTCAAGAATGTGCTTGCGCCGCCATCCATGCCGATTGTTTTAGTTACATAGGCTTCACGAATAAAATCTAAACGATCATTGAATTCTGGCATAGCCAATTCTGAAGTTTTCTTATCGCCGTAACCACCAAAATCGCGACATCCACGTGAATCAACATCACAAGGACGCACAGGAACAGCAAAACTCAAGCCTGTAGGTGTTCCATTATTCCAACCTGAACCTAAAATTTGCAAGCCGGTATTTGCAAACGCTGCCCCCCCATTGGAGAATGTATTATTTGGAAGGCTCAACGCCTGCGCAACAGTTGTTTGTGTTAAAAAAGATGATCCGTAAGGTGTAGGTCCACCTGCATGATTCATATTCACGGCGCCACCAGCATTCTTACCGTACTCTTTGTCGTTTAAGTCATAAACGCCATCGTATGTACCACGCAAGATACCGCGGAATCTCCAACCATCGTTAAGATTCTTAGACATCTCTGATTGGAGAGTGTTACGGAACTTAGACAAACCAGCGCTCTCACGCATAGCCGTATGGTTCTCGTAGTAGTTATCAACCTGCCATGCTTCTCCGGAAGTCAAACCGAAGTCTGGCAAGTTTTGTGCAGATGCACCAGCACTCGCAACAACCATAACAGCAGCAAGGGCTAGAGCCTTTGGCTGAAAGGCTTTGCGCCATTTTTTATTGTTCATAAACTCTCTCCTTAACTAACTTGCTACAACTGATATTCAAAAAAGACCTACTAATTACCGTTAAATTAATGGTTTCTCGAGATTTTTAAACTAGGAACTTTCCCCATTAGTACTAACCCCTAACTATCTCGAGATTTTTAAGCCATTGTTTTTAATACCTTTTATTGCTTTATTTCACTCGTACTCTGGAACTTGATAACTGCTGTTGCTAATTAACAACAGCAGTTAGTATTAATTGGTTTAGTTGTTTTGCAATATGCCATCTGCATCACGATGTGCTGCAGTAATGAACTTTGGTTTAAACGCCATGACCCAAGCTGGCACAAGTAAAACAGCAGCTACAGCGTTCAAAGCCAACATCACAGTTAACAACAGAGCAGCATCTGATTGGAAGCGAAGATCTGACAAGACCACCCACATAATCACACCAGCAATCAATGTTGCAGCTGTGAATCCAACCGCCAAACCTGTTGTACTAAGAGCACGCAAAACTGATTCACGAAGATCATGAGTCTCTTCATACTCTTCACGAATACGGTCCATGATGTAAACGGCGTAGTCGATACCTACACCCACACCCACGGCAATCACAGGAATGGTGTTGACGCTAATACCAATGTTCATGAAGCCCATATAGCCATAAGTCAAAATCGTTGCATAGAGCATTGGTAAAACCATTAACCAACCAGCATGTAGTGACTCGTAGTAGAACATCACAAAGATGAAAGCCATGATCATCACAACAGGCGTAATAATCATGGTGTCAACAAAGTTCTCTTCATCAATCGCAGCGCTCACACCAATAATGCCGCCACCCAATAAGAGTTCAAAGTTTTCAACTGTGCCATTGATCTCTTTTACAAACTCTTTAGAGTTGTTCACGATACGTTTCAAAGTGGTTGCCTGGTGATCTTTGTAGAAGAAAGACATCACCGCGTCAGTACCCTGAGGATTCATGAACTCTTTCATAGCACCAGGGATTGGGCTAGAAAGTTCGTAAGCTGACATCAAACCAGCAACCTCAATCTGAGTATCCGGAATTTGTGCCCAACGTGGGTCACCACTATGAGTCAACATATTGACTTGACGAATCAATCCTGGAATAGCTTTATAGCCACCCAACTCAGGATCTCTCACCATCATCTTGTCGCCAAATTGCTCCATTGCATGCACAACCTCTGGACGCTGAATACCATTGTCATCCTTCGTACGCGCAACAACAAACAACTCCTCTGAACCTGGGAAGTGCTCATTAATTGACTTTGCAGAAATGTTGTAATCATGAGTACGATTCAAGATAGGAGAACCTGGCTCAGACTCACCAAACTTCACTTGTGACATAAAGTAGGTTGCGATCACCACAGCAATCGCTGTACCAATCAAACCAATTTTCACATTGAATGGATTAACTAAAACTTTAGCGAAGTTATAAAGAACGCTTGTAGTACCTGAGCGATTGTTTTGAGTTTTCTTCGGTGCTGGCAAGATAGTCAAGAACAATGGCACCATGAAGTGAACAGTAAAGATCACTGAGAAACCCCAGAAGCCAGCGTAGTAACCCAATTTAATGTTAATAGGTGCAGCACCCAAACAGATCACAAAAATACCAATCGCATCAATTGTGATAGCTAAAGAACCTGGTCTGAAAAGAGCGTCTAAAGCATTACGCGCAGCTTTCTTACCATCTTTAGTTAACTCTAACTCATAGTAGTAACGCTCAACTAATTGAACACCATGAGATGTCGCTCGAGCAGCAATCAAGAATGGGATCGGCATGGATAGTGGGTCTAATGTATAACCCAAAATCGTCATAAAGCCTAAGCCCCAAGCTGATGACAAACAAATACCTAACAAAGGTAAAGCAACACCATAAAAACGACGGAAATAAACAACTAACAAACCAAAAATCAGAGCTGCTGTGTAGAGCAAAATCTGCAAAATTTGATTAAGGTATGTATAAACCCAACCTGTTAAAACAGGCAAACCTGTTGCATGAATCTTGGCATGGTCAGTGGCCAACTTGGCACGAAGCTCACTCAACTCAGCAAAAGTTTTACGGTAGTCAATATCACCACCCTCGTTCATCTGACCTTTAATAATGGCTGATTTAAGATCAGGCGACACCATCAAACCATAAACACGTGGGTTAGCCATCACATCACGCTTCATCTGCTCCAATTCTGCAGGTGTTAGTTTTGGCGCTGATGGATCAAAGTACAAAGCAGACTTGATGTTGCCTGTTTCATCTAAAGTAATCTTACGGCTTGTACGATGCGTCAAACTGCTAACTAAGTTGTGGTTAACACCTGACAAACTATCAACACCTTGAGTCAAGTTATCAATCAAAGCTAAAGTTTCATTAGTGAAAATATCACCTTCTTTAACTTCAACACTCACAACTACAGCGCTCGCGCCACCGAAGTCATCTTTGATCTCGTTATGTAACTGGATAAATGGATGGCTTTGAGGTAACAAGTCCTCAAAGTCTGTACCCATGCGCAGGTTAGGTAATAGAGATGCAAATCCTAAGCTGATTGCAAAAATAATCCCAAGAACAATCTTAGGGTTAGCAAATAGCCATTCTTCACCAGTATGAAGGATATGAGTTAGTTTCTTTTTCACGTTTTAATTCCTAGTTCTTTGCACTTACTACTTTCCAGGCACCGTTACCACCGGCTACAAGGAAGCTACCTTTGCCAACATTAGCGACACCCTTCAGATAAGGCGCACCAAAATTTTCAATCTTCACCGGAGACCATTGACCACCGTTAAAACTCAAAACCGTGCCACCCAGGCCAACGCTGTAGATACGGCCATCAACATTGATCAAACCAAACTGAGATAAACCTGTAGGATTTTTAGTAGCAGACCAAGAGGCTCCACCATCTTTGGTATGCATGATGATGCCGGTCAAGCTAGTAACAAAACCTTCACGTGCTGATGTGAATAGAGCGGCATAAGGGTAAAACTCTGGACCAATGGATGATGTTGCCCAAGTTTTACCGCCATCTGTACTTTTCTTAAATGCGCCGTATTCACCAGTTACAAATGCAGTTTGACCATCAATAAATTGAACAGTGTTAAACATCGCATCTTCACCTGTTGAGTTCACACTCCATGAAGCGCCACGATTAGCACTATTAGCAATACTTGAGTTGCTGCCAACAATCCAATATGAATTATTTGAGCCACAAGCTAAACCTAATGGTCTAAAAGCTTCTGGCGTTGCTTTAGAAGACCAAGATTGACCATCATCAGAAGACGTCCATACTTTCTTGTAAAAATCCAATGCAACAAAACTACCGTCAGCACAAGTAGCGACATCAATCAATGATGCAATGCCTTTTAATTGAACGCGTGTTGGCTTTGAACCATCGTGAGGAATTACTGCTACAGTACCTTTACCAACGAGCACTGCTACTTTTTGATTGGCAGCAACGCCTTGGAATTGATCCACACGTGTAGCCACTGTTTCAACAGAAGCTTGAGTCGCTGTTGACTCAGATTTACCGCAAGCAGATAACATAGCGCTAAGCGCCAAAAGTAAGCTTGCGACCTTGAAATATTTAAAGTTCATAAAAATTCCGACTAATTAATGTAATCTCGAGATTATTTTTCTCTTGAATAGGCTTGTGAGCAATGCGTATATACCCTAATTTAGGCTTTTATTTTTTTCCTTAAGCCTTATTTTTTAAGGAATTTTTCAGGTTAATGTCAGGGTCAGTCTATTCTAGAAAAAAGGAGTTCAATTGAACTCCTTTTTTAAGTGCTAGCTAAATATTTATCCAATATTTATTTTTAAGGTATCTGTTACTTAAACAGACTCCTCAAATTGAATACCTCTTTCTTTAGCCATAGTCATAGCGGTATCCAAAATCATATCCTCTTGACCACCAATCATCTTCTTGCGACCTAACTCCACCAAAATATCTCGAGCTGGCACACCAAAACGCTTACTTGCACGCTCAGCATGCAACAAGAAAGTTGAATAAACGCCAGCAAAGCCAAGAGTCAATGATGAACGATCAACCCGAACAATATGATCCATCATGGGCATGATCAACTCTTCTGCGATATCCATGAGCTTAAATAAATCGCAACCAGTTTCAATACCCATGCGTTCACAAACTGCAGCAAACACTTCTAATGGCGTGTTACCAGCGCCAGCACCTAAACCAGCGATTGAACCATCAATACGTGTCGCACCTTCTTCAATCGCAGCGATGGAGTTGGCAATACCCATACCCATATTGTGATGACCATGGAAACCAATTTCTGTTTCAGGCTTGAGTACTTGACGTAATGCATGCACTCTCGCCTTCACATCATTAGGCAACATATAACCAGCTGAGTCAGTGATGTATACAGTTTGTGCACCGTATGACTCCATCAACTTGCCTTGCTGTGCTAAACCTTCCACGCTATTCAAGTGCGCCATCATTAAAAAGCCGGTTGTATCCATGCCTAGCTTACGAGCATAAGCAATGTGTTGTGGCGATGTATCTGCTTCTGTGCAGTGAGTCGCAATATGAACACTGCGAGCTCCACAATCATAAGCAGACTGTAATTCGCGCATGGTTCCCAAACCCGGAATCAATAAAACTGATACTTTGGCTTGCTTCATTTTTGAAGCTACAGAAGTGATGTATTCCTCATTGCTGTGTAATGCAAAACCATGTTGCAAAGAATTACCACCCAAGCCCGCACCATGTGTGACCTGAATGTAAGGCACGCCAGCATCATCCATAGCAGTTGCTACTTTAACCATTTGATCAACAGATATTTGCTCACGCTTAGCATGCATGCCATCACGCAAACACATATCATGAAGAATCACTTTTTTACCTTTAAGGTGATTGTTATCAAACATGATTAAGCCTCCGCCGCTTGAGTTGGTTTAGTTGCTTTTAAAGTGACTTTGCCAGACATAATGTTCTGAGCAAATAATTCAGCTGTTCTTGTCGCAGCCGCTGTCATGATGTCTAAGTTACCTGCATACTTTGGTAAATAGTCGCCCAAACCTGCAACTTCCATAAACACAGAAACTTTCTTTCCATCAAAAACAGGTCCATTCACTAGCTTGTAACCAGGTACATACTTTTGAACCTCGCCGATCATGCGCAGAATAGATTCTTTAATTTCCTCTTTCTTTGGCTCATCTTCAGTCAAACAATAAATCGTATTACGCATAATCATTGGAGGATCTGCTGGATTAATAATGGCTAGTGCCTTACCTTTAACTGAGCCACCCACTTTACAAACAGCATCTGAGGTTGTGTAAGTAAATTCATCAAGATTTGCACGCGTTCCCGGCCCAATTGATTTAGATGCCAAACTTGCCACGATTTCTGCATAAGGCACTGCTTGTACGCGAGAAACAGCATGAACAATAGGAATAGTTGCTTGACCAGCACATGAAATCATATTGACGTTCATCTCACCGCTGGCTGCATGTTGCTCCAAATTAACTGTTGGACAACATAAAGGACCAATCGCAGCTGGTGTAAGGTCAATCATTAATACACCCAACTCATTTAGCTTACGAGAATTCTCTGCATGGACATAGGCAGATGTAGCATCAAATGCGATTTGGATACCATCAGCTAAAACATGAGGCAATAGCCCATCAACACCTTCAGCCGTTGTCTTGAGACCCATATCACGAGCTCTTGCTAAACCCTCAGATTCTGGGTCAATACCCACCATCCAAACAGGCTCTAAGAACTCACTTCGTTTAAGCTTATAAATAAGATCTGTACCAATATTTCCTGATCCTATTAATGCGCATTTAATTTTTGCCATCTTGATTATCCTTTTTAGTCCTACTTGAGGCTAACTCTAGCCCTAAATGCTTCAGTTTTATGTCATTTAAGCGACAAATGACATGGATACATTTCCCAACACTTCAAACTCTGCAGTAATCTTGTCCCCAGGTTGAACTGGAAACGCTTCGGTAATACCGCCGCTCATCACAAAACTACCTGCCGGCAAGATTTCATCCTGATCAGACAAGATATTGACCAACATAGCAATCGCTTCAGCAGGATGACCCAACACAGCAGATGATTCACCTTGAGCAATTTGTTCGCCATTTTTCTTCATCACAACACCAATTTTTTGTAAATTGATGTCTTCTGGACTTAACTTGGTTTTTCCCGTAACAAATCGTGCTGAAGAACCGTTATCAGCGACAACACTCGCCAAATCAAATTTAAAACCAGAAAATCTAGAATCAATAATTTCAACTGCAGGTAACACGTACTCTGTGGCAGCTAAAACATCTTGCAAAGTGCAATGAGGTCCTTTGAGATCTTTATTTATCACAAAAGCAACTTCACATTCAACACGTGGATGAACCATCTCCGATGTTTTGATACCGACATCTTCGGTGCGCGCCATTTTGTTGGTTAAAAAACCAATCGATGGCACATGCACACCCATTTGCTCCATCTTAGCTTTTGAAGTTAATCCTGCTTTCCAACCAACCAACTGATGACCTTTAGCTAAATAACGCTTTCTTAACTCAGCCTGAACAGCATAACCATCATCGATGGTCATACTTGGATAGTCATCAGTTAATTTATGAATGGCATAGGCACCTTCTTGTGCACCCTCAACACGATCACATAATGTGTTGATGTCATGTTGGTTAATTGTTAACTTTAATGCCATGCTACTTCCTTTGCTTTGACTTCAACTTGATTTAGTTTTCGGCGCTTACAGCTTCACGCAAATATTGCGTGTCTCTGTATAGAACTCAAGTGAGTGAACACCACCCTCACGACCAATACCTGATTGTTTTGAACCACCAAATGCAGTTCTCAAGTCTCTTAAGAACCAGCTATTGACCCAAGTAATACCCACATCTACTTTTGCAGCTACTGTATGGGCGCGAGCCAAATTCGTTGTCCAAATAGTTGTCGATAAACCATACTGAGTATCGTTAGCGAGCTTAATCACTTCTTCATCAGAATCAAATGGACGAATATGGCAACATGGTCCAAAAATCTCTTCTCTTACTACAGATGCAGTTTCTGGTAGACCTGTCCAAATTGTGGGCTGAATCCAATGTCCATCTTTCAAATCATCTGGCATATTGGGCACACCACCACCAGTGACTACTGTGGCACCTTCATCAACTGCCTTCTTGTAATAAGACATGACTTTTTGTTTATGTTCCGCTGAAATTAAAGGACCGTAATCTGAACCGTGATCCTCTGGACGACCATATTTAACATGCTCAGCTCTAGCTTTGAGCGCAGCAACAAATTTAACAAAAATTGGACGCTCAACATAAACTCGTTCAGTACCCAAACACACCTGACCAGAGTTCAAAAATGCTGAGCGGAAAATGCCATGCACTGCCTCATCAAAATTAGCATCAGCAAATACAATCGCTGCGTTTTTACCACCCAACTCAAATGAAATATCGCGCATACCTTCAGCAGCGGCTTTCATAATTGCTGTACCCGTGCGTGTTTCACCAGTAAATGTAATAGCATCAACCATGGGGTGGTGCGTTAAGAACTCACCGGCTGAATCTGGGCCAAAACCATTCACCACGTTAAATACACCTTTAGGCATACCTACAGCATTCATGACTTCACCTAATAACGCTGTTGTCATCGGCGTTTCTTCAGAAGGCTTCACAACTACTGTATTACCGCAAGCTAATGCAGGGCCCACTTTCCAAGTCATCAACATAAAAGGTGCATTCCATGGAGAAATAACTCCAATTACCCCCTTAGGGTTACGCACTGCGTAATTCACAGCACCTCGACCATCTGGAGTTGACATCGTAAATGCTTCCGTTGCCACGTTTTTTACAACATCCGCAAAAACTTTAAAGTTAGCTGCGCCTCGAGGAATAAATACATGACGCATCACATGATTTGGTTGACCTGTATCAGCCATTTCAGCAGCCACAAAATCTTCAAAACGTCGGGTGATTTCATTAGCAACTGCATATAGCATTTCAACACGTTGGTCGACTGTCATCTTGCCCCACTCACCGTTTAAGGCATCATGGGCCGCTCTTACTGCTGCATCCACATCGCTTTGACTTGCTTCAGCAATTTGAGCAATCACCTTGTTATCAACAGGTGAACGTTTTTCAAAAAACTTGTTATTACTTCCGACTACAAATTCGCCATTAATGAAATGTTTTACTTGTTTCATTTTTCCCTCTTTTTAGTTTAATTTTCTATCTATGTATTTATCTATTTAATGGTTGTTGGTCTGAAACTTATGCTGTTTCCAACACATCTTTCCCAGAAAAAACATCCTCTGGAAGCTTCTCAAACAATTCATAAGTAATGCTGATGTGTTCAGCCAAAATATCTGAACATAAGGGAACATTCCTCGCTAATGCTGCGTCTTTCAGCGCCTCATGTTCAGCCTGAAGATCTCTCTTCAGATTGGTTCCATACTGGATACCTAGTGATCGATAGCGCTCGGATTGGTGATACAAGATTCCAATAAACTGTAACAGCCATCTTGATTCACATGCTGAAACTAAAGCTGCATGAAATTCAGCATTACGTTCTTCCCATGCAGAAAATTGCGCATTACGTTGCTCAATATCCTCAAGCTCTAATTTTTTTTCCGCCAATGCCAAACGATGGTAACTAGCCATGACATCAGCCTCCCACTTATCGTCGCCATTTTCGATTGATTGTTTAAGCGCTTGCAGTTCTAGCAATACCCTCAATTGTGTAATTTCCTTGAAGTCTCTGATAGACATTGGGGAGACAAAGAAACCCTTTTGCCCCTCTGCATATACCAAGCTATCTGCCACTAACAGGGCCAAAGCCTCTCTTAGAGTACCGCCACTCACTTGGTATACATCTTTTAAATGCTCCACCTTCAACTTACTTGATGGTCCATGCACGCCACGAATAATGTCATTACGCAATGCTAGATAAGCACCTTCAACCAATGTTTTTGGTTCAAGTTGCTTATCTAAATCGAATGATTGTTTTGAAACCAACCTCATTGAGTCCCTTTTGCCAAAACTGGCACAGTTATTGATTCATTTTTTCAGTAGTCACCAAGAATTTTT
>SSFP01000079.1 GCA_008015455.1 Polynucleobacter sp. | reverse complement strand
GATTCCTTGTATTCCATCGTGCAAATGCCTAAAGGTATTCCTGTGGCTACGTTTGCTATTGGAGAGGCTGGCGCTGCTAACGCAGCCTTGCATGTGATTGCCACATTAGCTGTTAATGATGCTGCATTGGCTAACAAGTTATCTAGTTTTAGAGCTGCGCAAACAGAAAAAGCGCGCGCAATGAATTTACCAGGACATTCTTAATTTATGGCAGATCGTTTAGATCCTATTCTTCCAGGTTCTTATCTAGGCATTTTAGGTGGTGGTCAATTAGGTCGTATGTTTACCCACGCTGCTCAGGCGATGGGTTATAAAGTTTGTGTGTTGGATCCTGATGTGAATAGCCCTGCTGGAGCAGTAGCTGAGAAACACATTCAGGCTGATTACACTGATCATGCCGCTCTTAAAGAAATGGCAGCTATTTGTGCAGCAGCAAGTACCGAATTTGAAAATGTCCCTGCGCAAGCTTTGGATGAGTTGGAAGCTTTGGGTGTTTATGTGGCGCCAAAGAGTACTGGTGTATCCGTTGCGCAAAATCGCATCACAGAAAAGAAATTTTTAGCTACTTGGCAGAAAGAAGCGGGTATCGGACCTGCGCTCCATTTAGTCATTGAGCGTGAAGCAGATTTGGAGCATGTTGCTGAAGAGCTGTTCCCAGGTATTCTGAAAACTGCTCGCATGGGCTACGATGGTAAAGGTCAAGTCACTGTATTAAATCGCGCAGAACTCAATAATGCTTGGCATACATTTGGACAAGTGCCCTGTGTATTAGAAAAGCGCATGGATTTGGATTTTGAGGTGTCAGCTCTTGTAGCGCGTGGACATAATGATGAAGTCTTAGCTTATCCAGTGGCACAAAATGTTCACAAAAATGGCATTTTGCATACGAGCACTGTTCCTGCCCCATCTTTGAAGCAAGATCAAGAAGCAAAAATTATTGAAGCTGCTAAAGCTATCATTCGTCGCCTCGATTACGTGGGTGTTCTGTGTGTTGAATTTTTTGTTTTAAAGAGTGGTGAGATTGTGGCTAATGAAATTGCTCCAAGACCTCATAACTCAGGGCATTACACCCAAAATGCTTGCGTCACTAGCCAGTTTGAGCAACAAGTTCGTGCCATGGCACGAGTGCCTTTGGGTAGCACTCAGTTAGTTCAGCCTAGCATCATGCTCAATGTTTTGGGTGATGAGTGGTTAACTTCAGGTTCTCAAGTAGAACCACTTTGGCAGGATGTTTTAGCATCCCCTGCAGCGAAGTTGCATCTTTATGGCAAGGCAGAGCCACGCCTTGCACGCAAGATGGGGCATATCAATTTTGTTGCTTCACAAGCTGCTGAAGTCAGTGCTGCTTGTGAGCAAGCTATCAAGGTTTTACGCATTAAGCGTTAATCATTGCTATGTCAGATTTAATCGGTAAAGCCCTAGAGGTTTTGCGCGCAGGCGGGTTGGTGGCTATTCCGACTGAGACTGTTTATGGCTTAGCTGCTGATGCTAGTAACCCCCAAGCTGTTGAAAAAATATTTAGCACCAAAGGTCGTCCTTCAGGACATCCTTTGATTGTGCATATTGCCCAACCCCCATCTTCTGATCGATTATCTGATGATGCCTGGAGAGAGTTATTGTTGCCATGGGTTCGAGATATTTCTCCCGCGGCATTGGCGTTGGCAAAAGCATTTTGGCCGGGGCCTTTAACCATCATTTTGCCAAAAGCAAAAAATGTCTTAAGCCAAGTAACGGGTGGTCAAGATACGGTAGGTATCCGTTGTCCTAAGCATCCTGTTGCACAAGATTTATTAGTGCATTTTGGGGGTGGTTTAGCAGCCCCCTCAGCTAATCGTTTTGGCAGAATTTCTCCAACAACTGCAGAGCATGTTCGCGATGAATTTGTTGATCAACCTATCATGGTGTTAGATGGCGGCTCGTGTGAAGTGGGTATTGAATCAACCATTGTTGATTTGAGTCGTTGGGATCAACTGGGGTATGTGATCTTGAGGCCTGGAGCCATTTCAAGTGAGATGATTCAGGCTGCCTTGTTGGGCGCACAAGTAGAGATGCCTCATCAAATTTCTCAACAGTTGGATATCAATCAGCCGCGCGTTTCAGGTAGTTTAAGTGCTCATTACGCACCTAAAACAAAGATGTTTTTGTATCCATCGGGGCAGTTGGCATCCGTTTTACCTTCTGCGTTGAAATTAAAAAATAAGCTGGCTTGGCTTCACTTCTCTTCTAATAGTTCAGCAGACGCAGAGTACTTAAAAACAGAACATACGAATATTGTAGAAAAAATACTACCTACTCAGTCTGATGAGCTAGCTCGTCAGTTATATGCTTTATTGCGACAACTCGATCAAGAAAATTACGATGGGATTGTTTTTGAGAATCTCCCAACTGATCCTACTTGGGATGCGGTCAGAGATCGATTGGGTCGTGCAGTAGTGGGATCAGGTTCTTAGAGAGAGTTAATCATTGGACTGGTCCGTCATCAAGTAACCAACTTAAAACCACATCATGGATGACCCTGCCAGAGCCCGCATTACGGTCATTAATGAAAGACGTCACGGCATACACATTGCCTGAACGGCTCACAACATAGCCTGAGATGCTTCTCACATCTACTAGTGATCCCGTTTTAATATAAGCCCCATACTTTTTTAGGCCCTGAGGGAATGGCGCAGTATTTTTTTCTAACGCCGCCATTTCTTTTTTATTAGGAATGTACTTACGTAATTTATCTAAGAGACGATGCTTCATCGTGCCGTCAAAGCCGGCGATGGGAAGTGATTCTAGGTAGTAATTTTTGCTAGATGAGTTAAGACCTAGTAGTAGGACTTGATTGAGATGTAAGCTGCTGATTCTTTCAATTCGAGATAAGCCTGAGCCATTTTCAATCACCAGTTCAGGCATTTGAAGTTGATTTTTAAATAACCATTCTTTAACAATCTTCATGCCATTATTGGTATTACCTGGTTGACCTGTTTTTTCAAGTGCCATGGTTAGCAAGACTTGTCTTGCCATTACATTATTAGATAACTTATTGATGTCTTTCACTGACTCATATAGAGGAACACCAAAATGAGTCACAATGGGTTTAAAGTCATTATTCAGAGCTTGAGTCTTGAGAACTGGTTGTTTAACCCAGATGCCACCAATATCTTCCCAAGCAGCTATTAAGCTTTGCAATAAAAAGCTATCACTATCACTTGCAACAACATTCCAGTGGGCAGATTGACAGCCGCTTGGGAAGTGACCATCGAAGCTGGCTAGCCAAGCGCCATTCTTTTGAGGTGCAATAGACATATTGATGTCTTTACGCCAGTCAACGCACGGACCATCAACGATTTTCAAATTGTTATCAACCTGTAAGTTGGCTAAGCGAGGGGTTTGCTTAATCAGGACTAAATCATTCTGAGTATTAGGAAAGAATTGAAAGCTAAAACTATTAAAGGCAAATAAAAGAGCATCTGGGGCAACGTTGTAGGCTCGAGTAGGTTCACCATCAGAAAATGAGCTTTCTTTGACAGAATTTTCATAGGCACTTCTATCAAAAATCAGATTACCATCAATTTTCTTCACCCCAATGCTCTGAAGATTTAAAAGCATCTTATTAATTTCTTCAGGAATGAGTTTGGGGTCGCCACTTCCTTTGATGAGGAGATCGCCTTTTAGAGTTTGGTTCTGTATCTTGCCATTGGTAAATAAATCTGTTTTCCAGCGATATTGCGGACCTAAGATTTCCATGGCGGCAAGACTCGTGACCAACTTCATCGTGGAGGCTGGATTCATGGGCATCTGTTCACGCCAATGGACAATTTCTTCAGTCGTGAAAGATTGAGGTGCCTGATTCTTGTGGTTAATCTTATCGATTGAAATAGCGATAGATTCCAAAGGAATCCCACTTTTCTTAATAGCGTTTGATATGACTGGGGGTAATTCAGAGGTTTTATTTAAAGCTGCTTTTGATGCCGGGGCAGGGTTAGCCCAGCTACCTGATGTAATCGCTAGTGACAGAAAAAAACTTAAAAAATGATGGCGAAAAATAAAACTCATATCAGCCAATACTATAGCCAAATGAGTCACTTCGCCAATACCCTAATTTAAATCCATTAATAAGAGCTTGAGTCCTCGGTTGGATCTATTAAGGCTGATTTGGAGATCTTTGATGTGGCTTGAAAAATGGCGTAATGTATTCTTTTGTAGACGCTCACAAACCTTACATAATTCAAGGTCATTCAATAGCTTGGCGCCACCATGAATTTTGTGTGCCATGGGCTTAATGATGATTTCAAAATCATCTATTGAATTGATGTGACTGGTAACAAGTTCGCTAGACACCTGAGATTGATGTTGCAAGATTTCTTCAGCAATGATTTTGCAGACCTTGTTATCTTGATGAGACAGCTTTTGTAGACTTTTTAAGTAATGATCTTTCCTGTGAATCTCTCTTTGCCAATCTTGGATACCTGCTGGTTTAATAAGGAGGTTATCAAAGGGCGTATGAGGTGAGAGTAATTCTTGTGGACCTTGTGTATGAGCTGTTAAGCCGTAGATTTCTATGCTTGAGTGCCCATCTAAGGAGCGTACTTTTTGAGCCAGCTCTAAGCCATTCATATGAGGCATAGAAAGATCTGTAATAAGTAGATCAAAAGGATGATCTTTTAGTAGTTCTAGCGCTTCTTGGGCATTAGAAACGCCATGAACGCAGTAACCCATTTCAAGGAATTGAGACTCTGTGATCATGCGACTTGGTGAGTGATCATCTACGATTAGAACGGTCTTGTTGTTAGGGGTGGAGGGCATGAGTGGAGACTCAAAGGTCTCTTGATGGCCATATTTAGGATGGTCGACGGATCTTCGCAGAGCCAAAGTAAAACTAAACGTACTGCCTAATTTGGGGGCAGACTCTATATTTAATCTACTTCCCATGAGTTTTAAGAGGTGTGTGGTGATGGGTAAGCCCAAGCCTGAACCTAGCTCTGAGAACTTGGTGATTTCATTTAATTTTTGCTCGTAGGGTTGCAAGATCCGCGCTATATCTTCTTTTGACATGCCTGAGCCAGTATCAGCAATCTCGAAATAAACTATTTGACCAAAGTGATCGTTAGCTAGCACTCTTGTTTGAAGAATAATTTCTCCATCTTCTGTATGTTTAATAGCATTACTGAGTAAGTTATGAATCACTTGACCAACTCTTGTGCCATCCATCATGAGGCTCTCAGTTATTTCTGGACAGATCTGCATCTCAAATTTGACTCTGCTTGTATCAACGAGGCTTGAGAAGGTTCTTTGGATGTGTTTTAAAAGATTTTTTAAGTCACAAGCGCTGATCTCAAGTTCTAAATTGCCAGATTCAATCTTTGATAGATCGAGCACTTGGTTGAGGATGTCCAGCATCGATTGTGCTGATGCATGGGCACTTGCCAGGATCTTTTGATCTTGTGAGGGCAGTTGGTGATGGCGCAAAATCCTCTCTTGCGCACCCAGAATTGCACTCATCGGCGTTCTAATTTCATGGCTGATGTTAGAGAGTGCTTCCCCTTTCGATTGGCTGATGCTTTGAAGGTGATGAGATTGATCTAAGAGCTCTTTTACTAATTGACGAGCTTGCCAATTTTTAAAAAATAAATAGCCGCAAGCAATCGCTAAAAACATAGCTAATATGCTTGTAGTCATTGATAGCGACGTCTCCATATTAAATATCAACAATCTTATTGGTTCTGCAAAATGAAATTAGCTCAGCAATATTGTTAACGCCAAGTTTTCTGTAAATTCGATTTTTATAAGTGGATACGGTTTTGTTGCTGATATGAAGAAATTCAGAAATATCGCAATTACTGTAGCCATCGGCTAGATATTTAAGGACTTGGAATTCGCGTGGAGAAAATGAAGAAATAATTTCTTCATCGCTACTAATTGCCTGACCACTTTGGTTGGTGTGGAAGAAAGTGTAGCCTTGAGATACTGCAATACACGCAGCCATGATGATGTCGGAGTTCGCAGTTTTATTGATAAAGCCATGCCCGCCGATGGTTCTGATTCTTCCGCCGTAAACCTGGGCATCTAGGCTTGAAACCACAAGTACTCTTGATTGGGGAGAAATCGTCTTTAGTCTCTTGATGACGTCTAAGCCATCTGTTTTGGGCATATCGATATCTAAGATGATCAAATCTGCTTTTTGTTGACGTGAAAATTCAAGGCACTCATCGCCATTGGTGGCTTCTCCAATAATTTCAAAGTGAACACATTCTGCGAGCATGTTTTTTAGTGCCCATAGCATGGCTGGGTGGTCATCCACCAATAGAACTGTTTTTCTCATCATGATCTTTAGGGCTTTTTCTTGAGTAAGCTTTTAGCCACAGGTTTGTGCATAGGGTGGTGACTGAGCTTGATGACCTGATGCAGTGTCATTGCTGGCATGATGTGGGAGCCAAAGTAGCAATCAAGACCATGTTTTTTTGCCACAGTCTTGTCATGAAGTAACTTGATACCGCTGGCTACAGATTTATAGCCAAACTCATGGATCATTTTATTTAAATGAGCTAACTTTTTTTCACACAAGCTACCAGGGATAGCTTGCCTGATTAAATGATGAGTGATGTGAACGTGAGTAAATGGATGCTCATGCAATAGTCGACAGTCCTCTTCATGACCTTCAAAGTTCATGAGATGAAGCAAGATACCCATCCGGTGAAGTTTGATGAGTGCATCCTGCAGAACCAGTTGTTCTTGATCGTTTGCGCGATCAATCAAGCCTATTTGAATAAGACCTATGGGTAGGTGGCAGTTATATAAAGCATTTTGAATGCCAGTCATGATGTTAGTGCTCATGAGCCACTCAGCCTTGATGGGAAAAATTAAGGGGGTTGGCTTGGCAAAGCTATGCCAGTAACTAGCCGCTCGTACTCCCTCATTAAATAATCGAATCACCTCTGTAATGCCGGTATCTTGGCTAGGCTGCATGATCGCAGCCTCGACAAAGTTATTTTGCGTATCGAGGATTAGCTCAAAAGATAAATCTTGAGCTTCTGACCATTGGGCTAGTTGTTCATGTTCTGGCGCCTCGGTAATTTTGTAAGTGGTATGAAGTCCCATATCCCTAACTGATTGCTGGGGTTTATTGCTCCAATTTCGAACAAGTGAATACAAACGAGATTTGGGTGTCATAAATAAATCCAATAAAAATCAATTGCTTACATTAATTTGCCAGGACTTGTCCAAGGCTTGATGCCCCTCTTTACGGGGGTTTGGCTGATCATTCATCTTTTTTTAAGCAAGAACCTAAGCTCTGCCCTTGAAAAGGCTGGGTGGCATCCCTATAATTAGCACTCAACCATATAGAGTGCTAATAATCCATGTTGAATTAATAGAACTCCTTATGGAAATTATAATTAATTGTTTTTACTAACTAATAAGTTAACACTTACTAACCTATTGAAGGAGTCAATATGAATCTACGCCCTTTGCATGATCGCGTGATCATCAAGCGTTTGGATAACGAAACAAAAACAGCTTCAGGTCTTGTAATTCCTGAAACTGCTGCTGAGAAACCTGATCAAGGTGAGATTCTTGCAGTTGGTACAGGCAAAAAAGATGATTCAGGCAAAGTGATCTCATTGGATG
>SSFP01000047.1 GCA_008015455.1 Polynucleobacter sp. | reverse complement strand
ATTTTTAGAAAATCTCCAATCATTATTGGTGAAGGTAAAACTGATAACATTTATTTGAAGTGTGCAATACGTCGTTTAGCTATTCAATATCCAAGCCTAGCAAGAGTCTCTAATAATCAAGATACTAATCTTCTAGTTGAGTTCTTCAACAGAACAAGTTTTTCAAATAAGTTTCTAGGTCTTACGGGAGGGGTTGGCCAATTTAAGAATTTGATTGTTCATCTATGTGATTTAATTAAAACTGCTGGAGATGGAAAGCTATCGCAACCCATTATTTTTGTAATTGATAATGATGCAGCTGCTTCCGGATTTTATAAATTTATAACTAATAAATTTAAAATTCATTGTGATAAAAATGCTAGCTTCATAGAGATCATTAAAGGTATTTACGTTGTTCCAACACCTTTGTTACCAAATGGAGCTTTTTCTATTATTGAAAATCTTTTTGAGAAAAATGTTATTGAGAAGGAGTTAAATGGTAAAAAATTTAATCCTGCTAATGTCTCAGTTAGTAATAAAGAGTATGGAAAAACTTATTTTGCAACGCATGTTGTTCAGGCTCAAGAAGCAAATATTAATTTCTCTGGATTCAATGTGCTTCTTTCTAGAATAGAAAACGTAATAACTTCATTTAATAAGTAATTTGTTTTTGTCGGTTTTCCGACATCCCTCAATTCAATATAATTGCATAGCTAACTAATTGGTGTTACTATCTCTACATGTTTGAACAATGCCTATTTTTCAATACAACCTCACTAGCTCGCCAAGTTGAGCGGCGGTGGACTCAGGCATTTAAACCATTTGGATTAACACCATCTCAAGCCTTTATGTTGAGGGTGGTGCTTGATAAAGCCCCTTTGTTGGCTAGAGAGATCTCTGAAGAATTGAATATCTCAAGACCAACAGCCACTCGAGGCTTAGATCACCTAGAGCGTATGGGTTATATAAAACGAGTTATTTCAGATAAGGATGCAAGAGAGCAGGAGATTCACCCAACTGCCAGCGCATTAGAAATTAAAGCTGATCTGAATACTGCCAGTGGTGAGGTAACAAAACGTATGAAGAAGTTATTAGGAACAAATGAATTTGAATCTGTAGTTACTCAAATGAGGTCTATTACATCAGCCCTTAAGTGAGTTTTTATTTTGTTAATAGTTGCATAGCTAATTAGTTGGAGGAAATATGCCTATCCTGAATGTGAAAGTAAGTGCCAAGAAAACACCTGAATTAACCAAAAAGATTGCTGATTTATTGCTCGAGCTAACAAGTCGAATTCTTAAAAAGAAACGAGAAGTAACTGCAATAGCTATTGAGTACGTAGACCATGATGCTTGGGTAGTGGCAGGGCAGTTGCTGAGTGATCAAGGTAAGAATAGCTTTTACTTTGATATCAAGATCACTGACGAAACTAATACCAAAAATGAGAAGGCTCAGTACATCAAAGAGGCTTTTGATGGTTTTGAGAAGTTATTAGGAAATCTGCACGAAGAAAGCTATATCTATGTTCAAGATCTTAGAGCGGGTAGTTATGGGTTTGGTGGTTTAACTCAGGAATATAGATATCAACATTAAATGTCGGGAAAACCCAAAAAATCTATGATGTGCTATTGATTAAAAAATCCCTGAGTTGCTGGTTCAATTCCGCGATCCCAAGAAGTACCCAAGCCACCTTTGGCTGGTTTTGTTTTTTGCGTAACTTAAACATAGTGAGAATAAAAATGGTTCACTATGTCAGCAATTACGCCAACATACAAGAGTTGAAAATATTAGAGGGTTTGCGAGAGCATCAACGCAAGCATCGACATAAGGGTTATAAAGCTGTACGTCATACCAAAAATGGTATGATTCACTGTATGAAAATACAGTTATACTTCAATTGTTATATCTCATAAGATATGGGATACTCTGGATTCACAAGCTATTCTCTCGAAATTCATGGCGATGCGGAAGAGGATTTAGACCAAATATTTTCGGAAAATGAAGATGCGGGCGCGGCTATATTAGCGTTATTAGAGGTTTTGAAAGAAGACCAAGATTTACTTGAAAGATTAACGCAAAGACGATTCATTAATTATGGAGAACCGCATTTCAGTGTAGATGAGTGGCAGGAGACGAGAAGATCAAAGCTTAATCTTTGGCGTATCCGTGAATTAAGCAGCTCAGAAGCGGGGCAATACAGAATAATTTATGCGTTTAATCCCCAACAATTGAGATATTACGTTTTAGCTATCTTAGATAGGGAAATTGTTTATGACACTAGCAATCAAAGAGTCAAAAGAATATTTGACATATACGATGCCATCGACATCCCAAGATATTAGTAGGTTTATTGGGGGTAATGTCAATGAAGCAGCATGCTCAACGACTGGAAATGTATATTTTTTTAAAATACCAACAGAAAATATATCACCGACTGTGGGTTTTAAAGCTTTAGAAGATGTAGTCAAGAAACATGAGGCAATACCTAGTCGTGCTGAGGCGCTTGCTCGTGCAAGGCAAAAAATTGCTATGCAATTAACTAGTGATGAAAAGCCAACTACGTTAGCGGAGCTACGTTTACGAGCTGGGTATTCACAATCTAAATTAGCTTTAGCAATAGGTAATTCACAGCCTAGTTACTCTTTGATAGAGATGGGTAGACATGACATCATGTTTACCACTTTTGAAAAATTAGTAAATATATTAGGTGTTACAAGAGATGAGTTGGCTCAAGCAGTAAAAAATACGAAGCAACAAAAGGGATAAGAATGAGTATTATTCATCGCCACGTGGAAGTCATGTATTGCGACGACGTTCGACAGGAGATTGGTCACAAAATATCATTAATGGGAATATACGGTTCGGATTTAGTCGTTAATAGTGTTCCAACTGTGATCGAAAAATTGTGTTTATCAGTAAGGGTTTTGACGCCGATTAATGAGCCATTTAAAAAAATAGAAATATTTGTAAGTCAAGGCGAAGAAGACAAACAAAAAGATTTAGTTGCAACAGGTCCACTTGACTTACCCCCTAGCGATCAGTTTTTGATAGATGGTTCAAAAATGTTTGTTGTTCAAACGTTTTGCGTCTTGTCACCATTTAATGTTGAGGAAGAAACGGTATTAAAAGTGCGAGTTAAAACTGAGAGAGAAGAGCTGAGAGGGGTTGGGCTTCGAATCAGATCATTAGAACAAACAAGAACTTAAATATGAGCTTATACGTTGATCTTCAAAAAGCTAAAACTGAGGAAGATGTAAAGGATGCTTATGTAAAAGCACTCGGATTAAAAAGCTATTCAAAGAATTTAATAGACATTCAAACAGAAGAGATATGGTTTGAAGCTAAAGATGCTCCTCATTCACCATATGCAATGTTTACTCAGTTACTGCATTACGTACATTTTGCTCTTAATAAAGGTGATCATATACCACCAATTTTGGCGGTTATAGATAACGAAAAAGCCGCATTAATGAGAACAAAAGATGTGATGGATTTATTTAAAGATAAAGACATTAAATGGGGTAAGTCGGCATCGCAATTCAGTAAAGAAACGTTAGAACGTGTTTCAACTTACATAGGAACACATTTTGTTGCGTTCAAGATAGAAACCCATGAGAAGGAATTTATCGAGGCTACAAAAACTGCTGTTAAAAATGGTGAATTTCTTCGCATAAAAATAACACCAGATAACTTAAGGCAAGTATTTGATAAATGGGTGGATTTAATTGGTTGTGAAATTGAAGGTGCATTAGAAGCAGATTATGCGGTTCTTTTTTTTGCTGACATCATGCACGATGGAAAGACGGCAACACACGAAAATTTGCCCGCTAGATTGTTGCATGATGGTGAAAAGCCGGTATTTTTGTTTGATGGAAAAAGCTACGAATTGTCAAGTATTAATGGATATAGACAATTTTGGGCTATTTATCATAAGCCCCCAGAAGAGGAATATCGAAACTACTTATTAGAAAGAAGAGATAGTCTTTTACCTCTTGATGAGAGGAGTTTTAAGGGGGCGTTTTATACGCCGCTGAAAGTTGTAGATAAAGCCTATGATTTATTAAATGAGACTTTAGAAGCAAATTGGCAAAAAAATTACATCGTGTGGGATATGTGTTGCGGTGTTGGTAATTTAGAAACAAAACATAGTAATCACAGAAATATCTATATGAGTACTTTAGATAAGGCTGATATAGATGTGATGAAAGCAAGTAGAACTTGTGTTTCTGCAAACAGATTTCAATATGATTACTTAAATGATGATATCGATGATTTTGGGCAAATAGATTACACGCTGACGAATAAGGTTCCACTAGAATTGCAAAAGGCAATTGCAGAAGGAAAAAAGATTTTAGTTTTGATTAATCCACCCTATGCAGAAGCCGCCAATGATGATAATACAAGCGCTGCAGGCGAGAATGCTGGTACCAAAGCAGGGGTCTCTAAAACAAAAGTAGCATCCATTATGGATGCGCAAGGTTATGCTGCTAGAGAATTATTTGTTCAATTTTTGGTTCGTATATCAAAAGAGATGCCGACAGCAACAGTTGCTGTGTTTAGTAAGTTGAAATATATAACTGCCCCAAATTTCGAACTGTTTCGTAAAACGTGGAACGCAAAATATATGAATGGCTTTGTGGTTCATAGCAAAGCTTTTGAGGGATTAAAGGGAGACTTCCCCATAGGCTTTTTAATTTGGAAGCAGGCGCAACTTACAAAAGAACGTCATGAGATTGAACAAATAAGCGCTAAGGTTTTAACTAAAGAAGTTACTCAGATTGGCGAGAAGAATTTTTATAATATTGCTAGTGAAAAATTATTGAGTAATTGGATTTGCCGAGCAAAATCAAACAGTATTGATGCTTTGCCACTAAAAAATGCTATTTCACCAACTACTAGTACAAAGGATGTGCGGGGAACAAAGTGGGCTGACAATGCAATTGGTGGAATGATATGTAAGGGTTCTGACCTTCAAAACGCATCTACTCAGACAGCACTTCTATCTTCAGGATATTGTAGTGCGGGAGGACTTTTTGTAACAAAAGAAAATCTTTGGCAAGCTGCAGTTGTTTTTGCTGTTCGACGATTGATTAAGCCAACTTGGCTAAATGACAGGGATCAATTTTTGATACCAGATAAAGAGTTAACTGAAGATTTTAAGAATGACTGCTTAATATGGATGTTGTTTAATGGAAGCAATCTAAGTGCCGGAGCAGATGATTTAGAGTGGAATGGCAAAAAATGGAGTTTAGTGAATCATTTCATACCTTTTACTGAAGATGAGGTAAATGCTGTATCAAGATTTGAATCACGTTTTATGGTTGATTATCTTAATGACAAACCTTTATCTATTGAAGCCAAAGAAGTAATGGGCGAAGGGAGGGTTTTATGGAGAACATTTTTTTCAACAACTGATGAAAAAACAATAAGAGATGAATTTAAATTAAATAGATCAGATGTTGGTTGGTATCAAGTTAGAAAAGCATTAGAGGCAAGAAATAAATCTGGAAATTATCTGCCTATTGATTTCAGTAGTTTCAAAAAGGCATATGATGATTTAACCGAAAAACTAATACCTCAAGTTTATGAGTTTGGATTTTTGAAATAATTAGATGGGGAGATATAGATGGATTATTTTTATATAAAAAATATATCTATCGGTCCTGTAATCTACCCTAGTTTTTATTAAAAAGTAATTAACTAGGATTGTGATGTTGAAATTAGGTTTCGATTAGTAGAGGGCGGTTGTTAAATCGTGATGAAAGTCGACATAGTTTCTAACTTGATACAAATATAAGTCCATGAAATGTAGAGGAGACTCCGATCAACAGTGGCTCTCAGCCCCTATAAAATCATTGTGTGGGTGCTTCTTGCCGGCTTAGACTACCAGAATCTATAAACCACCTTCGGGGTGGTTTTTTTATTGTCATGTTTCCCTAAATTTTCAGGTCGTCCAATCCCCAAATAGAAGCTATGCTGTAAGTGACTTAATTGCTCACTTACAACTATGCGAAATCTTCAATTTCTATTCGATCAAACTAATCCACAAGAATCTCAAAGTGTCTCTCTACTGGAAGATCAACTAACATTATTTAAGAGAACTAATAGTGATCATTGGCAGGTTAGGTTTAAGTTGACCAATGGATCATGGCATTCAGCCAGTACATATAGTGATCAAATAGCTGAGGCATCCACTAGAGCTATATCCATCTACGAGACAGTGAAAGTAAAGATAGCCAATGACTTATCAGTGGTCAAAAAGAGATTTAAAGCTATAGCTTTAGATGAAATTGAGTCTCTTAAACGACTACAAAACATTAGCGATCAAACAAGACGTGACTATATCTACATTCTTACTAACTATTTAATACCGTTCTTTGGCAAATATCAGATAGATGAGATAACCGATGAGATCATCAGTGACTTTGCGAGTTGGCGAATAAGCAAGATGGGGCGAGTTCCTGCTAAAGACACACAGAGATATCACTCGACAACTTATAACCGAGTAATAAAACGTGCAAAAGCTAATGGATTCATTAATCCATATAAGGATGTTCCGCATTTACCTATTGAAGGTGCATCAACTAAGCCAAGAGCAGCATTCAACAGGCAAGAAATAGATCACTTATTGTCATTTATGGCCTATTGGGATCAATACAAGCGATATGGCAGAACAGAACGTAGCCGACAGATGCAGATATTGTGTAGATGCTATGTGGAGTTCTTGTTATATACAGGAATTAGGCAAGGGACAGAATCCATGCCTGTTAGATGGAAAGACCTTCAGTGGCACATCATTAAAGGTAAGAAGTATTTGCGTATATGGGTGAGTGGTAAGACGGGGCCTAGATACTTAATAGCTCGAGATCAGTTATTACCTAGTCTAGATAGGTTAATAAAATGGCAAAACCTGCCTTATAAAAATCTTAACCAAGTTATCGATGCTAATTTAGATAAATTAATCTTTGTTATGCCGGAGGGTGATCAACCACATGGGATGGATGGGGTATTTCAAAGATTGATGAAAGACAGTGAGCTTTGGATTGATCACGCGGGACAGAAAAGAACTCTATATAGCCTAAGGCACACTTATGCCACATTTGCCTTAGCAGACGGTGTTGATATACACACGCTAGCTAGGCAAATGGGAACAAGTGTAGGGATGATCGAGCGACACTATTCAAAATTAACCCCGATGCTTAGTGCTGCCAAATTGGCATAAAGCCCCAAAATTTGGGGCTTTATGTTTTTTTAAAGCAATTTGATGAAAAGTTTGCCAAATTTAACTGTGGCAATCATTGTTGCTTCTCTTGCGTTTTTAGCTGGGATAAGCGTTTGAATGTCTTCGCCAGCTATACGTATTACTGCAATGTAATTTATAAATTTCATTTTTAAATTCCTTTCTAAACTAGTATTTAGGTGATGTAAAACTTAGCCTTAATTTTTTTGAGTACCTAATTTTTCCGGATGGTCTTTTTAGCTTCAGTGATTACGAGGTCAGTCAAGATAGTTCTGGCTGAGCCATTTCCGGCATTAATAATCCCTGCTATAGCCTGATCCGGTGGTGGTGAAATGCCCGAGTCAGCGTAAATGCCTTTAATCTTCGCCACCCATTCAGGTGTTGGAGCTGCATTTAGATCTAATACAACTGATCTATTAATAACGCCCGGATCAATTTTTTCCAAATGATTCGTGGTTAAGATAAAAACCACATCATTTCGATTCATGATGGCTTTTAAAGAAGCACAAGCAGCTGTTGTTAGTAAATCAACTTCATCCAGGATGACATAGTGCAAATTACTAGAATTCCAGCTCATATAAGAGCAGGTATTTTGGATGCTGCTAATCATGACAGTGCCATTCTGTCCTTGAGCACAAGGATGCAAGCTATATTGTGGGTCTGTTGAATCAACAATCTTGCCTACAGCAGCATTAGCCAAAAATTCAGTTGTTTTGGCAGTTTCTATCCAGCCAGGTAATAACTTAGCCATAGTTGTTTTTCCTGTGCCGTATAAGCCGTATAGCAGTATTGATGCAACGCCATTGTTTGGAAACTGCATGGTTCCATCCAAAATAGCTTCAAGCTTTGCTCTTGTATGAGCCATCAGTGCAAAATCATCTGGTGATTGCGGTTGATTAATTACGAGCGCCATATATCCTCCTAGTTAGTTATGGCTTTGCTCATCTTTGATCTAATCAGCTATACCGCCTTAGTTATGCATTAACAGCTGTTTCAATAGCTGTATCACGCATAGTTGCATCATTGGCTGCCTTTACTTCAGGAGCTTTCTTTTCTTGTTCCTTCTTGACTGCAGAAGACAAGCTAGAAAGGGCCGTTGTAATTGCCGTGCCGTTTTGAATCAAACGACGAACTGCAAAACTGCCGCTAGGTTCACGTGTAGCCATCAGGATCACAGCTCCGTTATATTCGGAGGCTGTGAATTGAGCGGCTAACTTGTCGCTATGGAACTCAACAAGAACTTCTCCTTCCATAGCTGACATACCAATTTCAGCTTTTTGTTTTGCTGATTGGTAAGTGGCTGACTTGCTGCGGCGTACTTCTTCTACACCACCTTTTTCTTTGAAGAAGGCAGGAATATCAAGTACCCCGATGTTTTGCTCTGCTGCACCACGAAGAGCAGTGGCGTAAGAACTAACCCTACGTCTGTCGTCTCCGAAAACACAGCGCACAATTTTGACTAACAAGTGCGTTGAGTCTTTAAAGACCCAGTTTTGCTGCTTGCAGAACTCGTTGAATCCCTTTTTGAGGGACATAGCTTCTGCGCTAATGCTATTCATGCTCTTGTAAAGCGAATAGCAGCTTTGCAATAAACCGTATAAACGATCATTGCTTCGAGTTAACTCCTGATGTTCCCAGGCTTTTCGCTCAGTAATCAGATTACCCATAATGGTTCCGACCACTTGTTGAGCATCTTGACTAATCTTGTTAGCCAAGTCGTTTGTTGCATTTACTTCTGTAGCTTTTACTGCGATAGCATTTTCCATGCTGAACTCCAATCTTTAGAAAGGTAAAAAAGACTTGTTTGCAAAGAGTGCAATACAAGAGGGAGTCGGTTATCCCGACATTTAGATCATTGATGAGCAAATTGTTAAAGAGCGGTGTAGCTGACGGGAGTGACTTTGACATTGTTTATTCGATATGTAACTACATATAAAATACGTATGTATAAATTTGATATAAGGTTTTTCTGGTGATGAAAAGAAATTATTTGAAACAACTTGAGATTTCTAATGAGGCCTATTTGCAACCAGAAATTGAACATTTTTTGTTTTATCAATTTCTACTGATAAGTCCAAGCTATCTTGTTGCTCACAAAATTAGAACCGGAAAGTCCCTTAAAAAGATTTCAGTCCCAGAAGACATAGAAGATGTTCTGGATTTGTATGATCGGGTTGGGGATATCTACGGGCTTGTCTTTGAGAAATGGTGGCAAAAATCAGGTAGTCAAATTTTTTCACCTAAAAAATCAAAAGATAAGATATCAATTACTCTTGATTTAACTAAATCTAAAAGTACTTTGATTGGAGTGGTATCTAAGGTAATTGACAACGCCTTAAGTAGTGCAAAGTTAAAAAATGATTCCAGAATTAAATTTCTGGTTAATAAAGTTCGAGATACATCACTGTTTATAAGATTAAGGATTGTTGAGGAGAAAGTGCGTTCTATTTCCGAGCATCCCGACCAAAAAACACCTAATTGGCAAATTGCCGTGAATATAGGATTTGGTTCAAAGCATTTAGAAAAATTAAATCTCACTACTAAGCGTAGTGGTAAGAATGAAAGCAATAGAAATTATTTGGGAATGTTTGTTAGTAAAAATTACAAAGAGGCACTCCATTTTTCCGAGAACGCTGCAAGAGGCATATTCCCATCAAATAAAGTGGTATCTACACATCTAGAGTTTTCTATTCCTGATTTGGCAAGGATCATAGAAAAACAAAGCCGGGCTGAAATTATTTTTATGTCTGACAACGCTGTTGAGGATATTCCCAACAAGAGCTGGGAATACTCAAATGCAATTATTAAAAAGATTAATAAAAACCGTAGAAAAGAAAGGCGTATTCTCGAAAAAGCTGAAAAGCTTATCAATAAACCAAGATCACCTTTTAAATAAGCTCCACAGCATTTCTCTTCTGTTCATCATTAACATCAATATAGCGCTGTGTAACAGCAATGGATCTATGGCCTGCCAAACTAGCTAAGATTCTTACGCCGATACCCTTGTTTGCGAGGGAAGTAATGAAAAATTTTCTTCCTGAGTGGCTGCTTCCCCCGGCGATACCGATCGTTTTATAGAGTGTGTGGAACCAGACG
This sequence comes from Polynucleobacter sp., assembly GCA_008015455.1. Lineage (GTDB taxonomy): Bacteria > Pseudomonadota > Gammaproteobacteria > Burkholderiales > Burkholderiaceae > Polynucleobacter. Next base: position 1,579 of record SSFP01000047.1, on the reverse strand, counting down.
CACAAACCATTTGCAGTAAATCCAAGCCGATTATCGGTATGAAAGAATGGTGCTTCTGGGATTTGAATGTGTCTAGTAGTTAAGTAATTGGCTAGTTCACCCCGTAATTTTTGTGAAACAAATACTGTTCTAGGATGATTACCTTTGGTCTGTGCTGCAGATAAGCGGATTTCATTTTTAATGGTGCCATCTGGGTTAACCACGTCAACCATTCGAAGAGCTGCTATCTCAGCAACCCGAAGTCCTCCGAGAAAACTTGTGAGAATGATTGCTCTATCGCGTAGGGCATACTTTTTCTTGCTAACGTGCTCTAAAACTCGATCTAACTCTTCTTGAGTAAGTGTTTTTGCTTGTGCCATTTTTGTTCTCCTAAGATAAATAAAAAGCATGTGTTTAGTATGTTTTCTTATTTCATAAAGGTCGACCGAAATTTTCCTGAATTTTTGAAGACTTAAGCTCTTGAATTTAAAGAGGGTGCTAAGAAAAGCGCGATTTTCTTAGCCTACTTTTGTTACAAGTATTTATGCATTTGGCGCCGAAACTGTGGGAAAAATCCCACAGAATTGCGCTGCTGCTTCAAATCAGCCCTACATAGCAAAACCACTGGTTCCACTGGCGCGAGTATTTGATCCACCAAAATCGCTGTTTGTAGACGGTTTTTGAGGTGAATTTAGCTCGGAACAGTTGGTAGCAATCAGTGCAGGAGTGGGTTTTCCGGGAATTCTTGCAATGCAAGAGCGTATGGGTAGTGTCCAAGTTTCTTGTATGTCCACGTCTGCATCATTAATTTGCAGGGTAATTAAGCAGTGCACTAAGTCCAATTGAGCAAAGCCTTTTACCGGTGTTTTGATGCCATTGTCATAGCGATAAATCCAGCTGAGTAATTGGTTATCAATGTTTTCTGGTTGATCTACTAGTTGTTTGAGCATGTCAATGTGTACGGGTGATTTAGCCAAGTGAAACCAAGACTCTATGGGCTCAAAATCTAATAAATACTTGGCGTAGGGTGATAGGACTTCTGCAGTGCCGTTATAGATAGCTCTGCGATATAGGCCTTTGCCATAGGTAGTACCAAACTTCTTGTTTTCCCATAAACGGATGGTGATTTCTTTCATGTTGATCTCCTTTAATTTGTGAAAGAAGTCGCGTGTGTTGCAGAGGAGTAGCAGATCCAAGAGGTTCGTTGCTGTCGCCTAGTTGCGTGTTGCGATCTGAGTTACTCATTTGTCCTCAAACTGCAACTTGCAACAGCAACTATTTCTTTATGCAACTTCTACGCGACTCGTGAATATTTATCTCTCGCTAATGAAAACCACATTTTTTCTACGAAAAATTAGTCAAAAACACCTCAAATTAAAAAGAGGTCGCAGATTCCATCAAAAGACCATAACTTATGACTTGTTTCAACCAAAGGAGAGCGTGATGAGTGCATTAGAAAACTTAAATCTTGTGGCAGATATCAAGCAACGACACATGGCCGGAATTCAAGTTAAAAGAAATAAGTTACTATCAAGACGAGGATGAAATATTGATTCTACCTTATATACCATTTATCATTCAGTCAGTCAAACAAATGGAT
>SSFP01000089.1 GCA_008015455.1 Polynucleobacter sp. | reverse complement strand
GCACATTGGCGGGTATGGTCATCGGGTGTTGCTCCAATACCTCCCGTACTAAAGACAATATCCCCCGTTGAGAAACTTCTCTTTAATACTTGGGTAATAGCCTCACGATCATCGCCAACGTATTCAACATGACTTAAGCTTAAGCTTCGCTCAGACAGAAGCTCAATTAACTTAGACATGTGCTTATCCTGTCTTTTTCCAGACAAGATCTCATCACCAACAACAATTAATCTAAATTTTTGATGAGTCAATTTGATTAGCTCTTTCAGAAGTAGTTATTTAACAACGATGCTCACGTAATGCATCTAGAAGGTAATGCGCAAACCATAGTGCAGAAAAAACAAAAACCAAAGAGTAAATCCAAAGCACGAAGAAAGAAACAAATGGGAAAAAGACGAATGTAAATACGGATGTAGCCCAGAAAAAAGTAGGAATGGCTCCTAGTAATCCCGAGGCAACCCCCATCGCTAATAAAGTCCATCGATGCTTTTGCATTAATGCATCTCTTTCTTCGGCACTTGCATGCTTAGCAAGAACATCATATGCCATCAATTTCATCGTCAGCCAACCCCAAATGATGGGCGGCAAAATAGCCACCATGGGAGGCACCCACCAAATGGGTAGCGTCAACAGAACCAATAATAAACAGACCATCACTGCAACCAAGGCATAGGCTATGCTACCCAACAATCCACCACCTTGTGCCTGATGTAAATGAGCATAGCGTTGTTGCTTGGTAATATGAGTAATTACACCTGGCACTGAAGTAAAAGCAATCACAATTAAGAGCGAAATCGCAATCAGCGGGATTAAAAGTACCACTAATAAGAGGGGTGCAACAAATGCCCTGAAATCATCCCACCCAGCAGTCGAGAGAGCTTGCGACAACCAAGCAGTCAAGAATGAATCAGTGATCCATAGCCTAATGGTTTCTAGAGATGTTTCCCAAAAGAAGAAAAACAAAACACCCCAAACCACAGCTACCCATAAAAATGGGCGAAAGCTTAACCAAAGCATTCTGGGATGCATCAAACCAATGAGTGCTAAACCTAAAGACCTAAACACTTAGAACTCTCACCTATTCTGCAATTATTTAGAAAAAAATGCTTTTAACGAGTGCACTAAACCCTGCCACTGATGGATCGCAGGATTATTAGAGACACTCAAACCTCTGACACCGGTTGGATAGTTAGAGGTATCAAAAATAGCTGTTTTTAAGACCATGTCCCACCATGGAAACAAAATACCAAAATTACAACCGCCCAAAACTCCAAGCTTACCTGGCACTTCATGACCCATTCCTACCGCATGGTGAAGACGATGAAATTTCGGAGAGATCAAGACATACTTCAACCAACCATGATCAAGATTTAAATTGCCGTGCTGCCAACTTTGAATTAATTGACTCAAGGCAATGATCCACAAAAACTGGACGGGCTCTACACCGATCAATAACGCCACAAGGGCAAAAAATGCAGAGTGCATGATGTCGTCAATTACATGATTCCTGTTATCTGTCCAAACAGTCATGTGCTTTTGGCTATGGTGAAGCGCATGCAACTGCCACCACCAATTCCAATGATGCGAAGCACGATGATAGACGTACTCAAAAAAATCTAGGATCACGATGTATATGACAAAACTAATCCAAGGAATCGAGGTCACCCCAGGCCACCAACCTTCCACATTGAGACGCTGAAATCCAACATCATGCAACTGGCTATCGAACCAAAAAAACAGATCCGCAAAAATTAAAAAAAGAACTAACTTAAAGATACCTAAACGATGAATCACCGTATAAAAAATATCGATGGATATCCACTTCATCTGATCGCCACGAGATAACTGTTGATGACTTAAATCTGCAGGGATCCATTTCTCGAGAGGCTTAAAAATAAAAGCAATGATGAAAATTTGAACAAGGCCAAATAAAAACCAATCAAGCCCTGTGATGGCATCGTCGGCGTATCCCATACCGTTGGTTATGTAGAGTATTGGCAAAACAATTTGCTGCATCAACCATTCTTGAATGCTGGCATACCAATAACTGAGATTTGTGATCATTACTGAATTATTCTAGAAAACCGAGGATTCTGCTTAGCTGTAGGAATCGTGGCAAAACAAAAGCCCTTTTTCTTTAAACCAACAATTAAGGGCTCTAAAACAGCAGGAGCCCAAGGGTCTTTTCTGGACCAAATACCTAAATGAGCCATGAGCACATCACCCGAGCGGATACCTTTGAGAGCCTTATCTAACAAGTAAGCATTGGAGTATTTCTCCGAAGGCAATTCATCCCCTAGAAAACCTGCTGCTGACCAACCAATATGGGTATAGCCACAGGTATGCCCCATTTCAATATATTCCTGAGATACCTTGCCACCTGGCGCTCTCCAAATTGGATCTAGCTTTGAACCAGTGAGGGATAGAAAACGATCATTGACCAATTGAAGTTCCTGACACAAGCCCTGAGTATTGAGCTCTACTGATTTTCCGGCAGATGGTCCAAATTGAGATTTAGCCAACACACGATCACGGCTGAGGTCTTTCTGAAAATAGGTATGGTGAAACGTATGGTTACCAAAAGCATGACCATCTTTCTTAAGCTGCGACCAGTAATCCTTCCATGAACTATCTAATGAAAAATCACCACGTTTGGTTTTTTCATTCGCCAAAAAAAAGCTGGCTTTAATCTGATGCTTGCGCAAAGTATTGGCAACGTCTTCGGCAACCGACATATTCCCCGTATCAAAAGTCAGGTAAACCCACTGAGAACATGGTTCAGCCAAAACATGGGAAGTCACAAAAAATAAGAGTGGGATGAGCTTTCTCATGTCACTTGAACCATTCACATATCAATCTGCGAATTACTCCCAAGCAGCACTGGGCGTAAAGAAAATTCCATGCGGACTTTTACCAACAGGAATTGTGGCGATGAGTTGTCGACGTGCAATATCAATAATTCCTACTTTTTTAGAAAATCTAAAAGTCACCCATAACTCTTTACCATCAGGGGTCACATCCATGCAATCGGGACCTGAAGGTAGACCTGTAATATCTCCCACCTTCTCTAGTTTTTCCATATCAATAATACTAATCGTGGAAGCCACTCGGTTGGTTAAAAAGATATGGCGCTTATCACCCAAAGGTCTGAAATTATGAGCACCCTTACCTGTTTTGATTTCTTTAATGACCTTTTGATTTTTCCAGTCAATCACCTGAACGCCGTCAGAACCTGTTAAACCAACTAATAAATGCTTATCCCCTGGTGTCATCCATACACCTGCAGGTAAATCTCCTACTGGCATACGCCAAAGAATTTCTTGATTAGACAAACGAATAGCTATCAACTCATTAGAGTCTTGCAAGGTCACAAATGCGGTCTTGCTGTCCGATGTAAACGCTATGTGGCTGGGGGTTTTAGAAGCCTTCACAATCTTGCTGAGCTTTAATTCCTGTCCATTAGCTTCGTAGATATCAATACGATCTAGACGATTGCCTGCTGCAATAAACCACTTACGATCTGGGGAGTAACCGATGTGATATGGGTCAATGATATTGGGTAAACGTCGTTGAAACTCACCCGTCTTAGGATCCAAAAAAACCACGTCATTACCAGCCGCATTGGCGACCAATACAGCTTTTTTATCAGGTGTGATCATCAAATGATGAGGCTCTTTACCCACTGGAAAAGTTTTGTAGACTTTGCGGGCTTGCATATCAATCAGACTGACACTGGCTTCACCAGAATTCAAAACAATCGCAGTCTTTCTATCAGGCTCAGCCCATACAAGAGTAACTAGCGCAGATAAACAAAAGCCGAGGAAGCATTTTGAAAGCGGAAAATTCGAACGGGGATATATTGATTTCATCATTCGATGATTTTATGACTCAAAATGCCAAAAATCACAAAAGCATTAGTGTTTTTATTGATATAGCTTCAATAGCGCTTATTTTCTGAGGCTGTCCAAAATCTTTTGTAATCGCTTAGCAGACATCGGGGTTGGAGTCTTCAGCTCTTGGGCATAAAGAGCCACTCTTAATTCCTCTAGCTGCCAACGAAAATCCTCCAGGCGAGGATCCACACTTCCTCCATGCGCTTTTTGAGCTTGAAGCAATTTCAACCAAGGGTTATAAATCGATTGCCATTCGACAAGGCACTGAGCATCACGAGCTGGATTGGAGCGTAACTTGTCAACCCGCATCAAGATCGCCCTCAGATATCTAGGGATATGCACAAGAGCCTCATAAGGCGTTTCTGATACAAATTGAGCATGAATAAGACGACTCAATTGCGCTGAAACATCAGCATGTGCAGAACTTGATAAAGACTTCAAACTAGCCATTTTCTTTTGTACATCTGCATATGCCTGAAGGCTAGCTAGAGCATGTCTCGCGATTTCCTGAGCGATGAGAGCCACTTTTGGTTTACCAGCCTGTAAACGCTCATTAAACGTTGCCTCTGAATTTGGTAAAGGGTCCATCAAACACGCTCGGTCGATAGCTAAATCAATGATCTGAGTCATCAAATGATCAACTTGACCAATATTCATAAACAGCAGTCCAATTTCTCGAGCACCAGGCAACTGCTTATGCAAAGCTTTAATAGTCTCCTTCATGGGTATCGATAAAAGACGTCTTAAACCGATACGGTGAGTTTTTCTGGCAAATTCAGGGTCATCAAAGACCTCAAGATCGCAATGGGTCTGCCGATCAACTAAGGCAGGATATCCATAGAGATTTTGCTGCCCTCTTTTAATTTCAAGCATTTCTGGTAACTCACCAAAACACCAATCTTTAATATTTTCCGTTGGAGTCTTCGTGCCGCCTTTGGCATGATGGGACTCCTTAGAATCATTTGCTTGGTGACCGACTTGTTGACTCACTTGTTGCACTGCTTGAGCAGCCACCTCTTGGAAAACTTCCCGGGCTGCTTGCGCATGCTGCGCTTTCAGCTTCCCTAATTGGCGATCCAGGTCGATCTGTCGACCATATTCATCAACTAAACGGAAATTCATAAAGCAATGAGCTGGAAGATTCTCCGGTCTAAAGTCAGCACGCTGAACCTGCAGCTGCGTTTGCTCGCGAATGTCCGCAATTAAGGCATCTAAATAATCGCCCTCACCAAAATTTCCCGCTTCAGATGATCGCTCAATAAATTTTTTAGCGTAATCAGGCAAAGGCACACAGTAACGACGTAATTTCTGGGGTAATGATTTGAGATACAACTGCGTTTTTTCAATTGCCAAGCCTGGAACTAACCAATCACAGCGACGCTGATCCACTTGATTCAATAAGGCTAAAGGCAATGTCAGAGTCACACCATCCTTTGGGCTACCGGGCTCAAAGTGATAAGTTAATTGAAGATCAGCACCCGCCATTTTGATTGTTTTAGGGTATCGATCTAGCGTAATACCAGCAGCCTCATGCCTCATCAAATCAGACTTATCCAACTTGAGAGTCTCAGCATTCTTCGGATTTTCTTTGAGCCAAGCCTCTAAGCTGGGCTTACTCAAGACCTCTGTTGGCAAGACCTGATCATAAAAGGCATACAGCAACTCATCATCGACCAGTACATCCTGGCGACGTGAACGATGCTCAAGCGCTTCAATTTGCTTGATCAAGCTTTGGTTATGCCAGAAAAATTGATAAAAATTGCCACTTTGCTTTTGCACCTGCGCTGCTTCTGATTGACCAAATAATTCAGACTCCACTAAAGCACGCTGAATAAAAATACGGCGAGCCTCTTCTGCGTCTTTAGGTGCAAATCTTATTTTGCGACCATGGTAGATCGGCAACCCATATAAGGTGCCCCGCTCATGAGCCATCACCTCACCCTGACGAGCATCCCAAAAAGGATCACTCCAAGATCTCACCATGCGATGGCTTGCCACCTTCTCTACCCACTGAGGTTCAATTTTGGCAATGGTTCTTGCAAACAAACGACTGGTCTCCACCAACTCAGAAGCCAAAATCCATACGCCCGCTTTTTTGCCAATCGTTGATCCTGGCCAAATATTC
>SSFP01000052.1 GCA_008015455.1 Polynucleobacter sp. | reverse complement strand
GCCTTACGTGGTTTAGAAGTGGGTGTTGATGGCTTAGATGAAGTGTCGACAGATCTTGATGAGATCACTCAAGAGATTCGTGAGCCAGGCCCTGATCGTATTTGGTATTTGGGAGATGCTTTCCGTTTAGGTATGACTCAAGCGGAAGCCTTTGGTCATACAGCGATTGATCCATGGTTCTTAGCGCAAATCTCAGAGTTAATTGATATTGAGAAAAAGCTACAAGCACGTCAACTAAAAGATCTAACAGCTCAAGAATTACGCTTTGTTAAACAAAAAGGTTTCTCAGACCGTCGTTTGGCCAAGCTATTAAAGACTGATGCTAAGGCTGTGCGTGAAGCGCGCCATGCATTAAAAGTGAGACCTGTTTATAAGCGTGTGGATACATGTGCTGCAGAGTTTTCAACGAACACCGCTTACATGTACTCTTGCTATGAAGCAGAGCATGGTGAGTGCGAGTCTCAGCCAACAGCTAAAGAAAAGATCATGGTCTTGGGTGGCGGACCTAACCGTATCGGTCAAGGTATTGAATTTGATTATTGCTGCGTCCATGCTGCTTTAGCAATGCGTGATGATGGTTATGAAACCATCATGGTGAACTGCAACCCTGAGACTGTCTCTACTGACTATGACACTTCAGATCGTTTGTATTTTGAGCCATTAACTTTGGAAGATGTGCTTGAGATTGTTGCGATTGAAAAACCAAAGGGTGTGATTGTTCAGTATGGTGGTCAAACACCATTGAAGTTGGCGCTTGATTTGGAAGCTAATGGTGTACCTATCATTGGTACAAGCCCAGACATGATTGATGCTGCTGAAGATCGTGAGCGTTTCCAGAAGTTATTGCAAGACTTAGGCTTGCGTCAGCCGCCTAATAGAACTGCCCGTACAGAAGCTGAGGCTATTCAGTTGGCTGATGAGATTGGTTATCCATTGGTTGTTCGCCCATCTTATGTATTGGGTGGTCGCGCAATGGAAATCGTTCATGACACGCGTGACCTTGAGCGTTATATGCGCGAGGCTGTGAAAGTGTCAAATGATTCACCAGTATTGCTAGATCGTTTCTTGAACGATGCGATTGAGTGTGATGTGGACTGTATTTCAGATGGTCAGCGCGTATTCATCGGTGGTGTGATGGAGCATATTGAGCAAGCGGGTGTTCACTCAGGTGACTCAGCATGTTCATTGCCACCGTACTCACTTTCTAAGGCAACGGTTGATGAAATGCGCCGCCAAACAGCAGCGATGGCTAAAGGTTTGAATGTTGTTGGTTTGATGAACGTTCAGTTCGCGATTCAGCAAGTCGATGGTAAAGATATTGTTTATGTTTTAGAAGTGAATCCACGTGCCTCAAGAACAGTGCCATATGTATCAAAAGCGACAGGTTTGCAACTGGCTAAGATTGCTGCTCGTTGTATGGCTGGTCAAACGCTTGATCAACAAGGTATTGGCGCTGAAGTTATTCCACCTTATTTCTCTGTGAAGGAAGCTGTTTTCCCATTCAACAAGTTCCCTGGCGTTGATCCTATCTTGGGACCGGAAATGCGCTCAACAGGTGAGGTAATGGGTGTAGGTAAAACATTCGGTGAAGCTTTGTTTAAATCTCAATTAGCAGCCAGCACGACATTGCCAAAAACAGGCACAGTCTTATTAACTGTTAAAGATAGCGATAAAGCAAAAGCTGTTGAAGTGGCTCAAATGCTCCATGGTATGGGTTACTCAATTGTGGCTACACAAGGTACAGCAGCAGCTATTGAGGCAGCTGGTGTTCCAGTGAAGCGTGTGAACAAAGTAAAAGATGGTCGTCCACACATTGTGGATATGATCAAAAACGGTGAGATTGCTTTGGTATTTACAACGGTTGATGAAACCAGAACGGCGATTGCTGATTCTCGTTCTATCCGTACCACTGCTCAAGCTAACCGTGTCACTTATTACACGACCATCAGTGGCGCTAAGGCTGCAGTTGCCGGCATCAAGGCGATTGATCAGTTGGAAGTTTATGACTTGCAGGGCTTGCACGCATCTCTCTAAGTTATAAATTAAAATAGCAAAAATGAAAATGACTGGTAGTTTCTACCAGTCATTTCTTCTTAATTAACTAGATGTTAGGTTGAATTTAATGAGTACTGTTCCTATTACAAAAAATGGCGCTGAGCTATTAAAGCAAGAGTTACATCGTTTGAAGCATGTTGAGCGCCCAGCGGTGATCAATGCTATTTCTGAAGCTCGTGCTCAGGGTGATTTGTCTGAAAATGCGGAATATGACGCAGCTAAAGAAAAGCAAGCCTTTATTGAAGGTCGTATTCAAGAGTTGGAAGGCAAATTGGCTGCAGCTCAAATTATTGATCCTAGTGCGCTAGATGTTGAGGGTCGTATTGTGTTTGGCGCTACCGTTGAGTTAGAAGATTTAGAAAACGGTCAAAAAGCTAAATATCAGATCGTTGGCGATGATGAGGCTGATTTAGACGCTGGCAAGATCTCTATTAGTTCACCGATTGCTAGAGCCTTGATTGGTAAAGAAGAGGGCGATGTTGCAACATTCTCTTCACCAGGTGGTAATCGTGAAGTTGAAATTTTGAATGTTCAATATATCTAATTAATCTTATGCATCAGACTGCCCAAAGACTATTTGTATTTATATTGACCCTTTGGGTGGGTACGCTCATTACCATTGGCTATATCGTGGCACCTACTTTGTTTGCTACTTTAGATAGCCAAGTTGCCGGAATGATTGCAGGCAAGTTATTTAGGATTGAAGGTACGATCAGCATGATCCTCAGCGCTGGCTTGATCGTGTTTGCAAATTTATTAGTTAAGCGTGGCTTAGAGCGCTACCAACCGATTCGTTGGTATTTGTTAGCGATGTTGATTTGTGCGGCGATCGTCGCGTTTATCTTGCAGCCGATGATGAACTCTTTGAGGGAAGAGGCTTTGAGCCATGGCTTTCCTGTGATGTTGTCACCTTTAGCGGTGACTTTTGGTCGGTTACATGGTGCCTCTAGCGCACTTTATTTGCTGCAATCGTTGATTGGTTTGGTGCTTTTGTGGCGTTTAACTAAACCCGTTGATGGTTCTAGTTCATAAATCACTTTTTACTTGATCTAAAACACATATTGAATTTCTCTAAGCGAGTAAACTGAATTTGCAGTTATCAGTTTTTTCATTGATGACTGAATGCCGTTAACTTTTAAGAGGGATAAAAGAATGTTTCCAGAATATCGTGATTTGATGACTCAGTTAAAAACAAGTGACCGCCACTTTGTACATTTGTTTGACCAGCATAATGAGTTAGATCAGAAGATCAAAAACATGGAAGCTGGCAATCCTCCTGCTACTCATGAGGAAATTGAAACGCTTAAAAAGCAGAAGCTTTTGCTAAAAGATCAACTAAATGCTTATTTGAAGAAGGTCAGCGAAAAAGCATAAGTAGTTCCCAAGCATTGCCAAAAGAAAAAATGCCACCCTAGGGTGGCATTTATAAATTAAAGCCATTGAGCTTTAACCGAGTTGACGTTTTTTAACGCTGGTTTGTCTTGGCTTAGCTCGTTTCACTTGACCACCTGCGGCTACTCGTTGGTTGCCTAAAACTGTTGTTGCAACTGGTTTAGGTCGGCGCTGAGGGTTGCGTGTGAATTTTTTCACCATCACCACTTTAGGTCCGCCTTTGCTACCACGGCGTTTCTCTTCAGCATCTTTTTCCACCTTAGGGCGGTAAAGAACTAATAGTTTGCCAATGTGCTGAATAGGGGCAGCATTGAGCTCATCACAGAGTTGTTCATAAATAGCGACGCGAGTCTCACGATCATCACCAAAAACGCGAACTTTGATTAAGCCATGAGACTTCAGGGCATTATTCACTTCTTTGGTGACAGCCGGTGTTAAGCCATCAGCGCCAATTAAGACGATGGGTTTTAACGCATGAGCGTCGGAGCGGTGTGCCGAGCGTTCGGCAGAGGATAATTCTAGTTTTGGCATAGGTATTTCTTTGGAAGACCCCTATGATAAGCGATTAAATGACCAGTAATTAGGGATCTTGGCTAAAAACTGGGAAAATAGCACATTCATTCTTGGAAGTAAAAAGCGTGGCAAAGAACAAATTCAATAAAGATTGGTTAAACGATCACCTTAATGACCCTTACGTCAAAATGGCGCAGAGGGAAGGGTATCGTGCCCGCGCTGCCTACAAGTTAAAGGAAATTGATGAGCAGGATAAGCTCATAGGGCCAGGCATGGTGGTTGTGGACTTAGGTAGCACCCCAGGAAGCTGGTCCCAGTATGCTCGTAATAAATTAGTTGAGTTTGGCAAAAAAAATCCCCAAGTACCCGATGGCAAGCCTTATGGCACGATTGTGGCAATTGATATTTTGCCGATGGAAGAGATCGCCGATGTTACTTATTTACAAGGCGACTTTCGTGAAGAAGAGGTCCTTAAGCAGTTTGAGGCACTCTTGCCTGGTGAGCCAGCCAATGGACCTCAGGTAGATTTAGTTTTGTCAGATATGGCACCCAATTTATCGGGCGTTGCTACAGCAGATGCCGCTCGAATGGGTCATTTAGCTGATTTGGCTTTGGAGTTTGCCCAAGCCCACCTAAAACCTAACGGTGCTTTACTGATTAAGTGCTTCCACGGTAGTGGTTATAGTCAAATTGTGGAGTCTTTTAAGAAGGTGTTTAAGGTGGTATCCCCTAGAAAACCTAAGGCTTCTCGCGATAAGTCAGCAGAAACTTTCCTTTTGGGTAAACATTTAAAGTAATACACCCCCAAAAATTGTAAAAACTGCTGTAAATACATGGAAATCCCCCATTTTTTTAGTCAAGCACTTGAAAAATGGAGGGAGTAGAATCATATGTGTAAAGAACTATCTGCCTTAAGGAGGCTTTGTGAATAATAATTTGATACAGAAAATTGGTGTGTGGCTGATTGTGGGCCTCGTACTATTCACTGTTTTCAAACAATTTGATAAGCCTCGTGCTGCCGAAAATGTTACATATACTCAATTCATGGACGATGCTAAAAATGGCAAAGTCAAAAGAGTGGATGTACAAGGTCGCAATATTCAAGTCACCCCTGTAGATGGTCAAAAGTATTCAGTGATCAGCCCCGGTGATATTTGGATGGTGGGTGATCTCATGAAGTACGGTGTGCAAGTCACTGGTAAAGCAGAAGAAGAGCAAAGTCTTTTAGTGTCTGCTTTGTATTACCTTGGACCTACTTTATTAATTATCGGTTTTTGGTTCTTGATGATGCGCCAGATGCAAGGTGGCGGCAAAGGAGGAGCTTTCTCTTTTGGTAAGTCACGCGCGCGTCTAATCGATGAAAACAATAACGCGATTACATTCGCTGATGTTGCCGGATGTGATGAAGCCAAAGAAGAGGTCTTTGAATTAGTCGACTTCTTAAAAGATCCGACTAAGTTCCAAAAGTTAGGTGGTCATATTCCAAGAGGTGTGCTCTTAGTGGGCCCTCCGGGTACTGGTAAGACTTTGCTTGCTAAAGCGATTGCTGGCGAGGCTAAAGTTCCTTTCTTCTCTATTTCTGGTTCAGACTTCGTTGAGATGTTTGTGGGTGTGGGTGCTGCTCGAGTTCGTGATATGTTTGAGAATGCTAAGAAGCAAGCACCATGCATCATCTTCATCGATGAGATTGATGCGGTAGGTCGTCATCGTGGTGCAGGTACCGGCGGTGGTAACGATGAGCGCGAGCAAACATTGAACCAAATGTTGGTAGAGATGGACGGTTTTGAACCTAATAGTGGTGTGATTGTGATTGCTGCTACGAACCGTTCTGATGTGCTTGATAAAGCTTTGTTGCGCCCAGGTCGTTTTGACCGTCAAGTACATGTTGGCTTGCCTGACATCCGTGGTCGTGAACAAATTCTTAAAGTGCATATGCGCAAAGTGCCAATCAACAGTGATGTTGATGCAGCAGTTTTGGCGCGTGGTACACCAGGATTCTCAGGCGCAGATTTGGCGAATTTGGTGAACGAGGCAGCGCTATTTGCGGCGCGTCGTAACAAGCGCACAGTGGATATGCACGACTTTGAAGATGCTAAGGACAAAATCTATATGGGTCCTGAGCGCAAGTCAGCCGTGATGCGTGAAGAAGAGCGTCGTAATACCGCTTATCACGAGTCAGGTCACGCCGTTGTTGCGAAGATGTTGCCTAAGGCGGATCCGGTGCATAAAGTCAGCATCATGCCTCGTGGTTGGGCTTTGGGTGTGACATGGCAGTTGCCTGAGCATGATCGCGTCAATATGTACAAAGACAAAATGTTGGAAGAAATTTCTATTTTGTTTGGTGGACGCTTAGCTGAAGAGATTTTCTTGAACTCTAGCAGTACAGGTGCTTCAAATGACTTTGAGCGCGCTACCAAAATGGCTCGCGACATGGTGACTCGTTACGGTATGAGTGAAGTGTTGGGTACGATGGTTTATGTGGATGCTGAGCAATCAGGCATCTTTGGACCGATGAGTGCCAAGTCTGTATCTGAAGCCACACAGCAAAAAGTGGATATCGAGATTCGTGCGATCTTGGATAGACAGTATGCTGTGGCTAAGAAGATTCTTGAAGAGAACAAAGATAAGGTGGAGTTGATGGTCAAAGCCTTGTTGGAGTGGGAGACCATTGATGCTGAGCAAGTGAACGACATCATGGCTGGTAAAACACCACGCCCACCTAAGTATCCGCCTAGCACGCCTAATAGTGGTGGCACTTCTGGTGGTACACCAGTTGTTGCTGAAGGTGGCGCACCAGCGGCGGCTTAATGTTGAAGTCATCAATCACGCCCGTAGCATGGCGCTGCGGGCGTTTTCTTTTTGATTGGGCGCAAAGAAGATCTCCATTAGTGATGGGTATCTTGAATGTCACGCCTGATTCTTTTTCAGATGGTGGGCAATATGCCAATCGTGATAAGGCACTCAGACATGCAGAGCAACTGATAGCTGAAGGTGCTGAAATGATTGACGTGGGTGGGGAGTCAAGTCGCCCAGGGTCTGAGCCTCTCAGTTTGCAAGAAGAGCTTGATCGCGTCATGCCGATTCTAGAAGCTCTAAAGGATGCTCCAGTCGCCATTTCTGTAGATACCTATAAAGCTAAAGTGATGCAGGCTGCCATTGATTTAGGTATTGATTGTATTAATGATATTTGGGCGTTTAGGCAGCCTCATGCCATCGATGTTGTTTCCAATAGTTCTTGTGGTTTGATTCTGATGCATATGCAAAAAGATCCGCAAACCATGCAGTTTGATCCAAGTTATCAAGATGTGATGGCAGAGGTCAACGGCTTTTTAATGGAGCGCTGTGTAGCTCTTGAGGATGAGGGTGTGGCTCGAGATCGGATGGCGATTGATCCAGGTTTTGGATTTGGTAAAACCTTAGAGCACAACATGACCATGTTGGGTGGCTTTCATAGTTTCTGTCAGCATGGCTTCCCAGTCTTAGCAGGAATATCCCGCAAGAGTAGTTTGGGGCAAATTACTGGGCGAGACATTGAGCACCGCGTGACCGCTAGTGTTGCAGCAGCACTCATGGCAGTTGAGCGGGGCGCCAAGATTGTGAGGGTTCACGATGTAGCGCCAACCATGGATGCCATCAAAATTTGGTCAGCGGCTCAAGAATACTTATAAAATACATGTATGACACGTCAATATTTCGGAACAGATGGCATTCGCGGTGAAGTCGGACAATTTCCAATTGTTCCTGACTTTGTCATGCGCTTAGGTTATGCCGCAGGCAAGGTGCTCACTAAACATGCGGAGACGCATGTTCATGGCAAACCAGTGGTGCTGATCGGTAAAGATACACGTGTTTCAGGTTACTTATTGGAAGCTGCCTTAGAGGCTGGCTTCTCAGCAGCTGGTGTTGATGTGATGTTGTGTGGTCCGATGCCAACTCCTGCGGTTGCTTATTTAACAAGAGCTCTTAGATTGTCAGCGGGTGTTGTGATTTCAGCATCACATAATCCTTATCAAGATAACGGCATTAAGTTTTTCTCAGCGAATGGCGATAAATTAGATGACTCAGTAGAGTTAGAGATTGAGGCTGCTCTTGATGGGCCTATGAATTGTGTGGACTCTGCACATCTTGGTAAAGCCAAGCGTTTAGATGACGCGACTGGTCGATACATTGAATTTTGTAAAAGTACCTTCCCTAATCATTTAAGTTTGCATGGTTTGAAGTTGGTGGTTGATTGTGCCCATGGTGCTGCTTATCACATTGCTCCTCATGTATTCCACGAGTTGGGCGCCGAAGTGATTTCAATCGGTATCCATCCAAATGGTAAAAATATCAATGATGGTGTCGGTGCTACAGCGCCACAAGCCCTCATTGAAAAAGTAAAAGAAGAAAAAGCCCATTTAGGTATCGCCTTGGATGGCGATGCTGACCGTCTTCAGTTAGTAGATCACACAGGGCGCTTATTTAATGGTGATGAATTACTCTACTTAATTGCTAAGGCTAGAAAAGATGCAGGTGAAAAAGTAGAAGGCGTTGTAGGCACCTTGATGACTAACTTAGCAGTTGAGCAAGCGATTCAAGCTGAGGGGATCCTTTTCCAAAGAGCCAAGGTGGGGGATCGTTATGTCCTTGAGCAGCTCAAAGAAAAGAATTGGTTGTTAGGTGGTGAGGGCTCCGGCCATTTAATTTGTTTAGATAAACACACAACGGGTGATGGTATTGTGGCAGCCTTGCAGGTGCTTTCTGCTATGAAGCAGAGCCATCAAAGTTTGGCAGAACTATTGCAGAAGGTATCTCTATTCCCGCAAACCTTAAACAATGTTCGTTACAAGCTGGGCTATGACTGGCAGTCTGATGCTAATCTAAAAGCTAGTGTTGCTAATGCCGAAAAAGAATTAAATGGAACAGGGCGCGTTCTCATTAGAGCATCGGGTACTGAACCGCTTTTACGCGTGATGGTTGAGGCGCAAGATGCAAAGCAAGCCCAAGATCTTGCCAAAAAGATTGCATCAGTTATTCCTGTCTAATTTTTTAAAAATACTCATTTCTTAAAAGAATTGCAGTGCTTACGCTGAGACGCCTTGATCAAGTCATTAGCAAGACCATTCTAGGGATTGCGCTATTAACAACTAACTTAACTGTTTCGGCCGATAATCTTCAAGATCCTTTTCGGGTTAAAGCGAATGTAGTTCAGCAGGGCGATACATTTCTCATTACAGCTAGCTATCAGTCACCTCTCAATCAGTGTCAGGCCTATCACTTTCTAACCGACTATGAGGCTGCTAAGAAAGTTCCGGGTGTGATTGACTCTAAAGCCACGAGACACTCTGATCATAAAGTCTTGGTGGAACGTTGGGCAGAAGAAAAAATTCTGTTTTTCACCATCAAGTTGCATACCCTGATTGAATATACCGAGTACCCGATGAAGGGTACGGAGTTTGTGCAAATCAAGGGGGATTCAAAGCGCTTTACAGGACATTGGTCAATTTTGCCCAATAGCTCTGGGACGCAGATTAAGTATGAAGGTCTGCTAGAACCGGATTCCCATTTGCCGATGTTTATTCTGAAGTACTTTATTCAGAATAATCTCGAAGATCGTTTTAGATTCATGGCGAAAATGGCGGCAGATGCTCAGCAGTTAGAGTCAGCTTGCCGTTGAGCAATATTTGCCAATTAACCCCTCCTGGGGTATAATATTTGTCTTAGTCGGAGTGTGGCGCAGTCTGGTAGCGCACCTGGTTTGGGACCAGGGGGTCCAAGGTTCGAATCCTTGTACTCCGACCATTTAGCACTCTGCTAAATTTATCTACCCCTCCAGTTTTTTTATTTCCCTTAGTGCTTATTTCTTGAGAGTTTGATCATTCTTTCCGCTGATGATGAATGGCTTGATTAGCCTTTGTATCAATTGATTTGGATCAACTTTTGTCTAATATTTGACTTAGACATCAGGGTATTCCTGATGCTTTTTGTTCAATATATTTATTAAAATTATCAAAAATTTTTATACCTGAATTCCCCGCTTCAAATGCCATTCCTAGAAGATACACAAATCGATTTTTCAAGCTTTCCACCTGAGCAGCTTATAGAACTTAGTTACATTAGCAAATCAACCAATGACATTGGAATTTTGGGCTTGATGAACCTCCTTGAAAGTGCGGTTCACCGCAATAAAGATTCTGGTGTGACTGGGGTCTTGTTTTATGACAATGGCGTATTCGGTCAAATCTTAGAGGGTTCCCCAGTAGCAATTGCACCTATTTGGGCATCTATTTGCGCTGATCCTCGCCATAAAGATATTGAGATTTTGGATATTGATAAATTACCTAAGCGTCGCTTTAATAATTGGTCGATGAAGTTTTATGGCTCAGAAGAAATTAGCAAATATGTTCCATCATTAAAAATGGGTTTAAAGGATGGAGTAGCTAACCTTCCCAGAGAAATTTTGACTCTGATGCGTTCAGTATCTAGCGGTTTGAGTGCTCAAGTTGACCAATTCCAGGGCGGGCAAACTGGAGCTTGATCTCAGCAAGCGCTCACAATGATTTAGAAAAATTCTTGGACTGTCTCTAAAGGACGGCAGAGTCGAGCTTTTTTACCATTACTAACAATCGGGCGGTTCAGGAGGATAGGGTGGCTCAAGATAAATTGAATCAGTTCATCATCTGTCCATTTGGGGTTACCTAGATCTAATTCATCGTAGGGCGTTCCTTTTTGACGAAGTGTCTCTCGTACACCACCTCCCGATGCTTGAATCAATGCGCGTAACTCTTTTTCTGAGGGTGGGTTGACGAGATAGAGAATCACCTCTGGTTCGATGCCAGCTTTTTGAATGAGCTCTAAAACATCACGTGATGTTTTACATTTGGGGTTGTGATAGATCTTGAGTGAAGACATAAAATTAGCCTAAAAAGTAGATGCCTATCATTTTAAAGAATCAAAGGCGTGTCGTTGATTCATAATCAGCTCACAATCAAGACCTCCGTTATAATCTTTACTTCATTTCAAAGACTGCCCATAGCTCAGCTGGATAGAGCACCGCCCTTCTAAGG
>SSFP01000130.1 GCA_008015455.1 Polynucleobacter sp. | reverse complement strand
ATCGACCTATCCGAGAACGCTCTGGAGGTGGCAAATGTTCACAGCTTAGAGACTGGTATTGCTGTTAATTATGAATACATCAGCGCTGAAGACTTGGCTGCCAAAGATGCTGGGCAGTATGACGTGGTGACATGCATGGAAATGCTTGAGCATGTTCCAGAGCCACTTAGCATCATTCAAGCTTGTAGCCGCTTAGTTAAACCAGGTGGCAAAGTTTTCTTTAGCACCTTGAACCGCAACCCCAAGTCATACTTACTAGCGATTATTGGCGCGGAATACATTTTGCAAATGCTCCCTAAAGGTACGCATGACTATAAAAAGTTCATCAAGCCTTCTGAATTAAACCAATATCTAAGAGAGGCTGACTTAGAAATGAATGAAATGATTGGTCTAAGCTATAACCCGATCACTCAGGTTTATTCATTGGGTCGTGACACTGATGTGAACTACTTAGTTGCCTGCACAAAGAAATAATATGACATCAAGCATGCCCCCACCCTTATTCAAGGGTGTTTTTTTTGATCTGGATGGCACGCTTGCAGACACAGCACCTGATTTAGTAGCCGCAGCTAACTTGCTAAGACAATCAAGGCAATTAGCTGCCCTTCCCTTTGAAGAATTGCGTCCCAAAGCATCTGCTGGTGCAAGAGGTTTAATTGAAGGCGCCTTTGGCTACTCACCCGATCACCCAGATTTCTTGATGCTACGTGATGAATTCCTCTCCAATTATGAGAAAAATATTTGCGTCAACAGTCGGCTATTTGATGGCATAGAAGAACTTCTTCAAACCTTTGAAGACCATCAATTAGCTTGGGGAATTGTGACCAACAAAATTGAACGCTTCACAGTGCCGCTACTTAAGCTCATGGGCATAAGCGATCGAAGCCATGCGAATGTGAGTGGCGACACAACACCTCATGCTAAACCTCATCCCGCTCCAATTTTGAAAGCCGCTGAAATTTGCGGCATTGATCCAAGTGTATGTATCTATGTGGGTGACGATCTCAGAGATATTGAGGCAGGTAAAGCAGCGGGTATGAAAACTGTGGCGGCGGCTTATGGGTACTGTGGTTGCGATGAGCCTATTTCAGATTGGGGCGCGGATTACATCATTCATCACCCACTTGAACTCAATCAAATTATTTTTGCCAAGCCATGAAATCAAACGGCATCGCAAAAATTCAACAACTCGATCAATTTGAAGACATCATCGATGTTCGCTCACCCAGCGAATACGCTGAGGACCATATTCCTGGGGCGATCAATTGCCCCGTTCTATCTGATGAAGAAAGAATTCAGATAGGCACCTTATATAAACAAGTATCTCCTTTTGAAGCAAAGAAACTGGGTGCTGCTTATATTGCCAAACGTATTGCACAACACATTGAAACTCTCTTCATCGGCAAACCCAAAGAATGGAAGCCTTTGATCTACTGTTGGCGAGGGGGCAAACGAAGTGGCTCAATGACATACATCCTTCGTCAAATTGGTTGGAATGCACACATCTTGGATGGTGGCTACAAATCTTATCGGCGCGATGTGGTGAGTCAATTAAATACTCTAAGCCCCCAGTTTCATTATCAAGTGATCACTGGCATGACAGGTAGCGGTAAAAGCAAGGTTCTTGAGAGACTTTCTGAATTAGGTGCTCAAGTTCTTGATCTTGAATCTTTGGCTCAACATAAGGGCTCGGTATTGGGCAACTTACCTGAATCACCTCAACCCAGCCAAAAAATGTTTGAAACATTACTGCTTCTTGAACTTCAAAAGTTCGACCCCAATCAAAAGGTTTTCGTGGAAGCAGAGAGTAGAAAGATCGGCTGCTTACATGTTCCAGATGCCTTACTCAACAGCATGCGTCAAAGCCCCTGCTCAAAAATTGAAGCAACGATCGATGCCCGAGTAGCATTTTTAATTGATGATTACCCTTATTTCATAGAACAACCGGATAATCTCGTCCACACCATTGGATTCTTAAAAGAACTACACGGCAAAGAGAAACTCGATCACTGGAGAGACTTGGTTCTTCAAAAAGAATGGAAGCAACTAGTCAGAGAATTACTAGAACAACACTACGATGCTTTATACAAACGTTCACAAAATTCTAATTATGTGAACTATGAACAAGCCCCTTGCTACACCACTGCAGATCTATCTGCTAAAGGAATTGATATCTTAGCCCACCAATTAATGATGGAACACCATCATGCATAAAACCATCCTTCACGAATCCGAGCACCCCATGCTAACTTGGGATGAGGGAGATATCACTTACTCATGCCGCTGGAGATCAGAAAAAGGTTCTCCTCCCCCTAAAAAATTAATCATTGCAGATGACAGCATCACCGCTGATGAAGCCTATCAATTAGCTTGTGAAGGTACAGGCATTATTTGGCGAGGTGACTTTCAAAATGCCAAGCAACTTCTACAAGCAATGGCACGTCGCGCAGATAAGCCTTCGAAAAAAAGTATCAGAAACAAATCGAAAACCAAAAAGCCAGGGGAAGGTTTAATACCCTTGGCAAAACCAATGTCGGAGATCTTCCACCTCCATCGTCAAGCCCAATCTCAAAAGAGTCGCACACTG
This sequence comes from Polynucleobacter sp., assembly GCA_008015455.1. Taxonomy (GTDB): domain Bacteria; phylum Pseudomonadota; class Gammaproteobacteria; order Burkholderiales; family Burkholderiaceae; genus Polynucleobacter. Next base: position 13,319 of record SSFP01000130.1, on the reverse strand, counting down.
GGCATGCTCTTAATCCAGTTTGAAGCTGACCACAGCATTCCATTAAGAAGAGCACCTCAAGTAACAGAAGCCTGTCTAGCAGTCTTTGGCATCGTTAACCAACCCTATGTCACTTCACTCAAAGATCTTTTAGGATTTATTGGCTCCTTAGAGTGGCGTAAAAAAGGGATGGCAATCAGTGAACTTTCAGAGCTTGGCGATGGTCACATCCATCCTCATTACGGTGTATTTGCTCCAGTTCGCTCGGAATATTTGGGCTTAATTGCTAAAGCGCCACTTCCAGCATCCCTCGGCAAGCAATCACTTGCTTTTGATATTGGTACTGGCACAGGTGTAATAGCCGCCATACTAGCTAGCCGCGGCATTAAAAAAATCATCGCGACTGATCAAGATGAACGCGCCATTGAATGTGCCACAGAAAACATTGAAGGTCTTGGCATACAAAAGAGCGTCAAACTTGTTCAAACCAATTTATTCCCAGACGGTTTAGCTCCACTGATTGTTTGCAATCCACCTTGGGTACCCGCTCGCCCTAGCTCACCGATTGAATATGCGGTCTACGATCCTGATAGCCAAATGCTCAAGGGGTTTTTAAGTGGTCTTAAAGATCATCTCAGCCCAGATGGGGAAGCCTGGTTAATCTTGTCAGATTTGGCTGAACACTTAGGCTTACGCAGTAAAGCTGATTTACTTGGCTGGATTGAATCTAGCGGCTTAAAAGTATTAGGTCGACAAGATGTAAGACCTACTCATGCGAGAGCCTTGGATAAAGAAGATCCACTCTACCGAGCGAGAGCAGCTGAAGTCACCTCTTTATGGCGCTTAGCTCTTATCTAAAAAGATGGATCGCTCATTCAAGCGTTGATGCTACAGAGCCATGGGATAGATGAATCACCTCATCAGCTAAAGCATCAACATCAGCTTGACTGTGCGTGATCAAAATCATGGGAATAGCTAACTGCTTTTGCAAAGTTCGCAATTCTTGTCGTAGATTCTTTTTAAGACCTTCATCCAAAGAAGCAAAAGGTTCATCAAGCAACAATGCTTGGGGCTGACTGACTAAAGCTCTAGCAAGCGCCACACGTTGACTCTGACCACCTGATAACTGATGAGGATATTGATGCCCCACCTGCTGAAGATCCATCTTTTCTAGCCATTCTTGAACCAAGGGATGATGCTCATGCTGGCGTTTTGCAAACCAAGTTTTACTTAATGAAAAAGCAATATTTTGTAAAACTGTCAAATGAGGAAATAAAGCATATTCCTGAAACACATAGGCTAAGGAGCGCTCTTGTGGACTTAAAGAATAGCCAGTTGCCGAATTAAAGAGCTCTTTACCATTGAACTGAATATAGCCACTATCTGGCTTTACTAAACCAGCCAACATTTTTAGAACTTGAGTTTTACCCGCACCGGAAGGTCCAAATAGCACCAAACTTTCAGCATTGGTTTTACATTGGAGATTGATCTCAAATTGCCGCTCAGCAGTTTGATAACTTTTGCTTAACTGGAAGTTCCAACGCGCTGACATTAAGAACCTCTCGCAACGACTCGACCAGGAGCCAAGCGCCCGGAAACCAATAAAACTAAGGTACAAACAATTGATGTTAATAATACCAAGAAATTAGCAACATCATCTTGCCCAGCCTGAACAGCCTCGTAAACAGCAATCGATAAGGTCTGAGTTTTTCCAGGAATACTTCCAGCCACCATCAATGTGGCGCCAAACTCTCCTGCAGATCTAGCAAAGGCTAATAATGAACCAGCCAAAATGCCACGCCAGGCTAGAGGCAAAGTAACTCTAAAGAATATAGCCGTATTACTAACACTTAAAACTTGCGCAGCCTGCTCATATTGAACTTCAATTGTTTCAAAGGCAGCTCTCGCCCCTTTAAAAACCAAAGGAAAAGACACAATCGCCGCAGCAATGACAGCACCCTGCCAGGTAAAAATGAGATTGATATTGAAGTTCTCTAATAAGAATCGACCAATAGGTCCATTTCTCCCCAACAATACCAATAGGTAGTAACCTAATACAGTAGGTGGCATCACCATAGGTAGCGTCAGTACTGCATCAAGAAAATCTTTACCTATGAAATTTTTTCTTGCGAAGAAAAATGCGAGAGCGACCCCTAAAACAATATTAATGAAGGTGGCTAAGCCCGCCACCTTCAGCGTCAAAAATAAGGGCAGCCACGCATCAGTAATCATTGAGAAACCGAACCAAAACCATATTTTTTGAGTATCGCACGACCTTTTTCAGATTGCACAAAAGCGGTGAATTTCTGCGCTACTGAATACTGGGCACTTGTCACAATCGGCGCCATGGGATACAGAATTTTTTTATCCGTGGGAACATGCATCGCAACTTTCACTTTATCCCGCATGATGGCGGCATCAGTTGCATATACAAATCCAGCATCCACCTCACCACGCGCAACGTAATCTAGCACTTGACGGACATTTTGCGCGCCAATCATTTTGGCTTCTATAGCTAACCAAAGACCCTGTTTTTGCAAGACCATCTGAGCGTACTTACCCACAGGAACACTGGCAGGTAAACCGATGGCAGCTCGCTGATAAGTTGGGGAGTTAAGTTGCTCCAATTTTGTTAGCCCGCTCTTTGCTGCCACCGGAACTACAACCACCAATTCATTAGATGCAAAATTGATGCGGTCTTTTGAATGAATCAATTGCTTTTCAGACAACCGATCCATCGTTTCTTGGTCAGCACTGGCAAAGACATCAACCGGGGCGCCCGTGATAATTTGTTGTGCCAACTGCCCTGAAGCAGCGAAATTAAGAAGAACCTTTACTCCATTTTGTTTCTCAAAATCTTGAGCAAGCTCTTTAAATGCATTGGTTAGGCTAGACGCCGCTGAAACTGTCAAATCAGCCGCCCATACCTGCCCCGTTAGGGCACTGGTAGCTATCAAAGCTGTAATGAGTCTTTTCAAGTGATCACCCATATTTCGTTATATTTTTGAAAGTATAACGAAATATGGGGCAAAGTGAAATATTGAACTTATTTCTTTATTTTTTTAGCAGGCTGGTGAGGTTTTTCAATCTTGCTTGGGCAGCAGATTCAGCTTCCAACTCAATTTGACGGTACTCTTGAATCAGCTGGATGCCGACTGCAGTGACTTGTGCCCCGCCACCTTTGGCGCCACCGGCAACGCTTTCTACCACTGGATTCTTAAAACTATCATTCATTTCATGAATCAGTAACCAGGCGCGGTTATAGGACATCTCAAGCGATTGTGCGGCAGCACGAATACTTCCCAACTCCGCAATCGCCTCCAACAAAGCAATCTTGCCAGGACCAATTGCAGGAACCTCACCTCGATAGACTCTTAAACGAAAAAATGACCTGATCTTCAACTAATAACCTTTAAAGCAGAATTTAGACTAGAGAAATGTAACCCAGAGATCTTCATCATGACAACAAAAGTCATCAAAGACAAAAAAATAAGGGTCCGAAGACCCTTATTGATTTACAAATTGGTGGAGCCGGCGGGGATCGAACCCGCGTCCGCAAATCCTCCACATGGAGTTCTACATACTTAGTTGTGTCATTTAATTTAACTCATCAGTCACGGACCAACACGTTGCTAAGGAGCGATTCACTAAATTGTCGGGATACACATCGTGACACTATGTAACCTTATCTCTTGTAAATGACCCTGATGTAGCTTGCGCTACCTGACCCAAGAGAGAATCAGTTCAGGGGCTGCAGCAATTAAGCTGCTAGTGCGTAACGTTCGTCGTTAGCAGTTATTACATTCCCATTGTTTTACGAGATGACGGGTCCTCGGTATGCCCTCAATGCTTTGCAATCCACGTCGAAACCATGTCGGCCCCGATATATGCATATCAGTTGTTCTATTCTAAGCCTTTTATGTAGTTCGTGCTCAAAGATTCATCAGCTAATCAAGTTCACATAGCTCAATATTTCCCTGTTCTTCTAGCACCCCTTCGATCAATTGGCGCCAAGCAGGCATCTCTGGCTGACCTGGGGTACGCTCCCCAAATACAAAAGCAACCATCTGTCCATCATCATCCAAGAGCTCCATCGAGGTAACAATGCCGTCTTGAGTTGGCTTTCTAACCAACCAAATATTGGAAATATGGTTAATATCCAGATGTAAATTAAACCCCGGATCAAGAATGTTGAACCATGACTTAGCCTCCACTAGTCGATGAATCACCCCATGATGAATTTGAATAGCACCTCGATTGCCAACAAAAATCATCAAAGGAATGAGATCATTTTTAGCTATCTCAAAAACTCGTCGCATAGAATCTTTTGTGAGCTGATTGGCAAATTCAGATCCAATAGCTTGCAAAGCTTGGAGACGATTCAAACCATAACGCTTAATCAAAGAATGAAAGTCATGAGTATCTTTTAGCTCACGCCAATCTTCCCTAAATGTTTCCATCGAAAATGCATAGGGCTCTTTCTGTTGGGTTGGCGCATCCAACGTGACTGGTTCCTGTATTTGAATACATGGATCTTGATGCGGATCAGAAAATTGATCAATCAACTCATCAAAATAGTCATGATCACTTTCAGGTAGTAAAAATACTTTGTGAACTGCTACACCAAACTCATCAAAGAACTGAAAGCTTCTCTGAAGAGCTTCCCCCTTACCCTGTTCAAAGGCATAGCCAAACTCCCAATGTTTATAAAACAGGCGTAAATCAATAGAAGTGCCCAATACCAACCCGATATCTCCTTGCATGGAGACTGGTTGATAGATACCCTCCTTTTCTAAAACGCCATATTCATTTCTAGTGAGAGATAAAACTTTCCCCAAGGACTCAAACTGGCTAAGCATCTCAAACCAAGTATTTTTTAATCGAGTAGCTCTTGCCAAGTGTGGGGAAGACTTCATAGAAGCTAATTTAGACACTCCCACATGAGCATCAATTAATTCAGCCTCTGTTATTTTTAAGAATTTTGCTATTTCTCGATGTCTTAATTTTTTCTCCACCCTGAGCGAAGAAAAACTTTGACGAATATCATTAAGTTGACTACACATGCGCCCTCCAGAAAAAAACGCACTGGCTGACTATAGGAGAGCATGGCTGGCTTGCGCGAAATGAGTGAATGCACCACCATCTTACATGAGAATGATTCTCAACAAATAACTATTGCCTAATGAGGGGTAATATCTTCAATAGCTCTACGAGTAAGACTCTTGAAAAATAATTACTTCCCTACCATTCATTCGGGTTACTGCCAAACCCCCTGGGGATGGGCTTATCTTGAATACAAGGATCATGCGATTTATCGCTTAGAATTTTTAGGCGGCAAACGCTACCCCCTGAAAGAAGGTATTCAAACTGATCAAGCAGCTCAAAAAGTGATTAAGCAATTATTTAAACACCCTGAGAAGTTTGAACTGAGACCCCAAGGCACTGCTTTTCAACAAGCAGTTTGGAATGCTCTTCTAAAAATTCCCAAAGGTTCACTCAGAACCTATCTTGATATTGCTCATGCTATCCAACGACCCAAGAGTGTTCGAGCAGTCGCCAATGCAGTCGGAGCTAATCCGATCTGCATCATCATCCCCTGTCATCGTGTCATCAGATCAGATGGCACCCTAGGAGGCTACAGCAGTGGCTCAGGCGCCGATCTAAAAAAAGCATTATTAAAGGCTGAGGGAATCAATCCACCCACTGAGGGTCTTTCATATGAATCGCCATGAGCGTTCTGACAAATAGACCCACAATCAAAATAGTAGTAAATACAAAAGCCGCATAAGCAATGTAAATAGCTGCTGGTGTGAAAGTAGCGTAATTAAAAGCAGCGATCGTGAATGATGCGCTAGGGAATGAATAAGCCCACCAAGACATAAAGAAAGGCAACTGCGCAAACTTCTTAAATTGCGTTAACAAGAAGAAAGCAAAGAAAAAGCCAATCGCAATCAAAATGTGCCCAACCGAATCCAATGGCTGCTCACCAGTTTGACCCGTGAGGGATAACCAAGAAGAAAAAGCAACCGTTGGTGGAGCCAAGAAAATAGCCATCGTCGGCTTTAGACGATCAGGTAATGCTGGCTGAACAAACATCAAGCGATACATCACCAAGGACAAAAGAACTATCCAAAAGATAAGTCCCACACCAAAAAAGAACCAAGAAGTTTCGATATAACCTAACTTCACACCACCTAAAGGAATAACCACATTGCCCACCGCTGGGATAAACCGAACGGGGCAGGCGTGAGAGGCTTGTAAAGATTCTCTATGCACCCAAGCATTTAAAACTGCCAACATCGCTAACAAATGTAATGAAGCCCCGGCAACCCAAACAACTTCAGGTACTTTTGCAGAATGCGGAAATATAACAGCGGACAATAAACAAACGCCTACTGAGATGGCACCAAAGAAAGAGGATTTCACAGGGTGATTCCACTCTTCGATTAATTTTTGTGGGGCTTGTATTTGTTTGCGTAGTAAGCCGAGCGCTAGAACAATAAAAACAAACGCTGCTAACAAGCCAAATACAAGTGCAAATACCTGAGCGTAGACTAATTGAGAGATATGAGAAAACTTAGTCCAAGCTAAAGATAAACCTGATAAACCCATCACCATGGCAAAAGCCGAAACTGGTGGAGCAGCTAAGAAAGTTCTCATATTGATCTCAAATAAATTTAGTTAAATAAATTACATAAGTAATACAAATTACATATATTAAGAATCATAATGGCAATATGAAATTTAGTTTGATTAGCATCACCGCCCTCATCGCATACCTGTTATTGGTCTTTTTGCCCCTAGGGATAGCACATAACCTCTCGCTCCCTGAGCGCCCTTTTGCTGATCAACTATCGTCCGCTCTTGCGATCCTGGGATTTAACATCATCCTTTTAGAGTTTTTAAGCACTGGCAGAATCAAAGCTCTATCAACATTCTTGGGTGTTGATTGGGTTTTGCAAGTTCACCAACTCTTTGCCAGAACGGCAGTTATTTTTCTAGCCATTCACCCGTTTATCTATACCCTCCCTAATCGGGCAATCTATGCCCCAGGCCCACCTGATGAAACACATCTTGGCTTAATTGGACCGAGTTTTACGACAGGCGTGATGGGATTACTACTTTTAGCAGTCTTGATAGGCTTAGCTGTTACTAGAAACACCTCACAAATAAAATATGAAACATGGCGCTTTAGTCATGCATTAATGGCAGTGGCTATTGCACTTTTGGGCTTTCATCACACGAGCCATGCGGGACGCTTTGCTCAAGAACCCATGATGCTGCTTTACTGGCAATGTGCCCTTGCAATTGCGCTGGCAAGTGTTGCTTGGGTTTATTTAATCCGCCCCTTCACTCAAAGATGGCAGCCCTACCAAGTCAGCTCCGTGAGAGAGGTTGCTCACAAGATTTATGAACTCAATATTCAATCTAAAAATAATCAACACTTATCGTACAAAGCTGGTCAGTTTGCCTGGATTAAATTATTCAATAGTCGCCCTCTCTTTGAGAACCCTTTTTCCATTAGCTCTGCACCACAAAAGAGCTCCTCTTCAACTATTCAATTTTTAATTAAAGATGTTGGGGATTTCACACACCAAGTGACTCAACTTCAAGCAGGTGACTTGCTCTATTTAGATGCACCCTATGGTAACTTTGGTCATACAGCCGCCAATAATCCCCAAGAGGCTCTTGTATTAATTGCTGGTGGCGCTGGTATTGCACCCATCATCAGTATTTTGAGAAGTTTTATTGCAGGTAAACCGGCACCACTTGAGAAACCCATTCTACTCATCTATGGCAACCGCCTGGAAGACCAAATGGTTCATTTAAATGACATGATGGATCTACATTTATTCAAGCAACTCAGTATTCAAGCCATCGTAACTGAACCCTACAATCAATGGACTGGCTTATCTGGTGTGATGAATACCGAAAATCTCAGAAAAGCATGTCAGGTATTTACAGAAAAGAATATTGACTTAAAGAAAGCTCAATTTTTAGTTTGCGGGCCGACAGAAATGATTGATGCTGTTGAAAGATCACTAGCTGAAATGGACATTTCACTGAATCAAATTGAGTCGGAAAAATTCCAATATGACTTTAGCCAAAATAATGCTCGCAATCGATTAAGCCTCATACTCATGAGCTTATCTAGTTGCGCTCTGATTGCCAGTGCGGTTTATCTTGCTAAATAAACATTGGACTGGCTTGAATCTCTTTACGATTCTGATCGTTTAAGAAGATCTTCCCAGCGAACCATCAACTCAATTAACTGCTCTTCAATAGCACGCAAACGTTCTTGATATTGAGTGACCTGGTCAGGATGGTTTTTATATAAATCGCCATCGCTTAAGCTAAGCCCAATATCTGCCTGCTCTTTCTCAAGAGCTTCAATTTTCCCAGGAATCACTTCTAACTCTTGACGCTCTTTACTATTCAACTTTTGAATAGTTGATTTCGCTTTTACAGGAGCAACTTCCTTAGGCGCCGCCTTGACCTCAGCTTGAATCACGGGAGCTTCTTGATTAGCTCGATAAGCTTCACTGCGCTTTTTCTGAATCTGCCAATCTTCGTAGCCACCCTCATACTCACGCCATGAACCATCACCCTCATAAGCAATAATGCTTGTCACCACGTTATCTAAAAAGGCACGATCGTGACTCACCAGAAATACGGTGCCTTTGTAATCTTGCAGTAACTGCTCTAATAATTCGAGGGTATCAATATCAAGATCATTCGTTGGTTCATCAAGCACCAACACATTCGCAGGTCTCGCAAACAATCTAGCTAGTAAAAGACGATTACGCTCACCACCGGATAAAGTTAATATGGGAGATGCTGCTCTCTCAGGAGCAAATAAGAAATCATTTAAATAACTTTTGACATGTTTGCGATTGCCATTAATTTCGATCCACTCACTACCTGGACTAATGTAGTCCTCTAAAGTTGCCTGAAGATTTAAACCTTCTCGCATCTGATCAAAATAAGCGATCTCAATCCTTGATCCCATGGTTGCTGTACCGCTATCCGGCTGAATCACACCTAGAATCAGTTTTAATAGAGTAGTTTTGCCAGCGCCGTTAGGACCTAACAATCCCACCTTATCGCCACGCAAAATGGTGGCACTAAAGTTCTTCACAATGGGGCGATCATAAGATTTACTGACATTCTCCAACTCTGCCACTATTTTCCCGCTGCGCTCACCAGAAGATACGGATAACTTAATTTGACCCATAGCATCTCGGCGCTCAGCTCGTAGAGCTCTTAATTTTTCTAATCGAGCAATACGACCCACACTTCGCGTACGCCGCGCCTCCACACCTTTACGGATCCAGACCTCTTCTTGTGCCAGCAATTTATCAGCTCTTGCATTCGCTAAAGCTTCTGAAGCAAGCTCCTGCTCTTTGAGTAATTCATAAGCAGAAAAATTACCTGGATAAGAACGCAAAATCCCACGATCTAACTCAACAATTTGAGTGCTCACCGCATCTAAGAATGCTCGATCATGAGTAATCAATACAACAGAACCTTTAAAAGCTTTTAAAAGCTCTTCTAACCAAGTAATAGAATCCAAATCCAAGTGGTTAGTAGGCTCATCCAAAAATAGAACATCAGGTACCGCCACCAACGCTTGCGCTAATGCAACGCGCTTGCGGTTACCTCCAGACAAAGCGCCAATTTGAATTGACGGATCTAAATGCAAACGATCGAGCGTTTCATGAACGCGTTGCTCCCAGTTCCAGCCACTCATCGACTCTAATTTTGACTGAATGATGTCTAGGCGATGCTGAGACTCATCAGTCCACTCAGCAACACTCAATGTTTCATATTCTTCTCGCAAGGCTTTGACTTCTGCCACACCTTGGGCAACAGCATCAAAAACAGTTTCTTGCGAATCAAAAATAGGCTCTTGCGCAACATAAGCCATGCGTAAACCTTGCTGATATTGCAAAGTGCCATCATCTAATTTCTCAAGACCTGCTAATATTTTGAGTAGGGATGATTTACCCGTCCCATTACGCCCAATAAGGCCTACCCGCTCCCCAGATTCAAGGGAAAAAGAGGTATTTGCTAGTAAGTCAACGTGGCCAAAAGCCAGTTTTGCATCAGTAAGAACAATTAAAGCCATAATGACATTATCGCGGTTGAATTAAAAAAGAGAGAAAAAGAATGCACGGAGAGGATTTCATCAAGGACTTAGCGGTCATTATGCTGGTGGCTGGGGTCGTGACGGTTATCTTCCACTATCTCAGGCAACCCGTTGTTTTAGGCTACATCATTGCGGGCTTAATTATCGGTCCTTACGCTACTCCGTTTCCGTTTATCTCAGATGAGAAAACCATTAAGACCTTAGGCGAATTAGGCGTGGTCTTTCTTATGTTTGGCTTAGGACTTGAGTTTAGCCTCAGAAAACTAGCCAAAGTCGGTGCAACAGCATTTGTGGCAGCCCTCGCACAAATTATCCTATTAATCTGGGTGGGCTACGAAATTGGTCGATTCTTCTCATGGAGTCCCATGGACTCTTTGTTCCTCGGCGCCATGATGGCGATCTCTTCCACCACGATTACTGTTAAAGCCTTAGAAGAATTAGGACTGAAAAAAGAAAAATTCGCCAATCTTATTTACGGCATTTTGATTGTTGAAGATATTTTGGCGATCAGTTTGATCGTCATGCTCACTGGTATTGCAACAACCGGTCAACTCGAGCCCACTGAAGCAGCCATGACCATTGGTGAACTCATTTTATTTATGACTGTATCTCTAGCAGCAGGCATTCTTTTGATTCCGCGCCTACTGAATCTAGTCGCCAAGTTTCAAAGAAAAGAGATGCTTCTAGTCGCCGTTCTCGGTCTTTGCTTTGGCTTTTGTTTAGTGTTTATCAAACTCCAATATAGCGTTGCTTTGGGAGCCTTCTTGATTGGCGCCATCATGGCTGAATCGAGACATATTCATACGATTGAAAAGTTAATTGAACCCGTTAAAGACATGTTCATTGCTATTTTCTTCGTGACCATTGGTCTCTTGCTAGACCCTATGATTATTTGGAAATACGCCTTGCCTATTAGCATCATTAGCGTTGCCGTCATTATTGGCAAAGTGGTGTCTTGTAGCATGGGGACATTCATTACAGGTCATGATGGTCGCACCTCCATGCGAGTGGGCATGGGCAAAGCACAAATTGGCGAATTCTCATTCATCATTGCATCTCTAGGCTTGACGCTTAACGTCACTAGTAACTTCTTGTACCCAATCGTGGTGGCGGTATCTACGATCACCACATTGTTTACTCCCTACTTAATTAAAGCTTCAGACCCATTGAGTAATTTAGTGGGGCAGCGCATACCTAGCCCCATCAAAAACATCTTTATTCAGTACTCTGAGTGGATCAGTCAAATTCGCTCAGATAATCAATTACGTTCTGATATTCGACCATTTGTCAGAAGAATTACTTTTCATGTTTTCGTTAATGCGTGCATTGTGATTGCGCTGTTCTTATCAGCATCTAAATTATTTACACTACTAAATGAATATATTGATACTCGCCATCTAGCTTGGTTTGGTGAGTCTTATCAGCAAGCCATGATGTGGGCGATGAGTCTTTTGCTATCAGCGCCATTTATGTTTGCGATTTATAGAAAACTAGAAGCGTTAGGTCTCTTATTAGCTGATGTACGCCTTCATTCTGGCACATACTCTGATGGTGAAAGAGCAGCGATTCATCAGCTATTCTCACAACTAATGCCAGTTCTAGCTGTTATTGCGCTTTTGATTTTTGTATCTGCTTTAAGCTCCAGTATTCTGCCGCCTGCAGGCATGCTAGTGATTCTGGCAGCATTGATGGCGAGTGTTATTTATTTACTCAGAAATCAGTTGATCAAGATTCACGCAAAGTTGCAAATTGCTCTGACTGAGTCATTTAAAGAAAATAGTCAAAACCCTCCTCCCCAATAGGCGATAATCGAGTCCGTGGAAAAAGTACGCATTTCAAAATTAATGTCAGAGCAAGGCATTTGCTCCAGGCGCGAAGCTGATAACTATATTGAACAAGGTTTGGTATTGGTTGATGGCGAAGTCGTGAGCGAATTAGGCGCCCGCGCCTATCCACACCAAAAGATTGAGCTCAAGAAAGCAGCGATCGCTCAGCAAGCACGCCGCTACACCATTATTTTGAATAAACCGGTTGGTTATATTTCTCACTTCGATGAAGATCGAGAATACAAACCGGCAGCCTCACTCATTACCCCAGAGAATCAATTTGTTCACCAACTATCTGCTCAATTACCAGGCAAATTCAATACTCGTGGCTTAGCTCCGGCGGGTCGCCTGGATATTGATTCAAGTGGCTTATTAGTGTTGACTCAAGATGGCCGAATTGCCAAATTACTGATTGGTGAAAATAGCCCGATTGAAAAAGAATATTTAGTTCGCGTAGAAGGAACTCTTAGTCCAGAAGGTTTACGCTTACTCAATCATGGTCTCAAACTAGATGATGTCGCTCTAAAACCTGCCAAAGTTAGCTGGCAAAACACAGACCAATTGCGCTTTGTTTTACGCGAGGGTCGTAAACGTCAAATTCGCAGGATGTGTGAACTTGTAGGCTTAAAGGTGATTGGTCTTAAGCGAATTCGTATTGGACAAATCCCTTTAGGCAATTTACCTGTAGGGCAATGGCGCCATCTAGGACCTACCGAGAAGTTCTAATACCCCCGAAATACAGGGGATTTCATTCATCATCTGAAATATCCCTAGGGTTTTAAGCCCTATCACCGGCAAAAAAGCTCGAAAACACCTAAAATACGGGCTATGAAAACACCTGAACTTTTAGCGCCTGCCGGTAGCTTAGATATGTTGAATACTGCCTTCAATTTTGGGGCAACGGCTGTCTATGCGGGTCAACCACGTTACTCACTTCGTGTTCGCAACAATGACTTTGGTAATTTAGAAGTATTGCGTGAAGGTATCGATACAGCTCATGCTCAAGGAAAAAGTTTCTACCTAGTCTCTAACATCTTTCCACACGGTGCAAAAACTCGCACTTATGTGAAAGATATGGAGCCGGTCATGGCTCTTAAACCAGATGCTTTGATCATGTCAGATCCTGGCTTGATCATGTTGGTTCGTGAAAATTGGCCTGATATGCCGATTCATTTATCTGTGCAAGCAAACACTGTGAATGGACAAGCTGCCAGATTTTGGCAATCAGTTGGTGTTAGTCGCGTTATTTTGTCTCGCGAATTATCGCTTGATGAAATTGAAGCAGTTCGCCAAGACTGTCCTGACATGGAAATTGAAGTCTTTATCCATGGCGCTTTGTGTATTGCCTATTCAGGCCGCTGCTT